>JAJYZF010000013.1 GCA_021800165.1 Planctomycetota bacterium | reverse complement strand
GGGGACGGGCAAGATGGCCAAGATGGCCAAGGTTTTGTGGTTGGCCATGTTGGACAGGTTGAAAAATGGGCGGTTTTGTTGGGGTTTTGGGGTAAGATGGCCAAGATGGCCAATGTGGCCAAACATTTTTAATTTTCCGGGTTAAAGGTCGGTTTTGTGCTTGTTGTGGGCGCGGCATGGGCATGGGTCGAATTCCTTATGTTGGTGTGGTGCCTAGCCTGTGGCTTCGACGGGGCCACGCGGCGACGGGCATATTTACTTGTCAGTGATCGCGGGCGGTTTGGGGGCCTGCGGTCAGGCGGAACGAGGCTCGGCTGCGCTGGGCAGTAAGCTTTCCATCCGGAGTTCCGTTGATGGGTGATAGGCGGGGTATGGGGGAGGGTAATGGCGGCTGTGGCCGCAGGGTGTTCACCGTCCCGATAGACATCGGGATAAACTCCGGACGCAGAGGACCGCAGAGGATGGGGGGGGTGGGAAGCGATTGGCGGTCAGTCCCGATGCGTCGGGAGATTTCGGCATCCATGGCTTCCCGATGCTTGGCTCCTGCCCCATCGGGATTTCGGCATCCATGCCTCAACGGGGGCGAGGACGGATTGAACTCCGGACACAGAGGGGCGCGAAGAACGGACGAGGGGACGGCGCAGCGCAGGTGAGGGGCTTTGGGAAAATGGTGGAGTGTGTCCAAAAATCTTCGCGACGTGCAAAGAATTTACAGGATTGCAGGACATGGCCTGTAAAGGCTCTGGAAAGACGTCAGTTGAGACACTCATCAATAAGGATACGCATAAATCAGAATCGAACCGTTGCAAGAATCGCAATTTTAGACGCTTCAATGACCGCCGCTACCCAAGTTGGCTGCACTGTGGGGAAGGCATCAAGAAAATCCTCGATGGGTTCTCCTCCTTCCAAGGGATCAATTAAATTTTGAGGAGGCACTCGCGTCCCTTACCACTTTTCGCAATTCTTCAACGTTCATAATTCATGATTATCTCCGACGCAACGGCCTGATGGAGGTCGGTGCAATCTGAACGGATAGGGTAAGCGCGGCGATAAGCTGGGACATCCAGGGAGACGCCTGTGTACTGGGCGACCTTGGTGTTGTTGGGATGCGGCTATTGGAGCGGACGGATCGGAGGCTGGCCGGTGCCACGGCCAGAATCAACAACACCAACGCTGACGCAGCAAGCATCATTACTGCGGTCGTCGTGGACGGTTCGGTTGGGTAGGGCAGGCAAAGTGCCGAGGGCCAAAAAAGAGGCCTTATTATTGTTGCCCCGTTCCTTTGCACTTCGGACAGACGACCCTACGGTCGCCACCACAATTGTGGCAGGTTTTGCCGCTGATGTTTTTTTCCGGGTCTCGCGATATTAGCCCTACAGCTTGTTCCAACGGTGGGATGAGCCGGACGGGCAACCGGAGTTGCTCGGTTGCGACCCTGTTTTCACCTGGGTATTGCATTTTTCACACAAGTAATCGGTGAGGCCGGCCTCGGCCAGCCGGTTCCAATCATGGGACCCGCCCTTTGGGCAGCCGCTGTTGTTTGGCCCAGAATCCTTGTTAACTTGGTGAGAGCATTTTCTGCATTGCCATACATAAACAGACATGACGTTCTCCTTATCCCCGTATAAATGAAATCGGCGGGTGCGGGCCGGGGTTGCCACGCATCTCCATGGGTTGTGTTAACACGCCGTTCGGTCTCCGCGGTGCCTGTATGCCCTTTACATTATGTCGACCTTGGTGACAGTTTCCGCCACACGCTTTCAGCGCTCTCGATATATCTTTTTATCGCGTCTGCGGTCTTCGCTGCCATATCATCAAGCGTTCTGTTATCGGCTAAGAGGCCCGCCAGCCCCTCGTCGGAGAAATCGGGAAACCACAGGCCGTATATACCATACCACCACCAGTTACTTTCCAGTTTGCCGAGGAGGGTTTGCAGTTCGCTATGGAACTGTTCCGCCTTCTCCTTGATGTCAGCCGGAAACCGCAACTTTTGCCCTTTGGTTGTCAGCCCTATATATAACGGCTTCGGGCGGTTTACGCCTCCATACTCCACGGTTAGTTGGAGCCCAGCGGGGCCGAAGCTATCGCCGTCGTATTTTAGAGCCGCATGGGGATAGTGTTTTTCATCTCGCTGAATTTCCGATTCCAAGCGTGCGTGCTGCCCATTATTTTGGAGGTTCCGGTCTAGGGCGACGAAGAAATCATTCCAATATTTTTGCCGTAGTGTCTCGGCGCACGAGTTGATTTCCGCCAGGTGCCGGATGACCGACGGGTGTTTCTTCAAAAGAGCGGTTACTTTTTCCATGTATTCTTTCTCCAAGGGTAATCCTCCGGTGATTTGGGCGACCACGTTTCTGTATTGTTGCAATGCTTGGTTGATGTTGACGTGTTGGTACGTTTCGCGCAAACACGCATCTAACCACGGCAAAATATGTCTTTCGTATGAGATCCGGCGATATTTATGGTCCCCCGCCGTCCCGGATGGTTTTCCGTCCAGCGTAAGATAAAACAGGATTGATTTTCCGTCGTTACGCTGGGTCTGCAGGTAACGAAGATACCTTTCGAGTTGGTCATATTGTTCACCGGCCCATATTTTATTTTCTATGGCGATTATGCCGCTTCCCGGGCTGCGGATCACAATATCCAGTCGTCCTTCGTTAAACTCTACCTCTTTTTGCACCAGGGCGTTGGCACAGTCAAAGCCGTCGAGCTCAGCCACGGGAGTCGGTTGGTCGTCGGGTTTGCCAGCGTGCGACCATGCCCCTTGCCGGATTTGTTGGATGAAAAGTTTCAGAAACAAACCCCCGCAATCATGCAAGCCGTTCGGGTCCAGCAGATAGGCCAACCACCGGGAATGGAGGCGGGTCTCATCGCCGATACCCAAGAGCACGGTAAAAATATTAAATCTGCCCTTGGTGGCCTTCAGGTAGGTTTCGTGCTCGGCTTCCAGTCGATCAAGCCCGGCGGCTACCGGATCAAGGCTCCTTGCAAGCTCGCACAGGCCAGCCTCTTCCTGCGCTGTCAGGTTGCGGTCGTACTCGGCTACGGCAGCCAAGCCTTGCTCAAGTTCTTGCAGGCCAAGGTCCATCAATTTCTCCGTTGGGGGCGAAAAGTGGATCGCCAATGTGATTTCACGTCATCGTAACCGCCCCGCCATTTCCTGCAACCGTGTCCCCGTGACAGGTCAATACGCAACGGCGAGCACTTTCACTTTGTATTTATCCGTTACCCTCAATTGCTGCGGTTTGCAGCCGACTTGCCTGGCCAGGGCGAGCAGCGGGCGGTTGGTGGGGTCCACTTCACAGCCGTGGCCGGTTGGCAGGCCGCTTTCGTCGAAAACGGTGTACACGTTGCAATAGACAACGGCGTTCGGGGTAATTGGTTTTTCAAAGGAAACCAGCGTGGAGTCCAGTTGCTCTTTGAGTTTATTAAAAACCACTACCCTGAACTTGATGGCCTTGATGGTTTTGCCGCTGGTGTTCTTGAGAACAAACAGGCGGTCGGCCAATGTTGCGTTGGGCGGGGTGGCATACATCTTCAGAACTTTTATGGATTGATTTTTCGCTGTTTGCCTGGCGGTTTTTGAGACACCAGATGCCACCACCACCACGATAACCAAAACGACAACGGCCAATACGATGATGCCCAATACTTTCAGGACTGCGCTGGCGAGAGATTTCATAGTTTTCTCCTTTAATCTTCCGCTTGCCACAAATAGCCGCGTTCAGAACGTCTGAACAATCGACTACCTTATGAATACCCGCCGGGGCGGACAGTTATGGTCCGGGGGCGGGGGCGCGAGACGGGAATAACGGGTTAAACACGAAGGCGCGAAGACACGAAGTGACGACGACGAGGTGATTCATCCCGATGGACTTCGGGATAAACTTCGGACAGAAGGGTTCGCGAAGGTCGGGAGGCGCTGCGCGAGACGGGTGATAGGTGAACAGGTGAACAGTAGAGATCAAGGAAGACGGAGGGCTGGCGGCTGCGCCGCAGCTAGATGGGAATCGGGAGGTCCCGATGCGCGACTCCTGTCACAGAGGCCTGTCCCGATGCGTCGGGAGATTTCGGCATCCATGCCTTCCCGATGCTTGGCTCCTGCCCCATCGGGATTTCGGCATCCATGCCTCAACGGGGGACGACGGCCACTTTTTTTACCGCTGGGGACGCTGGGAAGCGGTCGGTGGGCGGGGCGACGCAGGTGCGACTTGCGGATACGGCTTGGTGCTTTCGGCTTTGCACGGGTTTGCCGGGCGGGCATTATGTTGGCTCCTTGGAACATAGGGATTGAGCACGCCGGATGAATTGTTGGATGGCGGCCACGGTCTCGGCGGTGAGTTTTTCAAGTTCTTCCGGGTGGTGGACAAGGCGGGTCAACGCTTCGTTTGAAAATTCGTAGGGAAGCTCGGTGGCGTTCAGCCAGCCATCCTTAGAGTCGGCGTTGATGATTCGGGCTGCGGCATCGCCGAGGTGTTTCGGTAACGTGAGGCTGATACACAGTTCCTCGCCGAGGGGTCTGCGCCATATTTTGGGTCGAACGAGGGTACCTGGTTTTCTTAAGGGGCAGGCAGGCGCAATGCGGACCGGCCAATACGCAATATTTAAACGGTTGTGGAGGGTGATTTCGCCGATGATGATGCCGGTGCCGGCCAACTCGCGCTGGACGGCATCCCAGTGCCGGTTGAAACAGGAGAGGCCAAGGCTGGTGACAGCCTGTTTAAGATCGTTAACACTGGCGATGATGGCGGGGTTTTGCCGGATCAGTTGTTCAACACTTTGCATATATTCGTACTCCCATGGAAAACGTCCCTCGGTTATGACCGAGATGACCGACGTGAGTTGACGCAGAGAGGCGGTAACAGCGGTAGTGGCGGGCACAGCATGAAGACAGGCCTTGAGCCATTGGCTGATGTGTTTGCGGTATGAAATAAGGAAATACGGAGCCTGAAGATTTTTCGGGCTTTCCAAGGCGGTACCCTCCGGCGTAAGGTACAACAGCAGACGGTGTAGATTTGGGGTTGGCGGTTGTGCGTTGAAAAGATTTACACATTTGGGAGTTTCATCGCAGCCGTAGGCATTGACCGTGTTGGCGATGCAGATATTACCCCAATGCGGCAAGGTGATCATAATGGCGGAACAACGATCGGGTGAGTTGGTCGGGGCGGTGATCTGGGCCTGGGAGCAGTCGATTTTGCCGAGTGCGGGCGGATAAAACTGTTTCGTTGCGGGATGGGGGGGGTGGACGCTGGTCGAGAGCGTTTGCAGGAACTGTTTTAGCAATAGCGGGCCGCAAGGGTGGTCGCCGTGCGGATCGAGCTTGGCCGCAAGCCATTGGGAACACGCGTAAGATTGTTGGTCAGGATCAAGGATCCCGGACGTGAACGCCAGGAGCAGACCAGGCGTACGCTCGGCAGTCTGCTGACATGCATCTCGTTTGGCCTTGAGTGCGGCGAGGTTTTGCGCCAGCGGCGGAAGACAGGATTCAAGTTCATCCGGGGACAGGTCTGGCTTGGATGGAAGCAGGCGGCGGCAATACGCGGATACCGCCGGCGAGGCCGGGGCGAGCTTATACCACCAATGAAACATGCTTTCCGGGCAACCGATCGGGCTTGGAGGTGAGGCCGATTCGGTAAATTGCCGGCAGTGGTCGCATTGGTAGATAAAAGTGGCCATGGGGTATTGCCATGCAAAAGCACGTGGGGTTCAGAGCGTCTGAACAACCGACCTGTTTATGATTACCGGGCAGGGCGGACAGTTATTGTCCGGGGGGCTGCGGCCAAAAGCGGGAGCGACGACGGCTGCGGCCGCAGGAGTTAGGATTTGGGAGTTAGGAGTTGGGAGATCCCGATACGCTGGTCCTCCAGCATCGAGGATTTCGGCATCCATGCCTTCCCGATGCGCGACTCCTGTGACATCGGGATTTCGGCATCCATGCCTCAACGGGGGTGAGGACGGATTAAACTCCGGACACGAAGGGAGGCCGCGGCTATGGCTGGGCGATGATTTCCGCGTCGCCCTGGCAGGAGGCAATCCATAGATCCAGGTCGGCGGAGTTGGCAATGAGGCCGGTTAAGATTCCTTCTTCCGGGCCAACGGTTTTGTAGACGAAGCCGGGCGGCCAGATTCTTTCGCCGGCGGTTTTGGCATTCCATCCGGTGAGTTTGATGGACACTTTTTGAGGTGTACCACCCACGCTGATGCCGAAGCTGTTTTTGAAAAAAGTATCCGGGTCAAAGGACCGCGGGCGGTAAAAGTCTTCCGTGACGGTAAGCTTGCGAATGCGGGCCAGGTTGAATACGGGCCAAAGTTTTGTTAAATGATCGTAGCCGACAACATACCACGTACCCATGAAGTAGCGCAGATGGTAGGGATCGAAACGCCGCTGGGTTTCCTGATCGCGGGACAAGGCGAAATAAACCATATCCACGGTCATTTCGCCGCGGATGGCCTCCAGCAGCGGGCCGAGCCAGGCGGACCCCTTTGATGATACCGGCACGGGCAGAAATACAATTTGCTTTTGGGCCCGGCGAATTTCCGTGCGGTCATCTTCGGGCAGGGCATCAAGCAACTTGGCCAGCAGGCTCTCCAGCGGCCGGGCAAACGGGGCGGGTACGGTGGGAGTGATGGACTTCACCGCCACGGCCAGGGATTGGATTTCTTCCAGGCTTAAATGCACATTGGGCATGGACCAGGTGGTATGGGAAAATTTATAGCTTTGGGAGGCGCGATCAAAGATGATAGGAGCGCCCAGATCATCACGCATGAATTCAAGATATCGGCGAACGGTGCGGGCATCGACTTCCAAATCGGCGGCGAGGGACTGGGTATTGCAGCACCGGCCGGTTTTAAGGTGGCGTTCGATTTTGCAAAACGCCCACCAGCGGGATCTGAACTTACTAAACGTGCGTTTGGCCATGGCGGTATTATGCCACGGAACCGGATTTTGGGGGAATGGTGGGATGACGGATGGGTTGGGGCGTTTGCCGGGGCTGACCGCCCATTTCATCAGGCTGGTCTACCTGCAGGGGTGGACCATTGAATTGTTTTTCCGCCGGCTGAAGGTGTACGCCAACTTTGAGCAGATGATCAGCCACAGTCCGCGGGGAGTAGAGGCATGATTTTATGTGGTGATGATCGGCACACTGCTCATGAGCCTCTATACGCAATCGCGACCCAGCACCTGTGCGTTTACCGCCATGCGGCTGATTATATCGGGTGAGGCCGAGTATGAAGACCTGGCCCCAGAGTATTACCGGTGCCTTCGGGCGTGGCTGATGCGGACGTTTCTGACATGGGTACGGTGTGTTTTGTACCCGGGTGCCAGCCGTTTTTCCCGAATAATCCGCAGGGCGCGGGCCACGTCATCTTCGGCCAGTACCGGCTCTTGGTGTGATTTGACGTAGGTCAGCAGGCCGTGAGTTAGAACATTGTCGGGAAGTTTGTTTTGGGTCTTAATCCGGGCGGAGCCGATGAATATCACGATGGGTTTCATGGCTTCCCGCGGCAGGCCCAGAGTGTTAGTCAGTTCCATGGTGTGGCCATAATTCTGTCGCAGAGGATTTTGGAATTGATGCTTGCATCGGCCAAGGACCTGCGTCCAGTTTCGGTCATACTGGCTGGCATAGATGGCTCCACGGTAGTTTTTGGTTTCCACCACAAGAATGCCGAACCGGGACACAATCAGATGGTCGATTTGCGTGGTGCCACCATTGGCCGTCGGCAGTGTGACGTTGTGAATGCAATGGTAGATCGTATTATCCAAGGTTCGACAGGCAAGGCGAATGGCCATTTCACCCACCCAACCCTTGAGCTGTGAACGCCGCATAATAAAGAGAAGGGCCAGTAAGCCCGCGAGCAGGGGCAAGACCGGCGAAATCAGTTGTACCATACGTGCCTCAGGTCGGAACATTGACGCCGCAAGCGTACCAAGGGGAAGGCTGGTGGGCAAGGGGCGCAGTGTAATTTTGAAAAGGCCAGTTGCCACTTCGACACGGCTGAAAACATGGACTTTTATGATCTTCCTTGCTCAAAGTTTCTTTTCGTGCCGCCACCGAGGCTGAACCGGTCAGGTTTCATATTACCAGCGCCAGCAGACAGTTATTGTCCGGGGGCGCAAGACGGAAGTCCCGATGGGCGGCTTCTGTTCCGCCCGCTTCGGGAGATTTCGGCGTCCGTGGCTCAACAGGCGAGCAGAAGGAGATATCAGGAAAGGGGGCACGTTGGGGGGAGCGGCGGCGGGAGCGCAGGTCATTTTTTTTGTTTGCCCGGCGGAAGTCTGCTGCGCCACGGTCTCCCGACCAATGTCGGGATCTCCGGGACCGGGCTGGACGGTGGCGGAATCCCGATGCCTCGGGAGATGCGAGGCGACGGATATTTTCATCAGGCCTAGCCCACCCCCTATATTGACTTTCGGGCGTCATTGGGAGAACATGGAGATTGGTGCAGCCCGGCCCAACGCACATGCCGCCTGCGTTTAGGGCACACCTCGGCTCACTACGGAAGGCGTCGGGCAAGGGCCGTTGGAGTCTGTGAAGATGACGTTGGGAATGCCAAAATTCACGATGCCCCCGGTGGTGGAGACCCTGTTGTCTGTTCAGTTCGCTCCGCTTATTAAAATGCGTATCACAGACTATGGCCTATTTTGGAGCAAAATTCGGGATTCGTTTCCGGTAGTGGAGGAATATCCGCCGGTGCCGTCGGTGATCGAGTCAATACCGGCACAGCCGATCGTTATTAATCCGTTGCAGTGGCGTTTTGGCGGAAGTTTACTCTTGCCGAGAGCCTGGTTCAAGGATGCTCCGAGCCCGGTCGACGGCAGGGGGGAACGCGGTATTCAGTTGCAGGCGGACCGATTTATGCAGAACTGGATGCGATCAGACTCAAAACAGCGGCGGTACCCCTCGTATGAGGCGAATCGCAAAGAATTTCTTAAATATTTTGGGATATTCACCGATTTTGTAAAAGAGTGTGAACTTGGCGCGTTAACGCCCAATCAATGCGAGGTTACCTATGTGAACCGCATTCCCATCGAGGGGGATCTGGACGAGACATTTCAATGCTGCTTCCCAAGCTTGGCGGCAAAGCATACCACGGAATTTTTGCCGGGCGGCGACAGCATTGGGTATATGGCCTCCTTTCCCATAGCCGGGAATAAAGGACGCCTGCACATAATGGTCAATGGGCCGGTGAAGCTGGATTCAGGCGATTTGGTGATAGATTTTCGCCTCACGGCCCGGGGCGCACCAGGCGGTGCAGCAGGCGACCAGATTGTGGATTGGCTAGATTTGGGGCGGGAATGGGTAGTCAAGGGTTTTCACTGCCTTACCAGTGAGGAAATGCACAAGGAATGGGGATACAAGTATGAGTGAACTGGCATCCGACCGACAGATAGCCGGCGATCCGTTGGGGTGGTCTTCGGCGACTACGTCGAGCAGGGCCTTGCTGACCGACACGGTTCCGCTACGGCCGGCTTTGGCACCAGCTTCGACTTGGCGAAGCGGGGTTCTAGAGCAGTTGCGCCGGCTTAGTTCGCTTAAGCCCAATTGGGACTCCGAAGGCGGGCTGGTCGCTAAGGCTGATATTCTGAATTCCGCAGCAAGCCTGATTGACGAAATCTTGCGGCACGCGCCGGCGATTGCCGAGCCGTACGTCCGCCCCACGCCCGATGGGGGCGTCTTGCTGGCGTGGCAGTGCCAGCGCGGCAGAGAAGATCTGGAAGTGGAACTTGAGACGCCGGGTATTGCCACTTTCGTGTACAGCCGGAATGACAACCAAGATCCCGTGCAGGGTATCATTTGCCACGATGGTCGGCCGCTTCAGGACGATGATGTAGTTTTTCTGCGGATTCTGGGTCGGTTCGGGTCGAAGGGATGATCGAGGAACGACACTATGACGGGGTCTGCGACGGATGCTGATGCGATCGTGCTTTTGCGTCACATTCCCGGTGGGGTGCATTATCAGGGGAAACCGCCGCCGAGGATAACCAGTGAAAATTTTAAGCTCCGCAGGAATCGGGACAGCGGAGGGATTGAGGCAGGAATTTCAGTCAGTACGGCCAGATATGGAAACTTATTGTGTGATGCTCGGCGGGTGCTTGGCCTTCGTGGAACGGGGCGGGATTCGCGCATCGCTTACGCCCGCAAGCAAGCGGTTGAATCGGCGGGCTTTTTAATTCAGGATGATCCGATTCCAGACGACGCAAGCCATTGCATTATAAGATCGGCGACGACCCGTCTTGAAGACCATTCGGGGAGGAAGAGATTGGCTGAAACCTTTGATTGGGTGGAGTTGTCTTAGTCCGGGTTGGACGGTTGACCCCAGCCGTGATAATGACACGGCGAATAACGCCATCCAATGTTGTTTGTCGGCAACTGTTGCCCCGGTAGGGCTGCAGGCCGAAATTAGGCGATAATTCGCCATATATTTTAGCCGCCGGTAGAATGGGAAATGTAATTTATGGTACCGCCTTTTTGCATTTATAATCAGAGCGGTTGGGTGGCGGAGGTATTGAGCACCTTCCTGGCGCGCTGCTGGGAGGGGGAACGGCTGGCGCGGCGCGAGATTGGCGAAAGTTGAGAGTAGATCTGTCGCTGCGGTGACGGGGGATGGCTATGGGGCGGAGAGCACGCGGTTTTGGCCCAGGCTGGCCTGTTTGAGTAGTTGCCGCACCAGTGTAGATCCGCCGAGCTTCTGAACAAACTCCAAGCCACCGTCGTTTTGGAGATAAATTTCGTAGAGTTTGCCGGGCCGCACGGGTAAGGACACGGCCTGTTGCTGCACCAACTGCAAACCAAATTTGGGGCACTGGCGTGGATGTCGCATCAGGGTGGCGATGCGGTTCCAGAGTTGGCGCTCCAGGCCATTGGGATGGCCATTTTTATTCGTCAACACCAGCGGTACCCCATCCGGGCCATACAAAGAAGTTCCTTGGTCGGGCGATTGTTGGTTGGCGTAGATGCAGCGGAAGAAGGCCAGAGATTTACCACGGAGCAAATCGCCATTTTCCACATATTTATCCTGAAATTTCAGTACAAAGCCATCGACAAATGGCGTGTGGCCCGGGATGATAATTTTTTTCATGGGAAGCGGCAGCGGCCGGCCATGGGGACCGACGGTAAATTCCCGCCAGAGCAGTGTGGTTTGCAGAACTTTTCCGGTACCGGAGATCACCTGCCCATCGACGAGCAGCTCCGCCCGGCGGGTACGCCCGGTGAGGCGATCGATGACCTTGCGCAAATGATCGCGTTGGCGCAGCAGGCGAGCCAGTTGCGATTGGCGCGAGATGATGTAGTGCGTGAGGCTTAGCGCCAGGGCGATAAAGATGGTCAGAATCAGTATCCACAGCACTCTGGTAAAAAATCGTTTCATAGGCTACACCACTTACCACCAGATGGGACCAACGCATCAGCGGGCCAAAAGATGCAATTGCGGAGGGCTGCGCCAATCACCAGCCGGGAATTTCCGCCGGTCTTGACAGTGCCTCAGCGGAGTTGGCCAAGCTGGTGTCCCCACATCGCCTTCATTTTTGCGGCGGTGGTGGGAAGCCAGACCGATCCATCGGGATTGGCCATTTTGACAATTCGTCCGTCGGAATCGACCCACATGCGGGTGGTGAAGGGATTGAGCCGACTCATGACTTCGTAGGTCGTTTTCCGGACTCCATTGATGTTGACCCGCTTTTGGCCCAGCATGGCCAATACGTTAAGGCCCAGGTGGGAGGTACTGGTATCAAAAACCACAAAGGCCATCCGGGAGGGTTTTTTGAGGTTGACGAGTCTGGGCCAAAGATAGCTCAGCACCGGCGGCAACACCGCGGGCATTCCCGGGCCGATGGAAAAAATGAGCGGCTTGTTATCCTGCCCCACGGTTACCGCGTCGCTTTGGCGCGAGACGTGAATGAGGCAGCGATACACCAGTTGTCCGGTGGGATGGGCGGCGTGGCTGAGAATCGGGAAAAAACCGGATTGCTCTACCCCCAATTCGGTTTGCCAATGTACTTCCTTGCCTGGGAATGGAGTAGGAATTCGCACCAAGGTAGCCTTTTTGGTTTTGGGGTTGATGACCACCCGCGTGTCATGGAGCATGGCGAGTTCTTTATTGCGGAAGGGCATGACTGTTTCCGCTTCATCGTAAAAAGTGCTGTAATCCAACCGCGGGGCCTTGGCTCCCGGCTGATGATGAAAGGCCCAGAAATTAACGGATTTTCCCAGTTCCACCACGCCGCCGGGCAAAAAGGTGCGGGAGTTGGTGGTGACAAAGATCCCGCCGAAGCCGTCCTGATGTCCGGCGTAGGCATGCAGGCGCACGTAGCCTACGTCGGAATGTCTGATTTGCACGCGGTACAGATGCGGCAATTTATTGAGGCGTTGTAACAGGTGATGAACACTTTGCTGTTTGAGCCAGTGGCGTCCGGCGGCGATGGCCTCAATTCGCCGCAGGGCGATTTTTTGCTTGTTGAGCAGGCGAAAAGTGGGGATCACGCGCTGGAACAGGGGCATGGTGGTGGATTGGTCCGCGGCGGGGCAGAAAAAGGTAAGCACATAAAATCGCTGTGAGGTTTGTTTAACAATGAGTTGTTGCCTAAGCAGGCGGATCGGGGCGTGATTGGAGATTGCGGAAAACTGAACCACGATTTCCGCCGCCGGACGCCCCGAGACTTTCAGTTGGACATTTTTGACGACTTGCACCTTCTGAAAATCTTTTTTCGCCAGGGCGATGGTTTGCCGGGCCAATTTTTTAAGGCCGATCGGGTGGGCCATCAGGCTCAGGTGAACGGTCATGCCCCAGTGCCGCAGGGGGTATGTATAGGTGGCCAAGGTCATGCCGTGGCGGCCTGTTCCGGTGAAGTGATCGGGGAGCCGAAGTTGAAAACCATCCGCATCATCGCGCCAGGTGGGTCCCATTTGTTCCGGCACAAAATGGGCGCGTTCCTGGTAATAGGGCACGGCGGCCCGGATTTTAGCGGGCTGGACAAGGCCCAAGAGTGCGCCGGCGGTTAAATACGCGGCGATCGCCATGGTGGGGGCGGGTTGCATGATCCGGGAAATAGCTGGCATGAGCACACCTGTTGCATGGGGTTAAAAAACTATTGGGGGTGGCCTGTTTTACCGGGCAATCTTTTCCAGCCGGGCCAATAAGTATGAAAAAAATAGATTATCCGGCGCGGTGAGCGGACCTGTTCCGGTGTAGCACAAAGCCTGAAGTTTATGGCCGCGTCTGATAGCTCCAAGCAACAAAAACCCGGGTTGATTGGGCGTGACGCCGGAATACCAATAAAGGGTGGGCCGGCGGGGCATTTTTTCGATATTGTGATTGGTCCACTGGAGGGGTGGTAGTTGGCGGGCTACTTCCTGGTAGAGGTTGCGGCAGGCTATTTTGATCTCGGTGGCGGTAGCCGCACCAGGCAGGGCCACCACAAACCGATAGATCGTGCGGCGATTGGCGGGCGGGCCTTGCTGCCAGGCGAGCAGCGGCCGCGCCGGGCTTAAATGCAGCGCCGCTGGAGAAACCGGTACAAATCCTGCCGACGCTATGGTCTTATTCATTGCGGCCACGGCCTGTCTGGCGTCATTAGCCTGGCGGGTTTTGGTGAGAACGTAGGCGGAGCCAAGGCTAAGTGCCAGCAGCAGAGCCATGAAGATCGGGAGGCCTATTTTCCGAAATGCGGTTAATTTTTGTGCGTCCATCATGGGGTCGATTTTACCGTAAACGCTCGGGCAATGGTAGCGGGCGGGAGCCTGCGGCCATCGACTGGGCCTGGCGGGCTGGGACCAAGCGCTAGCGCGAGAGAAGGGGTGGAAGGGTTGGCGAGGGTGGTTCAAAAATGAGCGGATGAAGCTTGTTCGTCGGCATGATAACTGGAGCGGACCAGCGGGCCGGATTCCACCACGGTGAAGCCCAGTTCCAGTCCCAGAGTTTTCCAATGGGCAAATTCTTCGGGTGTGACCCAGCGGTCGATGGGTAAATGGTCTCGTGTGGGTTGGAGGTATTGGCCCAGCGTAAGGATATCCACCCGTGCGGCCCGGATATCTTTCAGGGCTTGGAGCAATTCGTCCGGTTGTTCGCCAATGCCCAGCATTAAGCCGGTTTTGGTGGTAAAGCCCTGGTCCTTGGCCCGCCGGAGCAGTTCCAGGGAACGGGCATATTTGGCCTGCGGTCGCACCCGCGGATATTGGCCGGCCACGGTTTCCATGTTGTGGTTGAGGATATCGGGCTTGGCCGCCAGTACGCGGTCTAAATCCACCCAGTGGCCGCAAAAATCGGGAATCAACACTTCAATGCGGGTGGTCGGCGAGGCCTGGCGGACGGCGCTGATGGTATCGGCCCATATCGTCGAACCGCCATCGGCCAATTCGTCGCGGTTGACGGAGGTGATTACCATGTGCTTGAGATTCAACTTGGCGGCGGCCTGAGCAACCCGTCGCGGCTCATCAAGGTCGAGTACGGGTGGCCGGCCGGTGGCAATATGGCAAAACCCGCAGCTTCGCGTGCAGACATCACCGAGAATCATAACGGTGGCGGTTCCCCGGCCCCAACATTCACCCAAGTTGGGGCAGCGGGCCGATTCGCAGACGGTGTGGAGACGATTTTCATCCACGATGGCCCGCAGGCGCGTGTAGCCGTGGCCGCCGGGAAGTTTCACTTTTAGCCATGGTGGCTTGCGGCCGGGCTGCGTATGATCGGGCGGCGCAGCAGAGACGACCGGCAGAGAAACGGCGGGTTGAAAATTCAGACTCATGAGCTATAACCCCATCGGCGCTGCGGTTGCGGCAGCGAACGGGTGCCGCAGCCGTTTGGCCAACGCCAAGGCAGTATACCCGCGGGGAGGCGTGTTTTCTAATGTTGGGGCGTCGGCGGTGGCCACGCGTCGGGGGTAAATCTTAAACCCGAAAACGCGAAGGCGCCAAGAACGGATGGGCGATCCACAGCCTAAACGGCTTACACGACGGTGATTGGCCAGGGCGCGGGAAGCTTCGGCGGCAATTCAAGTTTTCCGGGATTTATGCTATTATTCCATCCGGCTCCGGGTCGGAGCTTTTTTCAAGGATATGCCGATGTCTGCATCAATTTCTTCCCGTGTTTACGAAAATCCCTTGGTAACACGTAATGCTTCCGCGCAGATGCTGGAAGTATTTTCGCCGCAGCGCAAGTTTTCGACCTGGCGACGGGTCTGGCTGGCTCTGGCGGAAGCGGAGAAGGAGTTGGGGTTGGCGATCACGGATGAGCAGATTAAGCAGATGCGTGCGCATCTGGACGACATCGACTATCAGGAAGCGGCGCGGCAGGAGCAGCGTCTTCGCCATGACGTGATGGCCCACTTGCAGACTTTTGCCAAAGCGGCTCCTTTGGCCAAGCCGATTCTTCATCTGGGCGCGACTTCCATGGATGTGGTGGACAACACGGATGTGCTGCTGCTGCGCGACGGGCTGGAAATTATCCGTTTGAAACTGGCCAATCTTATCGACAGCCTGGCGCGCTTCGCCCAGCAATGGAAGGACTTGCCGGTGCTTTCCTACACCCACTTGCAGCCGGCCCAACCGAGCACCCTGGGCAAGCGCGCGGTTTTATGGTGCTATGATTTTGTACTGGCGCTGGCGGATATTGAATTGCGGATGGAAACGTTGATGCTGCGCGGCATTAAGGGCACCACGGGCACACAGGCTTCGTTTCTGGAACTATTTGATGGCGATCATGGCAAGGTCCAGCGGCTGGAACAACTGGTGGCCGAGCGGCTGGGGTTTCAGCGGGTGCATCCGGTAACGGGCCAAACGTACCCACGGGTGATTGATGCCCAAATTCTGGCGAGTTTGGCGGTCATAGCGGCCGCGGGGCAGAAGATGTCGCAAGACATTCGGATTCTGGCGGCGTTTAAGGAAGTGGATGAACCGCTCGAAGATGAGCAGGTGGGGTCCTCGGCGATGGCCTACAAACGGAATCCGGTTTTAAGCGAGCGGGTGACGGGCCTGGCACGCTGGCTCATGGGGCTGGCTTTGCAACCCATGCTCACGGCGGGGCAGCAGATGTTTGAGCGCAGCCTGGATGATTCTTCCAACAAGCGGTTGTCGGTGCCGGAGGCGTTTTTGGCGGCGGATTCCATTTTGGATATTTTGATTCATGTGGTGCGGGGACTGGTGGTGAATGTGCGGGTGATCAATCAGCGTTTGATGGCGGAGCTGCCTTTTATGGCCACGGAGAATATTCTGATGGCGGCAACCAAGGCCGGCGGTGATCGGCAGGATCTGCACGAGAAAATTCGGAAACATTCGCTGGCGGCGGCGGGGCGGGTGAAGGACCTGGGTTTGGATAATGATTTGCTGCTGCGACTGCGGCAGGATCCGGCGTTTGCGGCGGTGGAACTGGATAAGATCATGGAACCGCGGCGTTACATTGGGCGCTCAGTGGAACAGGTGGATGAGTTCATCGCCAACACGGTGGCACCGATCCGCCATCGTTACGTAGGCCGATTGGAACATCAGGTGGCCTTGAAGGTGTAGGGCGGCGCGGGTGAAATTACGGAGAAATTCAATGGCACGGCAATCACGATGGATGTTGGGCGTGGCGCTGGCGTTGCTGGCGCTGGGGCCGGGGACTTCTTGGGGGGCGGCGGCCACAACCGCGGCGGTGAAGAGGGAAAATTCCATCTACCTGCAGCGCAGGCTGGCCCAACGCATCAGTGTGAATCTGAAAACCTGCACGGTGCCGCAGGCCTTTGCGACGCTGGCCGACAAAGCCCGCATTTCCATTGACGTGCAGCAGCGCGTTTATCAGCTTTTGCCGCTGGGAGATCGCACGTTGATCAGTGCCCGGTTCAAAGCGGTGTCGGTACGGGCGGCGATGGAGTCGATTGTCAGCCAACTGGCGTTGCGAATTCGCCAAGTGGGCGGGCGGTTGGTGGTGATGCCCTCGCGGGCCTTGCGGCGCACCGGGCGGCGCGCCACCTGGGTGGAGCTTAACTTGCTGCGGGCGGTATCTGGGTCAACGGTGGTCCAGATTGATCCGCAATGGCCGGCGGATCTGGCGAAACAACTGGGCCAGCCCATACCGGCGGTGCGGTTGCCGATAGTATCGGCGGCCTTGCAGGCCACGGCTGTGGCGGCGGTGCGGCGGGAATTGCCGGAATCCGCGGCCCAGGCCTTAGATACGTATGCGCGGGCCTTGCATTGTGTATGGTATGTGCGGCATGATCGGATTTTTGTCAGCAGCGCGGCGCGGTGGGTGCGGCATCAACTGCATCGGCCGGTGTTTGTGCACGCGGCCAATGCGCCATTGCAGGTGGTGCTGGCGGATCTGGCGCGGGCGACGGGCCTGTGGTTGGCCCCGGCTCCCGGCTTATATCTGGCCATTCCGACGGTGAATGTGCGGTCCGACGGGGGCAGCGCGGAACAGACGCTGGCGGCGATCAGCGGGGCCACGGGCATGACGTGGCGGATTGAGGGCGAGCATCTGGTGATTGCGCCGCCCCGGCCGCTAAGCGCGGTGGGGCCGCGACCGGGGGATCCGATCATGGGGATGATTCGCATTCCTTTGGCGGGCGGCATTCATCTGAATTTATTTGTCAGAAAATCACAGTTGTCCGCCGCGGTGCGCAAGCGTCTGAGGGCGAGATTACAGCACGACCTGGATATGCTGGGTACACAACTTGTTCCGGCCCCTAAGTCACCGTAGGGAAAAAGGCTCAGGCGGTGTTTGATGGCGTGCAGCCCGGCTTGGCTCGCCACTGTGGGTTAACTCGGGCGAGTTGGTAAAGGTGAGGGTGGGGGCGCTGGTGGATGCCCGTCGCCTGGCCAGGAGGCTGTTTCTGTCGGTTTATCTGCACTGGTTCAGACGTGATTTTCGTGTACGTGACAACACGGCGTTGGCGGCGGCGGCCCGACTGGCGGATGCCGTGGTGGGCGTGTTTGTGATTGATACCCGCTGGTTTCCCAGCACGGCGGGCTGCATGGGACCATTTCAGGCGCGGTTCTGGCTGGCGGCGCTGACCGAGTTGCGGCGCACGCTGCTGGATCTGAATATTCCCTTAAGAATTCTGACGAGTGCGGATCCTGCTGCGGCCCTTGTGGCCTTGGCCAGAGAATTGCGGGCCCACGGCATCACTTTCAATAAAGAGTATGAGCCGGGGCAAATGGCGCTGGATCGACGGTTGACGCGGTTGGCCCAGGATGCGGGGATGCAGGTGCGGGCGTGCAAGGACGCCGTTATTTTTGAGGAATTTGAACTCTTGACGGGGGCGGAGAGTGTGTACCACGTGTTTACACCGTACAAACGGGCGTGGCTGGCGGCCCTGGCGGCCAAGCCGACGCAGGCGGCGGGTCTGCCGCGTCGTGGAACCGGCTTATGCTGCGCTGCCGATACGGTGCCCGCGGCGAGTGCTTGGGGTTACGCTACGGTAGAGGATTCGTTGCCCACAGGTGAATCGGGTGCCGCGGCGATGCTGGCCGGGTTTAGCGGGCGGCCTATGCGGGCGTATGCGACGCAGCGGAATTATCCGGCGGTGGAGGGTAGTTCCCGATTGTCGGCACATTTGAATGCGGGGACTGTTTCCATTCGGCAGTGTGTGGTGGCGGCTTTGCGTGGCGGGGCCGCGCTTGACCAGCGTGGTGGGCCGGGGACCTGGCTGGCGGAATTGATCTGGCGGGAATTTTACCGCATGATTTTGTTCCATTATCCGCATACGGCGACGGAGGCCTTTCAACGGCGCTACGCCAGGTTGGCCTGGCCGGAAAGGCCGGATCGGGTGGCCGCATGGAGCCGTGGTGAGACGGGCTATCCGATTGTGGATGCGGCCATGCGCGCGCTGGCGGCGACGGGCTGGATGCACAATCGGCTGCGCATGATTACCGCCATGTTTCTGGTGAAGGATTTGGATGTTCACTGGCGGGTGGGGGAGGATTTTTTCCGGCAATGGCTGGTCGATTATGATCAGGCCAGCAATGTGGGGGGGTGGCAATGGAGTGCGGGCACCGGAACCGATGCCGCACCTTACTTTCGGGTGATGAATCCGATTTTGCAGGGCCAGCGTTTTGATCCGCAGGGTGTTTTTGTGAGGCGGTGGTTGCCCGAACTTGGCGGCGTACCGGTTCAAAGCATTCACCAGCCGTGGCGGATGTCTGCGGCGTTACAAAAGCAGGTCGGGTGTGTCATAGGCCGCAATTATCCGGCACCGCTGGTGGATCATGGGCCGGCTCGGCTGGCGGCCATTGCCCGATATGTGGCGGCGGCTGCGAGGAGTGGGGAATCAGGAGGATGACGGCGATGGCCGGAGCATCCCGGCGCGGCTGGGAGGCACAAATGGCGCAGCGGGAGCGGGGTTGGGAGATTGGAGTTGGTTGATGAAGTTGATGGCGATTGAGCGAACGGCACCATTTGGCAAATTGCGTCCGCAGCGTTTAATTCCGGTACCGCTGGAGCGTGTGAATCCACTGATTCGCATAGCGCATCGGCTGGCGGGGCCGTTGCATGTGGACTGGCGGATTATTTTTGATTATGAGTTTGTGCTGCTGCTGGGCGGCCAGGGGCGCTTTGAGACCTCCGCTGGGGTGGTCGATTTTGGGCCGGGGTCGCTATTTTTAATTCCACCGTTTCAACCGCATCGGTTGCATTCAACCGATGAAAGGCCGTGCGAGCATATCGCGGTGCACTTTGATTTCGGGCGGCAAGCCTGCCCGGGTGGATCACGCATTGATCAGCGCCGGCCTTACGCGGTACTGCTGGAGGGGGGTCTGACCGTGCCTGGGAACATCCGTCTGTCGCGGGTGAATCCGTTGATGAGGTTGTTTGAGCGGGTGGTGCAGGCCCACGCCGCGTCCACGCCTCTGGGCAGGTTGGAAGCGCGGATGACGCTGCTGGATATTTTGTGGCGGCTTTTAACCCGGCCGGACTCCGGCGGTACCGGCGGCGATGTGGTTCTGGCGGTACGCATGCAGCCGGTACTCAACTGGTTCGACCATCATCTTGCGGAGCGGGCGGATCTTAACGCGTTGGCGGCGTTGGCGGGACTTTCGCGGGCCCATTTTAACCGTGTCTTTCGGCGGTGGACCGGGTATTCGCCCCGGGAATATCAGCAGCAGCGCCGGATGGAAAAGGCCCGGCAGTTGCTTGGGAATGTGGGAATGTCGGTGAAAGAGGTGGCCAGGGAGTTGGGTTTTGCGGATGTGTTTCAGTTTTCGCGGGCCTTTACGCGGCTGGATGGTTTGCCGCCGACGGAATATCGGCGCATGGCGCTGGCGGGTCGTGCGGAACAGGCAAAGCGGCGATGATCCGCGGAGCCAACAGATGATCCCCGGGGCTATGGAGTGGCGTGGCTGCGGGTGGCAGAATGAAGGGGTATGGCGCGGCGGGGATTTTTACGGCGGCAGTGGATGTCGGCGGTCCCGGGCGGGCCGGAGATACCCGAAAGGCCCGCGGGCCTGGAACCAGGAGTTTTGCAATGCTTACCACAGAGCAGGTAGAGGATTTTCGCAGCAATGGGTTTGTCAATGGAGGCAAGGTTATTTCCGAAGCGCAGGCGGACGCACTGGCCCAGGAAGTGCTGCGTGTGCTGGCGGATAAGGACAAACCCGGTACGCCGCAACCCGTAAGCATCAGCAACTTAAATAAGGCGGAGGCCCCGGTATGGCAGGTGGTGAATATCTGGGAGGCGTCGGAGCTGTTTCGCCAGTTGGTGTTTCATCCGCCCGTGGTGGAAGCGGTGAAGCAGGTGCTTGAGGGTAAGCAACTGCGGCTATGGCATGACCAGATTCAATACAAGCCGGTGAGTACCGGGGGCGTGAATATGTGGCATCAGGACAGCCCCTATTGGCCCTGCTTAACCCCCAAGGATCAGCAGGTTACGGCTTGGATTGCGCTGGATGATGCGGATGTGGATAACGGATGTATGTCGATGATTCCGGGTTCGCATCAATGGGGCAACACCATCGAGTTTCTCCATCAGATTAAATCTTTTGAGGCCATGCCCAAAACTTTTCAGGGCCACACCCTGGAAGTGCGGCTGTGTCCTGTTAAAAAGGGGAATATGCACCTCCACCATTCGTTGACCTGGCATGGTTCCCATGCCAACCGCAGCGGGAGGCCTCGACGGGCCATTGCCCTGCATTATATGAATGAACGCAGTGTGTATTGCAAGGTGGTCAACCATCCGATGGAGCCATTTATCGCCCAAGCTCAGGCGGGAGTGGGCACGGTCATTGAAGGGGCGCATTTTCCGCTGGTGTACAGCGACGGCGCGGTGCGGCGTATGGCCGAGGAGACCAGAATATAAAAGTCTAAGACGATAGGAACGCGGCTTTGGGTATATGGGCAACGGCGGGCGGGACGCGCTGGCGTTTGGGCCTGGATTCGACGAAGATTACCCTACGCCCAGCGGTGGCGACGGTGCCATCAACAGGGTGTCCATCGTCGCGGCTTATGGACGTTGCCGCCAGGTAGCGTAGCGGCGGCGGATGGATATTTGCGCCGTGCTTTGGCGTGTCTTCAGGAGCCGCAGTGACCCAGCCCACAACAGATCGGAGGGTATTGCTTAAGCGCACCGCCCGCATTGTGCTCTGGGGCGTGGGGGTGGTGTTGCTGGTGATTGTGGCGGGGGGCATCTATGGCATCGGCAGACAATGGCGCGTGGATCATACGTATCAGGCGGTGCCGGGGAGAATTGTGACCTCCCGGATCAATACCATCAAGTCCAATGGCTTTTGGTATTACCAGCCGCGATTGACGTATCAATATGCGGTGGGGGGGAAGGTTTACAGCGGTCATGCCATCCATGGTCATGGGCGGGTGGGGACCAGGCAATGGGCCGCGGCCATTCTCCGCCGTTATCCGATCGGGGCCAGGGTGCGGGTTTGGTACAACCCGCAAGATCCGCAGGAGACTCTTTTGGCACGGCCTTTTTCTTTTGCCTTCTATTGGATGGTGCTGGTGCCGGTGATGATGGCCCTGGTGGTGCTGTGGGCCGGGCGTACCGTGCTGGCACCGTTAATTGGTCCGAATCCAAATGCGAATATGCAACCGAGTGCGGAGGGATGGTTTGAATTGCAACCGCGGCATACGATCGGCGGAGAGCTGGGCTTTTGGCTGGGGGTGTTGCTGGCATGGTTGGCGGTGATGGCCCTGACTTTCGGACAATACTTTGTCATGGCCGGCCGACACTATCAATTTCTGGCGGTGGTGGGTTTGGTGGTTGGTGTGGTGCTGGCCTTGGTACCGCTGGTAATGAGTCTGCGGTGGCTGTGGATTTTCGGACGGCTCCATGAACCAGTGGTAACCATCAACCATGCCCGGCCAAAAATGGGGCAAACCGTGGAGGTTCGTCTGGTGCAGCGGTTTCGGCGCAGCATGAGGGTGGAACAAATTGTTTTGGAAATGAGTTGCCATCGGCAAACACTCTTTGTGAGCGATTTGTTGCGCTCGGGTTCGCAGTTGGTGGAGGATATCCCGTGGTGTTCGGCCCAGCCGCTGGTGGTATCGGCGATGGCCAAGGCGGAAAATCCGGTCTCGGGAGCGGCGGGCTATGAATTGCCGACTGAACTAAGCGCCATTCCCAAATTTAAGATTAAGCCGGCCCGCGTGATGTTGCGCTGGCAGGGGCGGCTGGCGGTGGTGGTGGGGGGGCGGCGCATTTATCAGGCGATTTATCCCTTTGCGGTGGAATTTGCCGCGGCGCGACCAATGGCCGTTGCGGTGGGAGAGCACTGATTTATGGCTCGGTCGGCCGCCAGGGAACATCCATTTTGTTTTCCAGATGATTGGCCAATCGGGCCAGAGTGAAAAGCAAGTCGCTCAACCGGTTGAGATAAATCAGCGGCTGGGGGGTGAGTTTTTCATGCTGCATCAGTGTGACCAGGCGGCGCTCCGCCCGGCGGCATACGGTGCGGGCCACGTGGAGTTGGGCTGCCAGGATGGTTCCGCCGGGCAGTACAAACTCCCGCAGGGGCGTTAGCCGCGCCGTGGTAAGATCGATGTGCTTTTCCAGAAATTCGGTATCGGCGGCTGCTATGCGGCGCACCCGGTGGGCGTTGGGGCTGTCGGCGGGTGTTGCCAGATCGGCACCGAGATCAAAAAGCTGGTGTTGAATTTTAAGCAGCAGCGCTTGCAGATCCGGCACGGCGCAGTGGGCGGCGGCCAGGCCCAGCGTGCTGTTGAGTTCATCGACGGTGCCGTACGTTTCAATGCGCCAGTGGTCTTTGGATACACGTGTGCCATCAAAAAGGCCGGTTTGGCCCTGATCACCCTGACGGGTATAAATCTTCATGAGGGTATCCCGTGTTTCGCTCGATCTGGAACCGGTTGCGAGGCCCGCGTTGCCTGCATGGGAGTATACGCTATCGCGCGGAACTATGCACCCCTTAACGGTCGGTGCGCGGCGGGCTGGTGGGGCGGGTATGCAAAGCGGTTGGCACGCCGGGAAAGCACAACACCCACCCGGTTAGCACCAGTCCAATGACGCCAAAACCGATGGCCCAGAGCAAGGCAAAGCCCTGGGTACTCTTGGCGGCGGAAAAAATATCCAGGGCCGGGGCCAAGCCCGCCCATACCGGTGATATCTGCGTGAACTCTGCCGCCAGATACCACGCCAGCGGCCCCATGACATACAAAAAACTTAATATTCCTGACGCTAAAGCTCCGCTGTCGCGGTACCGCGCGGCCATGGAGAGAATGCCAAACGCGAAAAGCCCCCAGCAAAGTTGCATGCCCAGGCATTGCGCCAGTAGCCCGGCCGCAGGTGAGGCAAAATAGAAGGCCAGCCATAGCGCCGGAAGGCTGCCGACGGCTATTCCCAACCCACCGATGAGCAGCGACTTGAAAGAGCGGGCCGCCCGGGGCCGCAGCGCCAGCGCCGGCCAGATTAAGAACCACAAACAGCCCATGGCCAAATTCAGATACAGCCAGGTGCGCGTCCACCATCCGGTTGGGGATGGTACGGCTCCCCATTGCCATCCCGCTGATGCTATCAGCAGAGAGAGGCCGGTACACAGCAAGGCGACGATAAGACTTGGCGTGGGGAAAATAAGGGGTTTGGTGGGCTGGGCCGGCGGTGTGCCGATAACGGGAAAAGCGTTTTCACGGGTCATGAAGGTTTACGCCTTGAATGAGACCATTGCTATGGCAGCCGGCGGTGGCGGGCTATAATCAGCCCGCCGCAACAGGTTGGACCCGCTCTTTGGCACCATGGCCTGATTGTATCCGGGCATGAAGCTGGATGGCAATGATCAGGTGAGGGTGCAGGAGCCGGGGCCGCCTACCGAAACGCGATGACTTCGTCGTCTGCCGCTTCGGGCGCGGGCTGGGGCAATTCCGGGCCACGGCGTGGCTTGCGGACAGTGATTTTATCCAAAAATTCCAACGCCCCGGTGGCAATCTTAAACACCTGGTCATTTTCCACAGCGGCACCGAGTTTGCGACGACAGGTGGCGATAGCTTCTTCCGCGCCGTGTCGGGCTTCGGTTTGAAAACACTTGATGCCGGAGAGAAAATCCAGGGGCAACCCGCTGCGCAGGTGGCCGTCGATGTAGCGGCAGACCAGCCAGCCGATCTCCAGTTCTTCTTCCTGTTCATCATAGATTTCGGCGGATTCAAAAAATTCCCGCCAGGCGGCCCGGGCGTTGACCGGATCTTTCGAGGCGGTAAATGCCGCCCCCAGTTCGCCCCAGCAGAAGCGATCGCCCATTTTGGCCCCGGCCTGCCAGATACCCACACCGCCCAACGGATTTTTGGGGCAGCCCTGCCCGCGGAACCGCATCCAGCCCAGACGCCAGTAGGCCCGGCCCAGGCCGAGCTTGGCGGCATCCTCAAAACATTCGCGGGCTTCGTCGAAGTCCTGGCGGCAGTGGCCGATGCCGAAGAGGAACTCCTCGCCGCGTTCGTACAGGCCGCGCGCACTTTGCGATGGTACCGACAATGAATCGAATTTAGGTTGATCAGTAGATAATTCCATAGACAATGTACCACCTCCGTAGAAGTCCGGCATCGGTTTTCATCCGAGCGTGCACAAACAATATTCGTGCTGTTATCATCGGGTGAAATGGCGCAAAAGATCAACCTTCATTCCACAATTCATCTTAAAAATGTGCCGCGAGGCGGAAAATTTTATTCTCGGACGTTGGCCTGGCGCGCTGCGGCAGGGGGCGGGTGAAATTGAGCCCCGCGGCTGTTTCGGGCGGCCGAGAGCCGGGCGGGCAAGTGCGGGCCGACGATGACTGGAGCCGTCATTGCCGCCCCGTCGAAGCGCTCTTGTCAGGCGGTGTTGTTGAGGTGATCATATCGCGTTGGTCCGTTGGGTCCGGCGATTGGCCAGCCGAGGCGGGCGAGGTGATGAAGGAATAACATGTCTGACCCCACTCCGGAGATGCCGTTGCCGGGCGATGCGCCGATGGATACCGCTATCACCGGCAAAATTTTCACCGTCGGTACGCTGCGTTACACCAAAGCGGCGATCTTCGTGCTGTTTTTTTTTCTGATGTGGAATGACCTGATCCTGATGCTGATGGAACAGGTGCAGGGATTGCTGCCGGTGATCATGAAGAACAACGGCCTGTCCAACACGGAGATGTCGGTAATGGGTACGGTGTTGGGGCCGCTGACTATGTGGATCAATCCAGTGGTCAGCACCTGGTCGGACCGCACGCGGACGCGCTATGGTCGGCGGCGGCCGTTTTTGGCACTGGCCACGCCGCCGTGTGCCATTTTCCTGGCTTTGATTCCATGGGCGCCCGATTTTTTTCACGCGGCCCAGGGGGTTTCCTGGATTCACCATCTTTTTCTCGCCCATGAAACCCTGGGTTTTTGCGTGTTCCTGGGCGTTATTTTGCTGGGCTTTAATGCCTTTAATTCCACGCTGCTGGCGATTTTCAGTTATTACTATTGGGACGTGGTGCCCGAGCCGGTGTTGAGCCGCTTTTATGCGCTGGGGAAGGTTATATCTACTTTGGCCACGGTGATCTGGAACTACTTTTTATTGCAATACGCCGGCCACTATATGAAAGAACTTTTCGCGGGCGTGGCCGTGGTTTTTGGGGTGATTTATCTGGTGACGGTGTGGCAGGTGAAAGAGGGCGACTACCCGCCCGCTCCGCCCCGGAGTGCCGCGAATCCGATTGTTAATTTCATTCAAGCCGTGGGCGGCTATTTCACGGACTGTTTTTCGCAACGTCGTTACCTGCTGGTCTTCGGCACGCTGATGTTGTACCAACTGGGCAATGCGGCTGGGGGATTTTTGATTCTCTTTTACCATTCCCAGATGCATCTGAAATTTAAGACCATCGGCCATATTCTGGCGATTCCACCCATGGTGGTGGCGGTAGTAGCCTACCCGATTGGATCTTTACTGGACCGTGTCGGAGCGGTGCGCTCCGTTCCCGTGGCCATGGGATTATGGGCGCTATCCAATCTTGGGGCGTTTTTCTTTCTGCACAACGAAGCCACGATGTTGATATTCCTGATCGCGATTAATCTTTTCATTGCCGCCTTTGGCATTGCCATTGGCGTGCTGACCGTGGAAGTGTACCCCAAAGTCAAGTTGGGCCAATTTTGCTCCGCCAGTGCGTTGGCGCAGTCGGTGTTTTGTATGATTCTGGGACCTTTGGCGGGTTTTATGCTGGATAAAGTGCATAACTATCAATACTGTTTTCTTTGGCCGGCGGTCATCCAGGGGACTTCCGCCATCGGCTTTTACCTGATTTATCGCGCCTGGAAAAAAGGCGTCTATAAGGACCTTCCCGCAGCCACGGTGTTACCAGAATCAATTGCACCGGGGGCTACCCCATAGGTAAGTGTGCCCAATGATATGGAGAAGAATATGTTCTGGTTGTCAGACCCAAGCGACTTAAAACTTTTTTACCGCCAGCCCGCCAACGCCTGGACGCAGGCCCTGCCCCTGGGCAATGGCCGCCTGGGGGCGATGGTCTTTGGTCAGGTCCATCGCGAACGCCTCCAGCTTAACGAAAGCACGCTTTGGTCCGGCGGGCCTAAAGATTGCAACAATCCGCACGCCAGAGCCGTGTTGCCGGAGCTGCGGCAGGCCCTTTTTGCGCGGGACTTTATCCGGGCGGACGCCTTGTGTAAAAAGATGCAGGGGCCGTTTAACCAGTCTTACCTGCCTCTGGGTGATTTGCATTTGCACTGGCCCTCAACCGGCGACGTGGCCGAGTACCGAAGGGAATTGGATTTGCGCACGGCCATCGCTCGAGTCCAATTCCGCCATGATGGGGCTTGGTGGACGCGTGAGGCTTTCATCAGTTTTCCCGATCAGGTGTTGGTCATTCATCTGACCTGTGACCGGCCCGAAGCCATATTCATTAATGCCACGTTGACCAGCCCGCTGCGGTTTCAGGTGCGATCGGAAAATGGCCTGTTGGTGATGCGCGGTCGTTGCCCGGCCCATGTGGAACCCAGTTATATGGATGGTCTGGACCCGGAGCGAATTAAAACCAAAGGTGCCGTGATTTACGATGATGGCCCCAATCCCGAGGGCATGACTTTCGATGCGCGGCTCATGGCCGTGGCGGACCGGGGCCTGGTGGCTTGCGGGAACAGGGAACTAACGGTGGAGCGGGCCAATGAACTGACCCTGCTTTTTTCCGCGGCTACCAGTTTCAATGGATTCAAGCGTTCGCCGGGCCGGGATGGGCGCGATCCTTCCGTGGAAGCGGCGCGGTGTCTAAGCGCTGCGGCGGCACTATCCTACCGCGAACTGCGGCAGCGGCATGTGCAGGATTATCAGAGACTCTTTGATCGGGTTAGCCTGACCATCGGCCGCGGTGCCGATGCGCGTGGTCCGGAGGCTACGCTATCGGCGGCGAACCGAGTGGAGACGGTGGCACTACCCACGGATGAAAGGTTGCGGCGGTTTGCCCAAAGCGACGATCCAGGATTGGCCGTGCTGCTGTTTCAATTCGGACGTTACCTGCTGATTAGTTCGTCCCGGGCGGGCGGGCAACCGGCCAATCTTCAAGGAATCTGGAATGACCGCGTGCGGCCGCCATGGAGTTGCAACTGGACCCTCAACATCAACACCGAGATGAATTACTGGCCGGCCGAGAACTGTAATCTTTCGGAGTGCCATCAACCGCTTTTTGATCTTATTGAAGGTTTGGTGGAAAATGGCCGACGCACCGCGGAAATAAACTATGGCTGCCGCGGCTGGGTCGCCCATCATAATGCGGACCTGTGGCGGCAAACCGCCCCCCCGGGCGATGGCATCCATAACCCGGTTTGTATTAACTGGCCCATGGGCGGGGCGTGGTTATGCCGCCATTTGTGGGAGCATTATCAATACACGGGCGATAAGGAATTTTTGGCGCAGCGGGCGTGGCCTTATATGAAAGGCGCGGCGGAATTTTTTCTTGATTTCCTCGTGGAAGATTCCAGCGGCCATCTGGTTACCGCGCCTTCGACCTCGCCGGAATTAATGTTCATGACTCCCGCCGGACCCGCCGCAACCAGCGTCGGCAGCACCATGGATATGGCCATCGTGTGGGATCTTTTCAGCAATTGCCTGGCGACTGCGGAAATTTTAGGGGTGGATGAACCGTTGGCCCGGCAGTTGGCCGCGGCCCGGGGCCGCCTGCTTAAGCCGCGCATCGGTGCGGGCGGCCGCCTGCAGGAATGGTCGGAAGATTTTCAGGAACAGGAAGTGCATCATCGCCACATTTCCCATCTTTATGGCCTCTTTCCCGGCGCACAGATCACCCCGCATGGTACGCCGGACCTGGCGGCCGCGGCCAGACAATCTTTGGCCATTCGCGGCGACGGCGGAACGGGATGGTCGCTGGGTTGGAAAATGAACGTATGGGCCAGGCTGCAAGACGGTCCGCACGTGTATGCCATAATTCGCCGCCTGATGACGCTGGTGGATACCAACGAGACCGATTATTCCAACAGCAAGGGCGGCCTGTACGCGAATTTATTGGATGCCCATCCACCGTTTCAAATCGATGGCAACTTCGCTTTTTCCGCGTGCATGGCGGAAATGCTGGTGCAAAGCCACACCGGCGAATTGCTGCTGCTGCCGGCCCTACCGCCGGTTTGGCCGCAGGGCCAGGTACGCGGTTTGGTGGCCCGTGGCGGCGTGGAGGTGGATCTGGCCTGGGGCAAGGGGGCTTTGGTTAGCGCCACCCTGCGGGCCAGGCAAGCCGGTCGCTGGATCGTGCGGTATAAGGATGCCGTCAAAGACCTGGCCCTGGCTGCGGGAGAATCGGCAACCTTTGCCATGCCATAGCCGTGGCGCGCCATTTGTGCCGTACGTATGCCCTTGGTAGGGTAATACACCGGCAGGTATTATGAAAAGAATTGGACAGAAAAAATGAAAATATCCCACAAACCAGCCGGCGGGGCCGGCATCTTTAGCAGCGCCGCCCGTAATTCTGCCGGCAAGGGTGCCGCATTTTATGATTTTCACCGTCGGGCGATGGCCGGCGCTCGGCTGACCGTGGCATTCATGGGGGGGTCTTTAACCTGGGGGGCAGGTGCCAGTGATCCGCAGAGAACCTCTTACCGGGCGTTGATATCCCGGCGTCTGGAGCAAGCCTATCCCAAGGCGCACTTTACGTTTGTGGATGCGGCGATCGGCGGCAGCGGCGCACAGCTTGGCGCATTTCGGTTGCAGCGCGATGTGCTGGCCTATCAGCCGGATCTTTTTTTTCTCGACTTTACGCTCAACGACAATACCTACCAGACGTCCCCGGATACTCTGGCCGCTTACGAATCCATCATGCACCGCGTGATTACCGCCGGTTGCCCGGTGGTGCAGATGATTCTCGCGTCGCGTTTTGATATTGAGCAAGGGCTGCTGGAAAAGATGGTGCGGCGCACGGCCCATCTGGCTTTGGCGCGTGTTTACCACACCGTCGTGGGCGACGCCATTACGCTCATGCGTCGCCACTGCCGGGGGCAAAAGGCCAAGCTCGACGTGCTTTGGCCCCCGGAACGTTTTGACAATACCCACCCCGCCAACGCCGGCTACGCCCTGTACGCCCAGGCCGCCTGGCAAGCGTTACAAAAGGCCATCGCCGCCAAAATGGTCTGCCGCGTGCCCGCGCGGATGTGCCACGGAGACCGATATCAATCCATCCGCCGGGTGCCCGTTGCCACCTTGGCCCCGTTGCCGCCTGGTTGGCATCTGGCCCAACCATACACAGCCTCTGTAGCCTTTGATTTTATGATGTCGCGCTGGCTGGATTCACTGACTGTGGCGGCGAACTTCGTGGCCGAAGACCGGGTGAAAACCCGCCCCTCCCCTCCCGCTCAACCGCTGCGGGTGGGCTTTCATGGTTCCACGGTTTTGGTGTTTGGCGAATCCACGCCGCGATCCGGCAAATACCGCATCGTTGTAGATGGTCGGCCCGGCCCGGAGTTTGATGCCGGCAAGATGGGCCGGGGCGGCGGCAACGCCCACCTGTGGCAAGTCCTCGCGGAAGGTCTGCCCGTGGGTGAACACTCTCTGGAAATTCAGCCGATTTTTGAACCATCCGGCATACCGGCGGAGGTACGCCTGGAAAGTATCTGTGTCGCCGGCGGCCAGGCAAAAGTCTGGCGGCTATAAACCATCGCCGGCCAGGGCAGGCCCAGCCATCTGGCCCGGCTCTACCCAGCGTCGGGGCGGGCTGGCGATGCTGGTAATTTCCCCGCCGCTGGGTTTGCCTTGGCCATCATTTCACCGTGGCCTGGCCCCACCATTGCGGGTTGAGCCGCGCTTCGGTTGGAACATCGTCAATGGTGGTGGTAACGCTGTTCTGCGGCGAAAACAAATAATTGCGTGAGAGCACCTGCAAGCCACGATCGGTATAGCCGGAATAATTCACCTCTATATCGGCCCGAATCGCCGCGCCGGACTTCAGCGGCAGGGCGAGAAATTTCCGCGGCGCGGCCAGAAAATCACTGTGCGTGCTGCGACAGACGTGATCCAGCCCCACCACCTTGCCTACACGGTGGTTCTGACTGGCCAATTCAAAGTTGCGCAGACTGCGCATCATCGGGTTGTAGAATCCCAACAGGTGCAACCCCAGAACATGGTGCGCCTCCAACAGCCGATTACCATGCCCGGTTTCCTGCCGGAGCCGCTCCATCGTTTCCCGCAACACCCGCACCTCCTTGCTCCCCGCCAGGCGTTCCAGCCGCGGACCATCCGCCTTTCTTAACGGTGCCAAGGCCACCGGATCATCCAGGAATGCAGCGGGTGGAAGCCTTTTACTCATGGCTGACAGTAGACCATGCCCGGCGCCAAAGCGTCCTGATATCAATCGGGATGTTAAATCTTTACCGGCTTTTGTTAGCATTGTCCCGGACAGTATTGGATGTCTATCGGGATGGTAAATCTCCGTTGGTACGGCGTTATACTCTGCTCGGTGCTTGGCGGTACGTTATGGGGAGTGAATAATGCAGCCAAAGGCCGCTTTTCGGGGGCATAACGCTGCCTGGAATGTGGCAGCAATTGTCGCGTTGAGCATAACCTATTCCGGACAGCATTGAGCCGTCCACCGACGTTTCCCGGCGAGATATTCGCGACGCATTGGCGATGTTCGGTTTTCATGCCCTTGTACGTCGGTCGGAGTACGCTCCGCAGAAGCCTCCCCTCACCACGCCGACTGAAGTGTCTGCCCTCCGCCGCGGCTGGGTGGTGGGTGTTCGAGGCGATATGGACCAATGCAGATGCTTCTTACGCCAAGCAAGCATTGCCCGGATCGCTCTTTTTTCCTGGACGGAGCTTTTCGGCAAAAAACGGAAGGTTGTTCTTAAATTGCATTGAATGCCTCCTTAAGCAATAATGGCTCCCGACTCGAATGGCGATTTCTTTATAAATTCCGCCATTCCCGAGATCCACAGTAAAAGTTCCCGTCCCGGCCTATTGGGCTTTCAACTCGGCGATTCTCCGGAACCGGGTGCCCCGATACGGGCTTTGCCCCCCGGCAAGGGTCTTCTCAATCTGGTGCCGCGCCAGGCCTTGGTCTTCCATTCAGTGCTGCACGATCCCGACGGCCATCGGGACGTCCCTTGGGCGTTCACCTTCACAAATATTCGCCTACACGGCGCAAGCCCGGCGACATTTCATCGCGGTTAATTTTCGCCAAATCCTTGAACAGAGATCGAGCCTCTTTGGAAAACTGCTTAACGGGGTACGCCAGCAGGGCTTTGGCCAGCAGTTTTGGATCGTCCGTGGCGATGGCGTCGGCCAGCATGGTCTGATGGGTGGCCAGCGAACTGATCAGGCCGTGTACGACCCCCGGCACCTCATAGTGGCCCGCCGGACGGATCACGCCGCCCTTGACGATCTGCGAGTATTCCAGGCAGGTACGATCGGTAAAGCCGGCAACGGCACCGTTATTCAGACGGCTGGTGACAACTTTAATGGTCTCGCCGGCCAGGCCGCGCAGAAGTTCGACAAAGATATCGCGGTCGGCCCGGTCGGCCCAACCCATCCCGCGGTCTTTCCAACCCGTGTCCCAAAATTTCGGATCGATATCGGTATTCAGCAGAGCTTGGAAGGTTTGGTCAAATTCTTTGCGGTGTTTGGCGGTGTTTTTAACACTGGCGTTGATTTGCGCCAGGGTACGTGGTTTGGATTCGCGAGCTTCCATCTGGAAGAGTTCGTCATAATACAGGTGGGCCATGCCGTCGCCCTCGGTGGAAAATATCACCACCCCGAGCTGGCGGTAAAATCGCACGAGATTGGTGACGCTGCGGGTGATCGACTTTTGGGACCACGCAGGAAGGTGCTTCTGCAGCGGGCACATGGTCCACTCGCGGTCCAGGCGGCGGTCCAGGGCCTTGAAGAGATCCTGGCCGTTGCAGGTGCCTTTGAGGATGAAGCTCAGGTGGTTAATGCCGGCGGTTTCGACATCAAAGGCGGTGCTTTGCTCATCCTTGCCGAACATAATTCGCCCGAGATCCCATTGATGGTTGGTATAGCCACCACAAACGCCCAAGGCTTCGATGGCGGTATGGTTGTTAATCATGGCGCTGTGCACGGCAATGGGATTGGCAAAATCGACCAGCCAGGCCTGGGGGCAATACTGCTCCATTTTTTTGGCGACGTTTAACAGGATAGGGCCGCCCTTGATGCCCAGGAAGGCACCATTGGGTGAAACATTATCGGAAGAAAGAAATCCATGATCGCGGCTGACTTTGTCGCCGAGCTGCGCGGTTTTCTGCGAACCGGCCATTAAAATAACGCCCACCATGTCGGCCCCCTCCAGGGCCTTTTCCAGGGTGGTGCCCCAGGTGAGCTTACATTTGACGCGGGCAAATTCGGGAGTCTTCATAAGCATTTTAGCGACGGCTTCGGCCCGCGGAACATTAATATCATAAAGATTGATCTCGCCGCCTTCGAACATACCGCGGTGATGAAAAGCGGCCCGTAAAATACCGACCAGGCGCACCGCGCCGCCACCAACAAATACAGCTTTCATATCATGTTCTCCTTGAAGTTTAATTTACCTGGTTACTGGATGCGAACTTTTCTTAATTCCTATTTCATGTTGCAAGCAATCATTCTTCCGGCGGCGGTGGTGTCGATACCGCACAGTCCAATGTCTATATCCGTCAGCCAGCCAGTGCCGCTGCCGTCCAGAACAACCTCGAACTAAACAAGATGCGTCTCGCCGTGTTCGGTGAACCTCAATTCCGGAACGTCAATCGCCACCCATCCTTAGGTTGTTCCCGTCAGCGGGCGCGACTCAGTCACGCGTACCAGCCTATAACCCGCGACGGAGTGCCACACAAAATCTTCCACCCATACACGCAAAAAGAACCCCTTATTGCGGACCTCGTGCGTCCCTGCCAGCGCAATTGCAGCCGATAACGGCAAGGCGCATGCCACGGCGGTGACGCGGTATAGACGGTTTGCCCGGGGACGGACCGGGTTATCCGCAACGCCCCCATTGAATCCGGCCCGCCTGCCGACTCCCACACCTTTTCCGGCGGCTGCGGCATGAACCCGGAGGATTCATCAGGTTCCGCAATACGCACCGGATTTCGGAAGTCGTTGCGCCCCGGTTCCACGCGGGGATAACGGAACTGTTCGTGATCGACCGAGAGCTTTTCAGCAAAAAACGGAAGGTTGTTTTTAAATTGCATTGGGGGTCTCCTTAAGAACTAATGGCTCCCGGCCCGAATGGCGCTCAATTTGAAATAGATCAGCATAATGGTATTCGTCTTCAGAAGATAGTCGAGAACCTGATTGAGCATGTTGCGCTCTCCTGCCACCGGCCAAGCGAGTACCGATAACCCGCACAGCGCAACTTTTGACGGTGTTTGCCGCGCTGCGATCTATGGCTTAGGCTAAAGGCATTCCGGGCCGTCCCGTATCTTCTATAGCCTTGGCGCTGTGCTGATTATTTCGGAACCTGGACCATTTCCACGTCATCCACATAGACCCTTGGGAGATCGTGGGCGGCATTTGTTGCCAAACTTATCGTGATACGGGCGGCAGTGGCACCTTTAGGTGCCAGGTATGGTTTGGGCAATTGATAATAGGCGAATCGGGCGTTATGCATTTCGGTCCAGCCGAGAGTGTCCGACTGTCGGTTGGCCACCCATACCTGACCGTTGCCGTGCAGCCAATACACCCAGATCAACAGGCTTGAGTACCCGCGGGGTCTGCCGGGGGGCGTGTGCTCTAGCCGCATGTGAGTCGCATCGAAATAAAGGCGCAAGCTGTACCGTCGGCCCGACGTCACGGGAAACTTTTGCTCAATCTGGGCGAAGCCCCCGCCGTGGCCACCGTTGGCACTCTGGAGGAAGGTGGCATAATTTGGCAGTTTGTAAGCCGCCTTGGTGAAGCGGACTGGTTTGGTTTGTGCCAACAAGAGGGCGTGGGTACCGCTGTGGGCCACGCCAGCTACAATACGGGCCACAGCGCCGTTCCTCTGGACGGAGACACACCATCCATGGGTATCGTTGGCTTTGAAGCCGCCCTGTTCAAAACTGCCGTCCTTAAGCAGGTTCGGTCCCAGCGGCATCTCTACCGGTCCCCAATACCGCGGCTGGAGCGTGGCTTCCGTGGTCAGATCCGAAATGATCTTGGTGTGGTGATTGTAATAATAGAGACGAAGAATACGATTGCGGCCGGTCTGATCGGCATAAATCACACCCACATCACCACGCAGCGTCTTACCATGGTTCCAGCCCAGCCCCAGGTCCGCCAGCGGCACACGCGCGGTAAGCGTGTAGTAGCCTTTGTAACGGTGGAAGGCCACTTTCGCATCGGTCAACCGCGTGATACGGTCAATGGTAGCCGCCAGCAACGTTACTGGGTGTTTCGGATGGGTTGTCACCGGCTGATAGAGCACCGCAATCGGCTTGCCTTGAAATTCGCTCAAGAGCAGCCGAATATCGCCCAGCGCCGCATGCTGGCGATATGGGTTGGCCTTGGGATTGGTTCCCAGCATCAAATCGCAGCAGTCACCCGTGATAAACAGGTCCTGCCAGTCGCCGCCCTTGTTGGTCAACGGCGGCGTGGGTTCATGAACCTTGTAGGCCAGGTACAGATACTTCGCGTCTCGGGCCAGGGCAATTTGCGCCGTGCGGCCGTGGCCGCCATTTAAGTGCACCCCGGTGTCCATATTCCAACCCGCAAGCGTGCCTTTGGTAGCCGGCGCGTGGTGACGCCATGCCACCCGGATCACCGGCTTGAAGGACTTGACCGGCTTGGCTTTGGCGGGAGCTTGCTCGGCGGCAATTGCTGCCTGGGCCTGCGCGGAGGTAATGATCAGTGGCTGCGATAATTCCCGTGCCTGCCGTAAGCCATGAATTTGCAAAATGTGATCGCCATCGGCACCGCCATCGACCAGGTAAGGCGTACCATCCGGTGCCTGGAAATAGTACATGTACGATTCGCCCCAAACTGCGGCCGGACCAACCATGGTCTTATCGGGCAAGGGCGTGCCGATGTACATGCCATCCGATGTGAGCAGATACGGACGCTCGCTGCCGTGCCAGCTCCAAGTACCGATGACATGGCCCAGATGGCCCGCACCCGGGAAATCGAATTCGCCGATGGTGTTGCTGGCATTGACGTCATTGGCCCGAAAATCGGGTTGTCGGTTGGACGTGGGCGAAGGTGTCATCGCCACATTCCAAAGCAGCCGCCCGTCTGTGGTGTAGCACGAGAGGGCGTTTTTCTCGCCGCGATTCCATTCGTAATTGAACGCCAAAAACAGTCGATTTTGGTCGTTCACATACAGCCCGGAGAGGGCATGGTTAAATCGGACCACCGGCTTGGCCTCCTTGAGGCCATAGAGCGGCGCGCCACTTTTAGTCCACTTAAGCAGCGGAACCCGGAACACGTATTCGCCATTTTGGGCGCCGGCGCTGAAGTACAAATCGCCGTTGGGCGCGATGCCCTCACCCCAGCCGCCGCCGATGCTGAACTCCGGTTGTTTGCCGGGAGCATACACGGAACTGCGGCCACCGGTCTTGAACCATTGCATTTCATTGGGTTCAACGCGGCCGTCGCCGTTCTTATCCGTCCAGACGAAGTTGTCTCCCTGTCGTCCCTTGAAACAATCGGGCAGGTAATTGCGGATATCATGATAGCCCAGGTCGCTGTCCCACCAGACAATATCATTGCCGTGCGGGCAAATCCATACGTCCAGATTGCCGACGGCGGCCACCGGCACGAAGATATTGCCTTTCTTCTCCAGCACCACCACTGTCCCAAGAGTACCAATGTTACAAATGATGTACTCGTGGCCACCGTGATAAATGATCCGATGGTCCGCGATATCGTTATCGCCGTTGATGGCAAAGGGTTCGTTGTGATACATGCGCCGGACCACCGTGGCCAGAGGTGTGGAGGTTTTCTTTTGGTAATTGAGCTTAAATCGCGTACCCATGCAATAGGCGATATCCGGATTCTTCGGACTCGCCCAGAAGGTGGTACCTCCGCCGTAAGGCGTGGGACCAATGTACTGCTTGAGGAAAGCCCCGGTCTGGGCGTTCCACACGCTGACGCGTCGCGGGCAACCATCGTCTTCGGCCACCCAGAGCTTGTGAGCATTGGTTACCGCGATCCCGTAAGGTACCAACATGCCATCGGGATTGAACTTGCCCAGCCAGGGCCGACCGCCCTTTTTGCCGATGGCCCGAAGGAATTGACCCGTGGGGGAAAACACCTTCACCTGAAACGACTTGCCCCAGTCGCTGACATAAATATCCCCATCCGGCCCCATCGTCACAGAGCGCGGTGCCAGCAGGTTCGGCTGCGTCGCTACCGTTGTTCTACCCAGCAGCCGCCTGGCCACCCGCCCGGCAGCGGAGCGCCGGCGATGAATGATAACCGTCTGTTTTTGGGTACGCGGATTGATCTGAACTACCCGCCGCCCGCTGATCGCCAGCAAGGTGCCATGGGGACCCGCACACAAGCCCACCGGATCGTGAATGGGAATGGCACCGATATGTTTACCGGTTTTCGCGTTCAGAATCAGGATCTTGTTATTATACATGAGGGATACGTAGATCTTGCCACCTATCGCCGCCAGCCCCACCGCATTGGTGGTGGTGCCGACATCAATGGAGGAGTAGCGGGTCTGGCCGGCGTAATTTTCCGGTGAAAACGTCATGTTGCGGCGCAATTTCCACAGGCCCACCAAATCGTGATGATGGGGCCACTTGGCAATCACCATGTTCGGATGGCTGATCGAAAATCTCGCCGGATCACCCGTGCGCTTGTTCAAACAGACCAGCATCGCCCGGCCGATGGCATTTTTGCCGTTGTAGTGTCTGGAAGTATCGGTGATCACCGGCCCGGAATACAAGGCATACAGGTATTTCCCCGCCACCGCCAGCGAAATGCAACGCGGTGCGGCGTCTCCGCCGACACCCCACTGACGCTGCCCGTGACTGTTGACGGCAATAATACAGGAACCTTTTTCCGAGCATGGCGAGCCCAGAAAAACCCACTTGCCATCGGTCGCCGCACCCTGCGGGTTGCTTTCATCCCCCAGCCAGTCGCCCTTGCCATTGGCCGTCGGCCATGGCGGCGTGCCCGGATTGCCCAGGGTCAGTTTGTAGGTGAGTGTCAGCGGGGGATGATAAAGCACCTTGAGCGTGTAGTTTCCCGCCGGTATCGGATGGTGGTATTGGTCCAGGCCATTCCACGGCACCGTTTGCTCGCCAGCGTATTGGTATTGTGCCCGGGTGATCCAACGTAACAGTTGGCCTGACCTCGTAAATACCCCCACTGTCACCGCGCCGCTCCTGGGCAACTTGTAATGCACCGCCAGTGCCGCCGGGGGTGCCAACTTCACCGGCACATCCACGGTAAACCGCGGTCCCAGGCCCGCCCACCAGATTTGAAACGTCGCCCGCCAGTTGGCACCCGGCTTGGGGGCACCGGTTTTGGGAAACAGCACCTTCCACGGTATGGAGAGGAACTGCGTATAGCCCCGGCCGCTCTTATCAACCTGGAATACTTCCTTGGCCCCTTGCTCCAGCAGAAACGGATTCTTTAGATCACCGGGGTCCGCCGTCAAGGCCGGCTTGTGGCCGGTACTGTCATACCAGCCACACAGGTTGACGCTCTTATGGCCGTTGTTCAGCCGGATCTGCAGGGCATCGCCGCCCCAGTAGCCGGCCTGTGTGGCCTGTGCCATCTGATTAAACAGCGGCACCGCCGAGGTGATATGCGCGGCAATGTAGAGATTGCTGTGATCATACTGTACCGCGATCTTGCCGCTGTAACGCTTGCCCAGAAAGGCGGGCTCCAGTGCAAAGTTCGCAAAGCCTCTCCGCGGCCACGAGGCCAAATTGCCGCTCATTGCCGGAGGCGTCATGGCCCAGGACGCCGTCAGCGCCGTGGCGCTGATCCCCTTGGCCGAGGATGCCGTCGTTGGGGCCTTGGCGTGAGCGCCAAAGTGCAGCTTGCCCCAGTCCTTCGGATTGGGCAGATACCCCTGACTGAAAAGCTGGCCCGGAGCCGTCAATAAACTGTAGGTTAGATTCCGCGAACCCGCGATGCCGTAGTCAAACGGCATGGATTGAAGCGCTGCGGTGGTCAAGTCACTCCAGGCAAAATCAGCTAATACGGTAAGCTTGCCCGAACCTGGCGCTTTGCCATTGGCGGTAATGAGGCTCCATGGTATACGAATCATCTGGTTGTAGCCCAGGTGATTGGCATGTATGGATATCGCCGCCGCCGCACCGTCTTTCGTAGGATTGAACCAATGCCCGCTGTTACCCTTGCGCGCCGTCAATGCCACAGACTGCCCACCATCCACCGGCCAGCAGGCCACATGCAGCACCTGCTGCGGATTCCTGCCCGCCAGAATGTTCAGTTGCACCCCGCCGCCGCCCCTGGCCCAATGGGATGGAGCCGTGGCCGGTGTGCTGTTCACCCCTGGATGCGGGTCCTGCCAGTTCAAAGCGGCATAAAGGTACTTGGCGTCGTAACACAGCTTCAGGTCCACCGAATGCGGATGCTCCTGCAACGCCCGCACGGCAGCTACAGAACTATGCACCAGCGACGCATCCAGCGGCACATAGTGCACCGCCGGTATCCCCGACCAATCTTGCAGATTGCCGGACATCTTCATCGGATGTGTGACAAGCGGTAGCGCCGGCAAGGTGCCTTGGATCACGCCCCCGGCCATGGCTCGACCTGTGGTCAGCACCAGTGAACCCAACACCGCCAGCACAGACGCCACCGTACGAAATTCCAGCCGGCGATTGCGTCCCTGCCGCAGCAGAAAGTTCCAAAAACCAAAAGATAAACGCCAGTGCGAGCTTGACTGCATTATACCTTATCCTTTAAAAGAAGTGATTTTGCAGGGCGAATGCTCTCTCAGAGCTATAATTAGGATTTAATTGACCTGCGATTGGTCGGATGCAAGAAGCCACTGCCCCGACCTGCGGGAGCGCATCTGACCGCAATCTCATAAAATGGACTACTGGGATGGCGGCAAGGGCGCACCAGGTATTCCAATATCCCAAGTTTGCGTGAACGCTGCGCTCTGCCCGGGGCGTGTGCCATTGAGAAGTCGGCCCACGTGGCCGTCAAAGTAAACCATGTTGGAATAGGCCCCACTGTAATGATAGTTAAAAAATGCGCCGGGGGTCCAGTCCACAAGATATATATTGCCCCCGAAAAACGACAGGCTGTTCGAATTCCCCCAATTGTCATCCCCCATTGAGGACGCCTCGCCTAACATCGGAGCCTCATCGGCCGCGACCGGCACCGCATACGGCCCAAAGCCGAAGCTATTTTTCGGATAATCTATCCGGCTGGTGTTGAGCCAGAAATCGTAATTCGGCCAATAGGTGGCGTACCGGACCGTGCCATCTGCGAAAACGTTGCCAGGTCCGTCAATCGCCGGATCCAGCAATGTTTCCAATGGACATTGATAAACCGTCGGAAGGTGATTGGGATCCCGGCTGCCGGTCAGGTATTCCGCCTGACCGCTGTATAAATCGTTGGGATTATAGCCTTGCGTGACCTCGGGATTACCGCTGGATCCGGGTGGGCCATCGGCCCCATGGGGTATGAAGCCCTGATGGTCGTTGGCGTAATAATCGTATGAAAGCCAGGTCTGCTTGAGATTGCTTTCGCACAGGACATTCAGCGCCGCAGCCCGCGCCCCAGCCAAGGCCGGCAACAGCAAAGCAATCAGTACGCTGATGATGAAAATCACCACCAAAAGCTCGACCAGGGTGAAGCCGCTTCGCGGCAAGACGGGAGACGGGAGACGGGAGACGGGAGCGGGACGTGCGCGGCCTGCGGGCCGCCGGACGGGAGATCCCGATTGGCCACTCCCGCAGCATCGGGATTTCGACATCCATGTCTCAACACGACGGGGGTCGGGATGTTGCCGCGGCCTGGTCCCGAAAAAGCTTGGGATTTGGCCGTGGCGCGGTCGATCTGCGAGAAGGGACATGTGAAGTTCCATAAGCCAACTCCTTACCTAATAAGGCCCAGTTAAAGGGAGGGGGTCGATAGCGGCCTATCGGCCCCTCCCCGTTGTTCCAACTTGACCAGTCCGCCTCAGGCACGCCGCCGCTTGCCCAACAACAGGGCCGCGCCTGCCAGAACCAGCAGGCCCAAGGCGGTGGGTTCAGGAACTTCCTGCCCGCTTACCGCCAAGTCCGACACGGCAAACGTTGAGCCTGCGGGGACGCTCCCCGACCCGGTAGGCGGCTGAAATGAAAGTGACAAATCTTCCGGAGTCAGATTATTGAGATTGGTCACCAGATCGCTTACAAAGTTCGACGGGGCATTTGCCATCGACACCGTGGCGGTAGTCCCAGAGGTTTCCGGTGTCAGAGCGACGCCGTAGAAAGCGTTTCCGTTTAAATCCTGAAAGTTTGCAGAAAAGTCGCCCGGGCCTGTAGAAGAGGAAAAGCTGCTGGTATAGTTAAAGGTTAACACCAGGGACGAGACCATCGCGCTGGTGATGTTGCCAGCAGTCCAACCCGAGAGCGTGATGCCAATATAGGGTGATTGGGAGTTGTTCAGAATGCTAAAACCACCATAGCTAACGTTGCCACCTGAAACGTTCGCGTAAACCAGTCCTGGATCGCTACCCACCGCATTTTGCTCGGCCGATAGCGTCGTCGTGTCCGTCGCGCCCGTCGCACCCAACGCACCGCCAGCATAAAAATTATACTGGTCGGGGTCGCCGGCGGGGGTTAGGAACGTTTGGCCTCCGTTTGTTGACGTGGAATTAATTGTCACCGTTTGTATTGCCGTGACCCCGGAAAAGTTATCGCTCCACAACACCGTGGCCGACGCCATGCTTACACAACCCATGGCCAAAGTTGCGGCCGTCGCGGCGGCCAGAAGAGTAAAACGAGACGAGGGTAACATAAAAAACTCCTTCTGCTCCCTCTGGGAGCGTTTTTGATTATCCGCCAAACCGGACGGACCGCGGTTGGCCGCAACATGCGACCGGGAACCCAACTGAAATTTACCTGCCATAACATGGCCTCCTTATAAATTGCCCCGAACGCCAATTAAGCCTGTTCGATTTCGGGACAGGTCCCTACCATCGGGAGCTACCTTAAACCTGCCCCGCAGGCCGAAAGGCCCGCGAAAAAAGGCAAATTCATTTTCCATAGCCCGCGCCGGGCTTATCGCCGGCGATCCATCTCATCCCGCCAGAGCCGGTGTTGCATGGGCCTTTGCACCTTCCGCCGCACTTTCCGGCACAAATTCGGCCTCCACCGTCATGGGTTGCGGCACGCTTTCTCCCCGGCGTAAGCGTTGGAGCAAATCCGCCAGCGTGGTAGCGACCTTCTGTATGTGCACATCAATAAAGCTGGCTGGGACAGGGCAAAACAACCCCATCTCCGCATTGCGATGCAACACCAAACGCAGTTCCTCCGGCACCCGCACCTGCCGCTGGCCCAATGCCATCAGCACACCCTGGGCCGCCACATCGGTATCCACGTACAGAGCCTCCGGCTTTTCCGGCTGGTTCCACAATTGGTGAAAGCTATCGTAGCCGAAGCGTGCGGCGGCCTTTTCCGGCAGTTCCACGGGCGGAGATTGAATCCACGACTCTTGCACTTGGAGGCCATGGTCTTTGGCCAATTGGAAAAACCGTTCAAAAAATTTCACGGATTCCGCCTTGTCGCCGCCGACATCTTCGGCCAATCGCGAGAGCACGGTAATCAGCCCGATACTGCGGCACCCCTGGCTTGCCAAGTGGGCCAGCGCGCTGTCCATCGCCGGTTTCCACGCTGCCAGCTCCACTCGGTTGGGCAGATGCTCCGTAGCCAAGAACGCTACCGGCACCGGCAGCTTGATAAGCCACGGTACCTCCCGCGGCTCCAGCACAGGCACGATGACGCCCTGAATTTCACGCCGCTTGGCCGCTGCTACAAGCTCTTCCCACGGCTGCTCGGCCAGGGTTTCCGATCGGCGGCTGATCCACGATTCGCTGCGCACACCACGCAGCGAGAGTTGCTCTTCCAACATCCGCATCAAATGGCCCGCGAAATTGTTGGCCACCCGCCGACCACCCGGCACGTATAGTGCCACTTTGCGCAGATCGCCAGCGGCATCGCGGACAAAAGTGCCCCGCCCCATCAGCCGCAGCACCAGCCCTTCCTTGACCAGTGCATTCATAGCCGCCTGTACCGCCGGAGCATGGCTGCCACAAGCCTTAGCCAGTTCCAGTGTGGGCGGCAGTTTGGTTCCGGCGGCAACTTTCCCGCTGACTATAAGCTCGCGTAGGTAAGCCGCCATTTCCGAGCGTCGGGAAAAGCCGGGCCGGGGGTGGAAGTTGGAAATTAAATCTTGCATATCCATGGCTACCATATTTGCCAATTCTGCGGCAGCCATAATGTCAATCCAATGACCGACACAAGTAACCACCGGTGATTACTATGGTAACTAACATGCTGTTAAAAAGTCAAGAAAATAAATTGATCAAGAATTTAAAAACGCTGTAAGTGCATTTATAATAATGGGATGTGATTTTAACTTTTATTCAATTTTGACGTTATTTGGCGGAAAACCGGCGGCGAAAACCGGCGTTATTTTCCACCGCGCCTGCCGATCTCCACCAGCGCCGGTGCCAGCGGTCAGCGATCAGCGGGGGGGCCTCGTCTGCGTAAACCGGCACGCGGCGCAGGCGCAAGGCATTAGGAAAATGAGGGGTTGTTGCCCAACAGCTTTGCGCTGGGCAATGGATTTTGGGGATTGCAGCACAGACGGCTGCGGTCAATGCGTCGTATGCAGATCGCTTGGCGGGAAAGGTCTAAGAGCAAGCCGATCGCGCGCGGATGGGAAATCGCCAAGCTCGGAAGCCTCATCCGTAGCGGAGGATTCCGCGAGCGCCGGCCTGTGGCGGCTTGGAGAATGCCGCCGGTGCTGCTTGTTGGGCAACCGATTTTGCCGGCTCGCCGTGGACTATTCTAAGGTGGTCTCCCATGCCTGCCGGCTGATTCCCGCGGTGCGGCACTGCCGCGATGGAAACGCCGGCGGCTTCTCGGCGGAAAGCCTTTGGTACCAATATGCCACGCAGCAGTAGTCGTCGGCTCGGTCAAAAAGCCAGTCGCTGATGCCCGGATGGATATGCGGCCCCATCCAGCCGTATTTCTCACATGCGGCGCGCAAAGCGGATGGGTCATGCCGGTGGCCGGTTTTTTTTACGCCATGGCTCTGAAGAAACTCGGCGCTGGGGGCGCCGATCTGCTGGAGCTCCACCCGCAAGTCCGACTGGAAATAAATGGGATCCAGCACATGGAAGCGGTAAAACGAAACGAATTGATCCCACCCCGTCCGCGGATCTTTCCGGAGATAATTCACCCCGGTGTAGAGGGCCTCGTGCGGCAACATGCCCCAGCCCGAACACAGATAATCCTCCGTCCCGGTGCCGCAGATGGTGGGATACGTACTGTCTCCATCGAGGTAAAACTTCATCTCTCCTTCGCCCCACCAGTTTGGCCCCCGCGGATTCACGCCGATCACCGCCCCGACAAACACTCCCGGCGAACCCGCGGTTTTAAGGAGGGTGAAATCCCGTCCGGAAGGGCAGGGGTTCTCACGCCGGAAACGGGCGTGAAACCGGCCCATTTCCGCGGTAATCTCATCGCCCAAGGTGTAATCCACCTGGTAGAAGAGCGAATCCACCGGAGCGGTGGACTCATTCTCGAAGGTCATACGGCAGCGCCCGCCAAACGGCATCGGAAAATAACATTGAAAGCCGCGACCTTCGGGCATCCCGAGGTAGGGCGTCATGTAATGGGCGGTTCGCCCGTGGGCGACGCCGAAAAAATCTCCCAGCGGAGCTTCCACCGACGGGTAAGGGCAATCGTCCCAATAAATCCGCAGAATATGGTTGCGTAGTAATTCGGGTGCCGCATTGGGCGGGCGGGCGAACCAGAGGTGGCGCACCATACCCGGCCCTTCGATATCGCAGAGGACTCTGGTTTCACCCGGTTGGATGTCCCGCAGCGAGGGCGAACCCTTGCGGCCATTGCCGTTGCCGCGGTCCTTACCGCCAAGGCCCTTGCCTCCCGTCGGATTCTCCTGCGTTACCGCCCGCGATTGCAAGGCCCTGAAAAGGTAAGGAAAAGGGGGTTCAAGCATGATAAAAAAACTCCTGGTTCAGCCCCGGTTCACGGGGTACTTCCGACCTCGCCGCCGCCTTCACCTCTTCTAACCTCGGAGGGTAGGACTGGTCAAGGCCGCAAGTCGCCTGCACGGCGTTTCTACGTATTTCTGGTGGGTAATATCGTGGGCCGGGCGGTGGTCCGCCAAAAACCGGGGCGCGGGCACCGGCACGCGGCTAATGCGCCGGGCGCATCAGACCTTCATCGCCGGTGTGCCGTCGTGCTGCTTGGCCTTATCGCAGAAATTAACCGTACCGTTACGATATACGCCAACGCATGTGACATCCGCGGAGACGCCCACCGGAAACGCCCGAAAATTAACGGACAGCCGCGGCCTTTGGTTCAAATTCGGTGTCACGCGGTGGTAGACGTGCCCGTGCAAGAGAATCAACGTGCCCGCCGCCGGTGTTAATAACACTTCCCCGCTCATCGGATCCTGATGTCCGCCGGGTGGAATGCGGCCGAGTTTGTGACTGCCCGGAACCGCCACAATCCCGCCATCTTCCAGCGTGACATCTTCCGGATAAATCAGGCGGTTCAAATTAAAGCCGGTGGATTCACCGCTGGGGCAATCTTGATGCCACGCCTGTCCCCGGCCTCCCCCTACCGAAAACATCACCGAGCTCCCGGGATCCGTGAAGCCCGGTCCTAAGACCGCCTGCGTGAACCCGGCCAAGGCGGTGTGGCGATGGAGCGTCTGAAATGCCGGGCTGCCCTCAGCGGATCCCATGGGATAACATCACAGGCGAATTCTTTTTCGCGCGGGCGGCTGGCCGCGCTGGTCAGCGACCGGGCCTTTTCCCGGAGAGGCTTAAAGTAGCCATCCATTTCTCCTCGGGCCGCGGCCAAATCCAGCGGTGAAAAAAAGCCCGGCAACACCACCAATCACCACTGCGTAAATTCTTCACGTAGCCGCTGAAGCTCGGTTCGGCGACACTGGCCGGAAAATACATCCAGCATGGAAACGCCCTCATCCGTGATTAAATTTTTCAGCTTCGACGTCATCATTATTTTCAACCTTTCTTGATTGCGGTATCATTGCCAACCGGTTCCAACCTGCTCGTGGATGTCGCTCTCTTTCATCATGGTGGTAAGGGACCGGGCAAAAATAACTTCACACTTTCCGGCTGGTGAAAATGCCCAAAACGGAGGAATATCCGGCACCATCGGCGTCATTTGGCACATCCGATCACCACCCGCGGAAGGTAGAGTTCCCCCGCCCGCGGAGTGCCGATGGTCGTATAACTTCCCCACAATTGCAACGCATTGCTTTGGCCGAACCGCAGGTAAGGGGTCACATTCACCTCGGCGATAAGCCCAAACGGATGGAGATAAGCGTTGTAGTTGATTAAGTGTCCGTTGACCACAACGCAGCTTACGCACTGCACCGGCGTTCGCATCCGCAGATACACCTGCCGGCCTTTCCAGGCCGTTGGAATACGCACTCGCCGCCGACAATATTTGGCCGTCACATGTGCCGGACCGTCGAGCCGGCCCGTGGCCTTATAATTCTTGCCAAACACGGTCCAGCCCTTGGAAATATTCTTCTTGAAAACCAGGTGGCGCAGCGGTGCCACCCACACGCAACCGCAGATTCCCGAGCCATTCTTGCCGCCGGTTACCCGTACGGTCAGCTCGTTGGGAGATTTCCAGTGCACCCAGCGGGTGATGTTATAAGCCAGCGTCTGGCTCCAGGAGCGGGCTTTGTAGGTGGTAATCAAATGGCCGTTGAGATAGAACTTTCCCAAATTGTACACAATGGGGTTGTTAAAGCTGTACAGCCAGAAAGCGATTTGCCGGCCTTTCCACGCCGCTGGAATCGTCAACTTGGCCCGGTAGAGCCCAAGGCCCTGGTAGGCTTGGAGCTTGGGGTCCAAGAGTCCCCAGAATCCCGGCGACATCGACTGCCACGACCGGTCGTTGAAGGAAGCCTGCCGCCAGGCTGCGGACTTGGATACCGCCCCGGTGCGATCCGCGTAGAATTTCCACCGGTCCACCGCCAAGGCCTGGTCGGTCGTGGGTGGAATGTTCAACGTCTTGGCGGAGGGCTTATAGGACTTCCAAAACTCGCGCTTAACGCGCCACCAATAAGCCAGGCCGCCAACCAAACTTCGTCGCTGCACCGCGAATGCCTGAACTCCGAACGGGGCAAACTTCACAGCGGATATCTTCACCCATCCGCGGGCGTAGGTGTACGGGACCGGTTTTTTGGTCAGCAGATTCCACACCGTCGGGGGACGGCTGGAAACGCGGAATTTCAGTGTTGCCTTTCGGGAATTGGGGGCAACATTGTACGCCAGAAGCCAGGTTTGCAGGCCATTTTTGGTGATCATTTCTCGAGCCCAGACGTCGGGGTTTTCGGCCAAGGCGTTGCGCCGGATACCCAAGCTCAAAAACAAATCATGCAGGAATTCTTCCTCCAGCCCCTGTGGAGCCCTCCACCAACCGCCGACATCAGCGGCCTGGTTGCGCCAGAAGCTGGATCCCAGCACAATCACCCGGCCCTTGCCGATCTTTCGGTAGCCGATGGCCACCGTCCCGTTGGCCCATTTGGCTAGCGCTATCGATCCTGGGGCAACGGGCTTAAGGCCGATGCCCGCGGAACCCGTGATGCCCGGCCCGGTTCCATTAAAAACTTTCCCCCGCCAATTCGCCAGGATCGGCAAGGCCCGGCCAAAGCGAATATTGCCGGTTGGATGGGTGGCGACCACCTGAAAGCCGGTCAGGGCGCTGATCGGCCAGGTGTTGGGCCGCAGGTAGGTGTCCCGCCCGGTACACTGAATGGCGATGAACGTGCCGCCCTGGCGCACGTATTTTTTAAGCCCCGCCACTGTGCGGCGACTCATGAAAACCGTGGCCGCGTCCATGACCACCGGGTAGCTGTTGCAAAGTCCTTGCGTCACCATGCGCGGGGTGGCGTAGACATTATCGTAGCCGGCCTGCTGGAGTTCTCCGCGGCCCAGATCCCAGAACCACGGCAGCGAGTTGCCAAGAGCCAGGTTGCGTCCGGAACGCATCAGCACAATGGAGGGCTTGGCCCGGCGATACTTGCCAAAAAGCTGGATCAATCGCTGGTTTTTCGTGAACCAATGCGTCTTTTGCTGGAGTTTCTCGTAATCGTCGAGGAACTGGAACAGGTCCACATTGCCGTCGCCGTCCAAGAGCACATCGCCGGTCATTTGGGAAAGGCTGGTGGCATTGAGTGTACCGCCAGGTTCGGTGGTGCCGTAGAATCCCGCGACGTACCCCATGCCGGAATTCCACGGGTAGTACCAAGGCCCGCCGCCAGTGAACTGCACGCTCAACCGGTACCGCCTTGCCAGGGCCACTGTGCCGTTGGTTACGCCGCCGGTGGTTTGGGCGGCGATGCCCATGGGGCGGTTGGGATCCTCGCGCCGAGCCAGCTCCAGCAGCGGGACCAGGGCGTGATGAATGCTGTATGCCTGCCAAGCTTCCAAGTCCACCCACCGCGCGTTGAGGTACGGCCCCATATCGGGGTAACGCTGGGGCTTATGGGTCGTGAAAAACGCCGCCATCAGCTTTCCACCACTGCCCAGGTAACTCGCATGGCGTTTTGTTCCGGGAATCAACAGTATGAGTCGGTTGACCCCGGAAGCCAGGGATTTGGTCACTTCCACATCAAAATCGCGATCCGGCGAACCTTCCGTGCGCCCTTTGAACGTCCCCAAGTATCGGCCATTGAGCCAGACCCCGCAACCTTTCTGGCCCCAAGCCGTCATCGGATGCACCACCAGGTACACCGCCTTACCGGAATTTTTGGCCAGCCAACCCGCCGCATTAAAACGGGCTTTGTAAAAGGATGTTTTCCACGGCAAAAGAGTTTCCATTTGCGCCGGCGGCAAGTGGATTTTCACCCATCCCGCCTTGGAAGTCGGCGGCACCCAGGTTTTGCCGGTTTCCGCCAATTGCCAAGACCAATGCCGCACCATCAGACACGATGAATTCAACTGACCGAAAAGCGCCATGCGGCTGGGCACATGCACCTGATTCCAAGACTTAAAATACGTCGGACTGCCGTGCCAGCGTCGGCCCAGCGTCTGAAGGCTGTACCCCTTCACCGCCTTGAGCCAGTGCCGAAATCCGGCCTCGCCGCAGGCGGAATAATCCCAATAAATATCCGTCCCGTAATGAAAATTATTCTCCGCCCCGGGCGCGCCGCCATAAATCTGCCAACCACCAACCGCCGGACTGGATCTATACCGCCGCATCACTTGCTTGAGAAACGCCAGCTTGGTGGCTGCGTAGGCCTTGGGCGAGGCCCACCAGCTTAGATAATGTCCGCCGGCCAGACCAGCGTAACACCAGGCACCAAGCAACGCCGTGGGTGCCGATTGCATCATATCGCGGGTAAACTGATCATACGCCCAGAACGGCATTTCGGATCCGCCGATCGAAGGCACAATCAGCCCGTGCTCCCGCTGCGCCTGGCGGACCTCGTAATCGGAGTCCGCCCATTCCATCACGCCCGGCGCCGGATTATCAAAATCCCATGACGGCGCTTGAATGGCAATGCCGCCCAAGCCGAATTTTTTAATAAATCTCCAGTGGCTGGCCAGGCTGAAGCTCGGCGAAGACGTCATGGCCGCAGTGTACGACTTGAACGCCCGTAAATCATAAAAATCCAGGTAAATCGGATAGGGCTTGCCGGCTTGAAAACGGACGCCGGCGGTTCGCCACCAGTGCTGGCCGGTGAGTGTCCGGCGCAGCGCCGCAACCGTGTCTGCTCCCACGGCAATGACTTTTGGGCCCACGCGTCCCACCACAATGGCCCCGTAAGGTGGCCAGACGTAAATTAAAATGTGACGCTTGGCGATCGTGAGATTCTCCCGCATACGCTGCGGAATAACCACCGGAATCCGGTCCTTTCGCGCCGCGTCCCAAAACATATCCGCAAGTAACTTGCCCTGCAGGATATTCGCCTTACGCCTGCTTTGGCACACAAATTCCGCCCGGCCCGCCGAAAACGTGGCCGAAACCTTGCCAAACCCCCGCAAATCCGAAGCGTCGCGCGCCGGCACGCGCCTGCCGCCGACGGCCGCAGCCACGCCGTTGGCCTTGGCCACGGGCGTAGCCGTTTCAACCGAAGCTTGTGGCCTGCGACATCCACCCAACATTGCCGAAAAAGCCGCCACCACAACAACCGCAACCGCCCGAACAGAAAAGGCTGATTTACCCATTTTTTCTTTCAATAAAAAAGTTCCCGGTTTCCATGGCCGGTAAGGCTCATCCACCGGCTCGCCCCCCCCCGCGGCCCATTACGGAACCGCCGGCAGAGGATTGGGAGCTACGTAGCTCGAATTCCACTTCAACGTCCAAAGATCGGGAATAGACACACTGGAGGCGTGCCCATCAAGGAAGACCACATTTACGCCATCGCCATGCCGTTGCATCGCGTCAGATTCAAAACCTTGCGTGGATGGGCCAGGGTCGTGGACATCAGCATAATGGGACGACCCGGGCCCGTATCCAGGGGGCAATTGGTTCAGGTTATTGTCCGGGAGCTGCGTATTGTATGGGTACGTCTCGCCGGTAATGCTGTCTACAAACATGGGGATCGCGGAATGGTCGTACGCGATTCCGTGCAGTGGCCACAGCGGTGAATATGGCAGATAATTTGGTATGCTCTGCTGGTACAGAAAACCGTTGTAGGCGTAGCTGCAGAAGAACAGCGTCGCGGCATTATAGCTCTGGCCGGTATACCACCACCAAGCCGTGTCGACGTTGCCGTCATTGTACCAGTTAGAGCTAAAGTTCGCAGACGTGATGTTCACCTGCGGCACCAATGTGGAAGGGCAAACCAGTGCACTGTTCGTGCATTGCGCGATCGGGTCGGCTTTATCCGGCCCACTGGGTGCGCCGGGAGCGATGTAGGGCGAATAAAAATGTAGCCATGCGTTAGGGATAGCTCCCGGCATCTTCCCAACTAAATAATAATCGTTGTATCCGTAGTTGCACCGGGCCCCTTGGTTATCCGCCTGATATTCGATTACCGCCAAGCCAAGCTGGCGTTCATTGGAAAGGCATAGCACAGAGTCCGCATCTTGGCGGGCTGCGGCCAACGCCGGCAACAGCAGCGCAATTAAAATCGCGATGATCGAAATCACCACCAAAAGCTCGACCAGGGTGAAGCCGCTTCGCGGCAAGACGGGAGACGGGAGACGGGAGACGGGAGCGGGACGTGCGCGGCCTGCGGGCCGCCGGACGGGAGATCCCGATTGGCCGCTCCCGCGGCATCGGGATTTCGACATCCATGTCTCAACGCGGCAGGAGGCAGGGGACGAACGATTCTGTTCCGCTCCGAGAGCAAATCGGGACTCCAAGACATTGAGACTTGGTAACTGCCGTCTCATAAAATCACTCCTTTCGGAAAAAGGGGACCCCGGCTCGTTACGCGCCGAAAAGGGCGGCTGCAAGCACCATGCCTGCAGCCGCCGGGATATCATTTAGACCATTTTGCGTTTGCGACCAAGCAGTAAAATGCCCAAGCCGCCGATGTCGATCAAGCCCAGCGTGGCCGGCTCGGGAGTCGGCAACGCCGAAAAGGTGGTCGGAATGCCGTTGTAAATTCGGAACTGATCGAACTCCGTGGTCATGGTTGTGGCCGCGTTTCCATAACTAACGTGGCCAAAAACTATGGGTTGTGAGCCGAAGTTGGCTGTCGCCGTGAACGCCAAGGAAGAGGTGTTCGTCGCGGTGGGCGTACTGGTGCTGGAAATCGCGGTATTGCCCTCAACCACCCAGAGGTCGGCCGTTACGTAGCCCGAGTTGGGCGCAGTGGTAAATGTCCCGGCTACGTGGTAAATGGTATTGGCCTGGATGTTGAGGTTATACGCCGTCGGAACAGCAGTCTGGCTTCCGTTGGCGTTATTCTTAATTTGGAGTTGGATCGCATTGGCCTGCGGGGCGTCTAGGACTAGCCGCAATGAGCCCGTGGCGAAACTGGTGTAGTCCAAAACGCGGATGGCATTAGCGCCCCAGGACGACCCCGCAACGTTGGACCGGAAAAAGAAATCGAACGCGCCGTTAATTGTATTGTCATTGCCGTTGGGGCCGCTGCCAGTCAGTGACACCCAGGAATTAAAACCACCTCCTGCTGTGGGGGTTATTGAGACACCGGCCTCGTCCGGTCCACCAGCGGTTTGGGTGGTCAACAGGTAGCCGCCCGATCCGGAGGTGAACTCGTTGGCAGGAGTTGTTCCTATGGCGGATGTGGCGGGGCTGGTTGCAACGAGCGTTCCGGTGCCGCCGGTTTGCACGATGTTGCCAGTCCCAGTCCCGGTGCCGGAGCCGCTGAACTCAGCCTCTAAAACAGGGGTTAGATCCGCATGGGCCATGCTTACACAACCCAAGGCCAAGGTTGCGGCCGTCGCGGCGGCCAAAAGAGTGAAACGAGATGAGGGTAACATAGAAACCTCCTTCTGCTCCCTCTGGGAGCGTTTTTGATTATCCGCCGAGCCGGACGGACCGCGGTTGGCCGCAACATGCGACCGGGAACCTAACTGAAATTTACTTGCCATAACATGGCCTCCTGATAAATTGCCCCGAACGCCATTGGGGCCTGTCTGATTTCGGGACAGGTTCCAACCGTCGGGATCTCTCTTAAACTTGCCCCGCCGGCCGAAAGGCCCGCGAAAAAAGGCAAATTCATTTTCCATAGCCTGCGCCGGGCTTATCGTCGGCGATCCACCTCATCCCGCCAGAGCCGTTGTTGCATGGGCGTCCAAACCTGCCGCCACACTTTCCGGCACAAACTCGGCCTCCACCGTCATGGGTTGCGGAACACTTTCTCCTCGGCATAAGCGTTGGAGCAAATCCGCCAGTGTGGTAGCGACCTTCTGTATGTGCAGATCAATAAAACTGGCCGGAACAGGGCAAAACAACCCCATCTCCACATTGCGATGCAACACCAAACGCAGGTCATGCGGCACCCGCACCTGCCGCTGGCCCAATGCCATCAGCACACCGTGCGCTACCACATCGGTATGCACCACCAATGCGTCGGGTTTCTCCGACTGGTTCCACAACTGGTGAAAGCTGTCGTAGCCGAACTTTGCGGCGCTCTTTTCCGGTACATCCACCTCCGGCGCTGGGATCCACGATTCTTTCACCTTAAGTCCATGGTCTGCTGCCAATTGGAAAAACCGTTCAAAAAATCTCACGGAGTCCACCTTGTTGCCGCTGGAATCTTTGTTGAATCGCGAGAACACGGTGATCAGGCCAATGGATCGACACCCGCAGCTCGCCAGATGGGCGATGGATTCGCTGATTGCTCCGTCCAATGACAGAGCCAGCCGATTTGGAAAAGACATGCCGGCCAAAAACACCACCGGTACAGGCAGTTTCATGAGCCAAGCCGCTTCCCGTTGGTCGGTGGCTGCCACAATCACGCCCTGAATTTCACGCCGCTTGGCCGCCGATTCCAGTTCTTCCCATGGTTGGTCCGCCAAATGTCGCGGACGGCGGGATATCCATGGTTGGGCACGGACCCCCAGTTCTCCGAAATGATCGACCAAGGTAGGCATCAGATGGCCGACAAAGGTATTGGCCTGCCCCGCCCAGCGGTTGCCGGAAATGTACAACGCCACCTGTCTTAACCCGGTGGTCTTTTCGCGCACAAAAGTGCCCCGTCCCATCAGCCGCAACACCAGCCCTTCCTTGACCAGTGCATTCATCGCCGCCTGTACCGCAGGTGGATGGGTGCCCCAAGCAGTGGCGAGGATCCCCATGGGTGGCAGTTTTGTCCCCGCGGCAACCTTTCCGCTGACTATAAGCTCGCGTAGGTAAGCCGCCATTTCCGAGCGTCGGGAAAAGCCGGGCCGGGGGTGGAAGTTGGAAATTAAATCCTGCGTATCCATTGATGGGCCTTTTTTATAGAGAGCACCGGCATCAGCCGCGTTGGAACCGATCCTTGCAGATTCCATAGCTATTACTAGCTACCACTTTAACCTCACGCAAATTAAAAGTCAAGAAAATAAATTGATCAAGAATTTAAAAATGTTGTAAGTGCCTTTGTAATAATGTGATGTGATTTTTATTTTTTGGTTTTTTGTCGTTTTTGCAACCGAAAAAGTCACCAAAACGAGGTGTTTTTTCCAGCGCCACAAAACCAGCCTGGCTGCCGCCAGCGCCGCGCGTGACGGCTTTTTACCGCTGCTTCTTGCTCTCGTCCATGAACGTCGAAAATTGTTTGGCCATTTGATAGCGCCGGCGATAGCGACCCGGAGAAAGGCCCGTATGCCGACGGAATCGAGCGCAAAAGTAACGCACGCTGCTAAATCCGCATTGATGGCCAATGACCTTCAGCGGCAAGGTGGTCTGGACGATCAGGCTGCGGGCTTTTTCCACCCGTACGCGCAACTGGTATTCCTTGAGGCTCACACGGTAGCACCTCCTGAACACGTGCCGGAGATGGTCACCGCTGATGCCTACGTGCGTCGCAACCCGTTGGAGTGAATTTTTTTCCGCGGCAAACCGTTGCAGAAAATCCCGGGCCTTGCGGGCGTAGGTTCCGGTTAATGCCGTTTCAAGGCCCCGGCGGCCACCGTGCAGCTTTTCCGCCAGAATAACAAGCAGAATCGCCCGGGCCAGAGCCTGCCCCACCAACCCCGCCATGGCGTGGGCCGGTGACGGCTCGGCCGCCTGGGCCATCATTTCATGTACAGCGCTCTGGGCCTCCAAGCGCTCGTGATAAAGAGGCATGGCGACGATTTGCGCCAGCGGCGGTGTTACGGAGATAAGCACACACACATCTTCTCCCGGTTCATCATTGGCCTGGGCGTGGGCCATCAACGGAGGATAAATTTCCACCGAGCCGGCGGTAAATGCAACGCTGCGACCATCGGCAAAAGTAGTCCGACCGCGACCGCGTAGGTGATACACAACCTCGATGTACGGATGATGATGCAGGCTGTATTTACCCACGGGCAACTCGTGGCGCAACCCGGAATGGAATTCCACCCGCAGTTGTTTGAGGCTGGACCGCAGCGCCTTGGCCTGGGAGGTCGACCGCCGGCGGCCGCTGGGGCCGCGGGCCACCGAATGAAGACCTTGGCCGACTCGACCGGCAATTGGCATAAAAAAAACTCCAAATCCATCAGTTCTTTGAATTATCCATCATACCACGATGGGTAGTGTAGCCATAAAATGGCATAAATGGCCAGTTTTTGGTATTGCGGAAGGAAGGTGCCAACCGTAGTATGCCGCATGTGGCGGCGCTCCGGTGGCCAAAGTTCCATCGGTGCTCGCGGCGATGTCGCCCGAAGCGGTCACCAATGAAGGATGGGTTTATGCGCATAAAACAATCGGTGGTTCTTCCAGCCTTTCATCACGGCCAAGATGCCATGGACAATCTGCTGGGGACGATCCACGATCTTGGCTACCAGGGCGTTGAGATCTGGGGGCGGCCGCCGTTGGCCGAATTCAAGACGCTCATGGCCACGGTGCAAAAGTGCGGCCTGCGGCTGGTGAGCATGTGCGGCCACGCCTCGCTGGACGATGGCTTGAACCGGGTGGAGAACCACCAGCGAATAACCGCGGAATTACACGAGTCCATTGGCTTGGCGGCGGATTATGACATTCCCGGCCTGATTTGCTTCAGCGGCAACCGCAACGCCGGCCAGAGCGATTACGAAGGTCTGCTTGTTTGTGCCCAGGCCCTGCGGCTTTCCGCCCCATGGGCGGAAAAAAAGGGCGTCAATTTGAATGTGGAATTGCTCAATTCCCGCATCGACCATTACAACTATCAGGCGGATCATACCGCCTGGGGGGTGGCGCTTTGCAATCTGGTGAACAGCCCGCGGGTCAAACTGCTTTACGATATTTACCACATGCAAATTATGGAAGGTGATGTGATTCGCACCTTGCAGAAAGCCATCCGCCATATCGGTCATTTTCACACGGCGGGGAATCCGGGGCGGCATGATCTTGATGATCATCAGGAACTCAATTACCGCGGAATCTGCCGGGCCATTGCCCAGAGCGACTACGACGGCTATGTCGGGCACGAATTTTGGCCCCAAGGCGATGCTCTCAAGGCCCTGCGCAGTACCTTTGCCCTCTGCGACTGGCGGGTAGAGGCCGCCGATTAACCGCCAAGATATCAGAACCACTTGCGCTTATCAGGAGTAAAAGTTTATGACCCAACGCATCATATTCACCGGCCAACGTCAATGCGCCCTGGAATCCGTGGCCCCTGCGCCAATCACCGACACGGCGGTGCGCGTTAAGACCTTGGTTTCATTGGTCAGTACCGGGACGGAATTGATCTGCTTTAATCGCAATTTCGCTCCGGGCAGCCACTGGGACAACTGGATCAAGTACCCATTTACGCCCGGCTATTCGCTGATCGGACAAGTCACGCACGTTGGCGCCAAGGTGCAGCAATTTCGCGTGGGCGACCGCGTGGCGGCGCGCCTGGCCCATGCCTCCGAAGTGGTCGCGGATGCCGGCGACTTTTTCCCGGTGCCGGCGGAGATGGACTCGAAAATGGCGGCCTGGTTTGCCTTGGCGAAAATTGCCGGCGTCGGGGCACTGGCGGCACAATACGTATTGGGAGACTCGGTTCTGGTAATTGGGGCCGGCCCCATCGGGCAGATGTCCGTGCGCTGGGCCAAGGCTGCCGGGGCTACCACCATCATCTGCGTGGATACGCTCGGGGCGCGTTTGGCCCTGGCCCAGGCGGGCGGGGCCACGGCGGTGGTGGCGGGCGCCATAAACCAAATGGAAGCGGAAATCCTCGCGGCCAATGGCGGCCGACGACCCCGGGTGGTGATTGATTCGACGGGCCATGCGGCGGTCTTTTCGGCGGCATTGGCCATGGCGGCGGATCGGGGCCGGGTGGTGCTGCTGGGGGATACGGGTTTTCCCGATCAGCAACATCTGACCAAAGATGTGATTGTCCGTGGCCTGACCGTGGTTGGAGCGCACGACGGGCATGTGGACGTATTGACTAACGCCGCGGGTGCCGGCATGTTTTTCAAACTGGCTGTGTCGGGGCAGTTTAACCTTGCGGGCCTGAATACCCACACTTTCCGGCCCGACCAATGTCAGCAGGCCTACGAAACCATCGACGCCCAGCGCGAAAAAACCATGGGCGTATTATTCGATTGGACGGTCATCTAAAGGGTGGTTGGGGCGGCAGTGGGGATCGCAGAGTGGCCGGCAGCGCCACTATTCGTGCAGGGCGGCGGCCAGCTTGGGGCCTAGAACCACCTGCGGTTGCGGGGTAGGCCGGTAGTTAGGCTGCACCGCAAGTTTCATCGGCTGGCGTTGGGCCGCGGGCATACCCTGTTGATCAATAATTTTTTGTATGAGCATAATGCCTTCCATGAGGGTTTCCGGCCGCGGCGGGCAGCCGGGCACGTACACATCCACCGGCAGGAATTGATCGATGCCCTGTACTGTGGCGTAATTATCGAAAACCCCGCCGGTGCTGGCGCAGGCACCCATGCTGATGACCCATTTGGGTTCGGCCATCTGCAGATAAATACGGTGCAGCACCGGCATCATCTTGATGCTCACACGACCGGCCACAATCATCAGATCCGCCTGCCGCGGGGAAAACCGCATCACTTCCGCCCCGAACCTGGCCAGGTCATAGCGGCTGCTGGCGGTGGCCATCAGTTCAATGCCGCAGCAGGCCGTGGCGAACGGCATCGGCCAGACGCTGGAACGCCGACACCAGTTGACCACCTTTTTCAGGTTCATGGTGAGAACATTATCGGGTAACGAAGTAGGTTCTATGGACATAAAACAGCTTCCTAAGCAGGGCCGGCACAAGCCACCGTTCGCCGGGATCTTGCGGGCCGCCTTCCGGCGGCCGTTAACTCCAGTTGAACACATCCTTGGCCCACGCATACACATAGGCCAGAATCAGGATGATGGTAAAAATAATGATGCTGGCAAACAGGGGCACATGGCTTAAATGCAGGCTGGGGTCTTGCCGCTTGGAAAAGATCATCACCCAAGGAATCAAAAACAGAATTTCCACATCCAGCACGAGAAACACCATCGCCACCAGATAAAACCGCACGTTAAAGCGGTCTTTGGTGCTGCCCAGCGGATCCACGCCGGATTCATAGGTTGAATCCTTCACCCGCCCCTTGCGCGAGGGACCTAGAATCGCCGAAAGCACCACATTGCTAAGCGCAAAAATCAAGGCGATGATAAAAAACAGCCCAATAAGTATCCAGTACTCAAAAGTATTGGAATTCGCGGCCACGGCAGCCAAGGCTAAATTCGGCATAAAAACTCTTCTTCGCTGGGCCTTGCATCCGCCTGGCCGAGGGCGGTTTGTGAAACAACTCACAAACTCATCGGATTATACTCATTGATCCGGCACTTGGTCAAAAGCGCCGCCGCAGCGGAGGGTCACGAAGCGGTCGGTGGCCAGTCCCGATTGGCGGTTCCGGCCGCCTGAAAGCTCGGGAGATTTCGGCATCCATGCCTTGACGGGTGACGACGGTGATTTTTCCCGCAGGGTACGCAGGGGAACGCGAAGGACGACGTGCGGCGGTGGGCCGCAGCCGGCGCGGGTGCCGGGGGTGGCGGGTTCGTTTGTGCCGGCGGCAGCGGCCAGCGGTGTGGAAACTAAGTTGGCGGGTGCGGCCATAAATTGTGGCAAGCTCGCCGGGGCGGTGCGTTTGGCAGAGAGTCACATCCGCAACGGGCGGGCACGATTTCCGCGACAAAAAAGGCGGGATTTGGCTCCGGGATTGATTTTGGGCGGAAGCGGGCCGTTGCCATAAAACCTGGCCGCTCTCGAATCTTGTCTTTGTTGGTTTTTAGTTTGGCGGCTGGACTGCTGGGAGTTATAATAAGAGCATGAAATTTTTAACAGTCATAAATCGTGATGAAGATGGCGTATGGGTGGTTGAATGCCCCTCAATACCGGGTTGCGTCAGCCAAGGAGCTACCCGCGACGAGGCCATGGCCAATATTCGTGAAGCGATTGCCGCGTGTCTTGAGGTTCGTGCCGAGCATGGCATGCCGCTGACTATTGAGACTCAACAAATTGAGGTTGCCATCTGATGGCAGCACTTCCGGTTCTTAGTGGCCGCGACGTTGTGCGTGCGTTCTGTAACGGGGGATGGCCAAGAGCGCGGCAACGGGGGACGACGGTGATTTTTTACCGCAGGGTACGCAGGGGAATGCAAAGGGCGGGGGCATTATTTCTAATGTTGCAATGGCCCCAAAAATGGCTATCCTCGGCTATATGATTGATTTGGTGGACCAACATCGCGGCGATCTTGCAGAGCTTTGCCGGCGCTTCCGCGTAGAGCGGTTGAGTATTTTCGGTTCGGCGGCGGCGGGCAGAGTCATTTCTGAAGCGAGCGACCTGGACTTTCTGGTCAACTTCGCGGGGTACGGCCCAACGGGCGAATACGCGGATCGGTACCTCGATTTTGCCGATGGACTGGAGAAGTTGTTTGGCCGGCGTGTGGATTTGGTTACGGAGCAGTCCATGCGGAATCCGTATTTTCGACGTGCGGTGGAGGCGACCCGGCGGGTGGTATATGAACGTTCGAACCAGAGCGCTGCTGTTTGATATTGAGGAATCCGCGCACACTATTCGCCAGTGGTGTGTGGGCCGGGCTTTCCGCGATTACCAGGCCGACCGGCAGTTTCGGCGGGCTGTGGAGAGGGAATTTGAGATCATTGGTGAAGCCCTTAACCGCCTCCGGGCGACAGACCCGGCAATGGCGTCGGTTATTGCGGAACTGCCGCGCATTGTGGCATTTCGAAATCGTATAGTTCATGGCTACGACACTGTGGACGATGCCACTGTGTGGGGGATCGTGGAAAGCCATCTGCCCGCCATGTTGTTGCAGGTTCAGGGACGTCGGGAGAAGGATGGCACATGACCCGCAGGGTGATCAGCCGGAAACGGTGAAGTTATTTTGCCCGGTCCCTAACGTATGGTCCGGGCATTTTACTTGCTGGGCTAAACGTGCGAAAATGCCGGGCCTAAAATAATGTGGTACTTGGCCGCAGGCTGTGGCCGCAAATAAAGGATTTTTAATGACCCACACATCACCCCCTGCCGCGAATAATCAGGCTACCGCCGGACGGCTCGGCCAAACCGGCACCGCTGCCCAAGCCGGCCCGAGTGCGGGCGGCAGGCCGGGCTTGCGCCGGCAGTTTATTTCGTTTGCTTTTTACAAGCTTTTGCCGGAATTCCGCCGCCTTCCCGCCGACCGCCAAAGCTCCATGCTGGCAGACTTGGTGAAACTGGTGCAAGCCAATAATCCGCAGGATATGCTGCTGCTCCATTACAGTTGCGTGGGCACCCGCCCGGATGTGGACATGATGTTCTGGAAGATCAGTTATCAACTGGAGCACCTTCAGGAATTCGCCGCGGCCATCAACCGGCTGGACATTGGCGGATATCTGACAAGTCCGCACAGTTACCTGGCGCAAAGCAAACGCAGCACGTATGTGGATAAAATTGATCCCGCCCATGATGATGCGCGCACGTGCATTATTCCGGGTAAACGCAAATATCTGTTTGTTTATCCGTTTGTGAAAACCCGTGAATGGTATCTGCTAAGCAAGCCCACGCGGCAGGGGATTATGGATGAACACATTGCCGTGGGAACCAGATACGCCTCGGTCAAACTCAACACCACTTACAGTTTCGGGCTAGATGATCAGGAATTTGTGGTAGCCTTTGAAACCGATTCGCCGGATGATTTTCTGGATCTGGTGCAAGAATTGCGGGAAACCGAAGGCAGCCGATTTACCCTCCGCGATACGCCCATTTTTACCTGTGTGCAAACACCCATGGAAACGCTGGCCGGGCAACTGGGGCGGCTATAAATGGGGCCAAGCGCGGCCGCGGGGCTCTTCACCACAGCGGCGCAGAGCTACGCGGGGGTGCTTGCTGACGCATGGTCGCGGGTGCCGCTGCTGGCGGGCGCTCCGGATACGGGCAGGTTCCCCGCAGGTGCCGGCCTTGCGTCCTGGCGCAACGCTTTAACGCCCCAATACCACATTTTTTTGCCAGAAGCCGCAATATGTTCATCAGGCCAAACCATGCCTACTCGCCAGGATCTGGTTCCGGTTCGGGTGCCTCATCCGGCTGGTCGTCCTGCTGGGCGTTGGCGTCGTCCTGTTGTTGCTGGGCAGCTTCAAGGTTCTCTTGGGCCTGGGCCTCTTCAGCTTGCGCGTAATCGAGTTGCTGCTGCAAATCCATTAGTTCCTGTTGTTGGCAGTATTGACGGAATTCCTGTTCCTGCTGTTCTATTGCCTGGTGAACCATGCCGGCTCCGATCATGGCATTGATGCTCTGGTTGAGTTGGGCGATGAATTGGTGAGGATGGGGGCTTTGCACAATATCCTTGCGCAGCAGACTATTGAGGTTGCTTTTGGCCCGAGCGCAGCCTTCGTGCGCGGCAATCATATAGCAGGCGGCGGCTTTGGTGTCGCTTTGCGCAAAGTAATCGCCACGCTCGTACATGATACCAAGATTGTTTTCAGCGGCGGCATTGCCCTGCTTGGCCGCCAGATGGTACCACTTGGCAGCTTTGGCGTAATTAACGGCCACGCCTAAACCCGCCTGATAGCAGCGTCCCATGTAGAATTCCGCCGCGACATTGCCGCGTGGAGCACATTTTTTAAACCAATACGCGGCTTTGGCATAATTTTGCACAATGGGGTGGCCCTGGTAAGTGCCATTGTAGTAGGCCAAAGCCACGTTGAACTGCGTGCGGGGGTTTCCGCGTTGGGCCTGTTCCACCACCGGTTTCATAAAAATATGCGCAGCCAGCGCGATGGCCGGTTGCCAGTGCGCCGCTACGGCCAAATTAAGCCAGAATGTACTCTTTTCCAGATTGATCCTTGTACCCCAGCCGTGGCGATAAGCCAGGGCCAACTGGCATTCCGCGTTGGGCACACCTTGGGCCGCCGCCAGGCGATACCAATGAACGGCTTGGACTGCATTGGGAGTTATCCCGGGTGCGCCAATGCTGTAGATATCGCCCAGACAATTTTCCGCCGCGGCATAACCCTGGCCCCCAGAGAGCTTATACCAGTGCAAGGCCGTTGCCATGTTAGCGCGGCGAAAACCGGCCGGTCGGTTCCACAGTTTGGCTGGGAAGTTTAACTGCCCGGCACCGGCCCGCCTCTGATACATTACGCCAAGATCAAAATCTGTTCGTCCGTCGATGAGCCCCCGCGTGGCGGCTTCGTTGGCCCATTTTACCGCGGCGTGACGCAGAATGGTGGAAAGAGCCACGTAGTTTCGGGGCTGATTTTGGACCGGCTCGAGGGCACCATAACCCGCGTAGGGATTGTACGTACCATTGGCAGGCCCGTAGGGATTCACAAAGTCCTGTGATTTTTGGGCGTAAAAATCGGCCAGATGCGTCTGGGCCTGAACATCACCCCGCCCGGCGGTAATAAGCAACACGGCATACGCGGGTGCTACCGCGCCATACAACTGCCACGCCTGTTGATATTCTGCATATTGTTGGCGCTGGACTTGGTCCTGCGGCGACTGCCCCATGGTGAACCGCAGCACATACGAAGGCCCCACACACTCCTGTAAGGCCAGAGCTTCCAACTGCCCGGCTTGCACCGATGTGAGGGGCGAGAGCGCAACGCGCTGCTGTATCCATGGCTCCTCAGCGGCCTGATTCAACCAGTTTTTGGGATGCCCATACCCATAAACTGAATGGTAGAGTTCGGTACCGGCGCAGCCGGCCACCGCACCACACAAAACCAACATGACCGCGAGTCGCAAGATTTTTACCATGGCCGGATCCTCACATATCAGCGATGATTGTACATTTATTGCCGTAACAAAGGCAAGTATCCGCGGGCGGCACGAGATTGGGGGAAGTCGAAGGGAACCTCGACGGGTGGCCACGAATTTTGGGCCGTAAAACATGAAGGTATCTTGGCGCGGTCTTAAAGTGGCCAGCGGCTCGGGGCACGGTCAGGGATGGTGGGCAAGTGGGGGCCGTGCCCATCGGGTCGGCGTCAGGTTGGTCGCAGGGCCGTAACCAACCAGGATCGCCGATGGAAAATTGCGTCAAAAGCGGGGGCCAGGGGTTGCATGGCCAAAATAGCAAAAGTTGCGGGTGGTACGGGCAGCATGAGCCGGTGCGCCAAAGCCGCACCCAGGCCCGCGATGAGCAAAAATATACTGCGCGGCAACGGTTCCATGGGCATGGTGCCGGGCAGGGCCAACACAAAGACCGCCGCGAAAAGAAAATCCGAACTGAGCAATTCATAAGCCAGCAGGCTCAGGGCTTCCTCCGGCCTGAGAAACCATATTCCGCCGAGGCTCTGCCAGAACTGATGATGCAATTGGTGGGGTGAAAGCGGTCCAAAGAGCAGTCCCGCCAGGACGGATAAGAGAAAAGTGGCACAAGGCGTCGGTAAGAGCACATGCCGCCAGGACAAAAACAGCCCGGCCAACACAATGGCCAGGATAGACCCTGTTCCAATCCAGCCCGGCACGGCACCGAGCATCAAGTTTTTGGGGGTGGGCAGGCCAAAGCTGAAAGTCTGGCGGATGGCGAGATTGGTTTTATGGGCGGTGGGCTGCGCGGCAATATGCTTATAGAGGATGCCAATGGCATCCGACGGACGCAGCAAGCGCACGGCATCGGCCCCGTGAATCTGGTCGGACCGGGGCCAGTCATATCGGCGAATGGACACGGCCTGATGAATGTTGCCGAAAATAAGGCGGTTGCGGGCCAGCAGCGGCCAACGCGGCGGTTGCGGAGCCAAAACCAGAAAAAACAGGGGCAGCAGCAACGCCACATGCACGGATTCCCGTCCGGGCAGGCCGAGCAGGCATATAAGCACAGGAATCAGCAGCCCTACGCCCAACATCAAGGTTACAGACATGGTGGGTGCGGTCATGGCCCCGACGATGAGCGTGCAGCAGAGCGTATGGGTAAATTCCATCAGCTTGCCGCGCCGGGTCCATGATTTCAGCAGCCAGTAGCTCACGCACATACCAGCCAGCAGTGCTGCGAGAATGGTCATGGCCGCCAGCCCAAAAATCACGATACCCCATAGCAGGGGCAGGATGAGTGCCAAGATGATGGCGCGATAAAATCCCGAGCGCACCACCGGCCAGAACAGAAATGGTGGGCAGGGCGCGGGTGCCGCGCTGCCGACCCTGATGGCCCCGGAATCCTGCGCCGGAGCCACAGCGTTGCGGGTGGGGGATGTTTTTTTTTGCCAGATCCACATCAGATGGACTCCTGGGCGGAGAGAGAACTTGGGGCTGGAGCTGCTTGGGCCGCGGGAATAGCCGTTAAACTCCGCTTGATGTTGCCGATGGTCGCGGCCAAGGGCAGACGTGATGGGCACAGATACGTACAAAGGCCGCAGTCGATACAACCGACGGCTTCATAGAGATGGGCCAAAGGCATGGCTGCATGCATACCCGCCTCCGCCAGAATTGCCGCGGGGTTCAAGCCGGTTGGGCAAGCCTGCACGCACCAGCCGCATCCAATGCAATCGGCGGATGGTTCCGGCCGCGGGCTTGGCCGCAGGGCCAGCACATCGGTGTGCGGTTCAATGACGGCGTCGGCGGGATTGACGAGTTGCCCGCTGAGCATTCCACCGGCAATACATTCCATATCGGCCGTGGGGAAGCCCAGGCGGGTAAATAAGTCGCGCAGAGGCTCGCCGATACGGGCCATGGCCAAGACGGGTTCAAGGCCTTGGACAACGACCTGCACCGGACGATGGGTAAAACGAGCCTCGCCGGCGGCGGCGCGGCCCAGGGCCCAACAGGTAACGGGATCGACCACCAGCAATCCCGCGGCTGCGGGGGCGGCGTAGTTAAGCACAGAGCGCCGGCACAGGACACGCAACAACACCAACGGGTGCGCGAGCGGATATTTTCCGAGCAGAGCTTTTACCCCAAGATTATGACCGGGGGCCAAGTCGCGCCATATTTTGACGGTGCGCTGATCGTGGCGATCCACCGCCACCAGTTGCTGCTTAGCGCGAAGTGCCATATCCAAAAGCGTCAGGCCGGCCCGCAGGTGTGCCAATGCCAGGTCGGTTAGCGCCGCGGCCAGGGCCGATTCCGGCTGGCTCGGCAGGAGATTCAGCACCAGCAGACGCACGGGGCGCTGGCCCAGCAATTCAAGCTGGTCGGCCAGAGCCGGCGTCACGCGATCGGTTTTGCCCAGGCCCACACGGCGCACCAGGGCCAGCAGGGTATCTCGATTGTTGATGGCGGTAACACCCGCGGCTGCGGTTTGGGGTATTGGCGTTGGGGCGATGGCCCAGGTTTTTGCCCGCCAGTCGGCTGGTCCAAAATAAACTCCGCCGGACATCCGGCTCGGAAATCGCCGCACTGCCGACATGACAACTCCATCAAAGCCAATGCGATTGTGCGAGCACCGGAGGAATCAGCGGGCTTGCCGGGCCGGTCGGGGCCGGCAATAAAAAAGGGCCGGATAGCCCAGCCCTGAAGAACCGCCCGTATCCGGCACTGCGGGATTGGGTGCGTTATTTACCGACAATTTCGCTCTTCATCGGTTCCAGCAGCCCCAGCAACCGAGCCTGCTGCAATTGCGGCACCTTTTCCTGTTTCAGGGTTAGCTCAAAGTCCGTCATAAAGGCGGTCCATTGCGCATTGGTGATGTGCATGCCCTTATGCACGGCATACATATCCGGCCCGGTATAGACCTGCGGGCCACCGGTTTCCTGGCAGAAAAAGGCCGTCAATTGCGCTTCCAGATGCGGGATGTTCACATGGGCAAATCGGGCGTTGATGCGTTGGTCATGGGCTACATTGAGCACAAACGCATGCACGACCAGGGAAATTCCTTTTTCACCGCCCAACTGGCTGTAGAGCGTTGGTTGGGAGGTGTGGCCCATGGATGAACAGCCGGTCAGGCCCAGGGTGGCCGTCAGCAGCGCGGTCATGGCGATTGAAGCAATCCGATGTTTCGCCCGTAGTCTTAAGGGAATTGACACGATACATCTCCTTATTTGCGATCCTGCCTGGGCGCGCAGCCGACGAATGTCGGTCCGTCCGCGTCCGAATGGCAGTTATAATCGCATGGAAGTTCCCGTCTGGCAAGCGTAAAGTGGCGTGCGAAGCCCGATGGGTTGCTTTGGCCACGCTGTTTCGGGTGATTTGGACATCCGTGCCTCTTCCAACAAAGTCCAACGGCGGGGCACCATGAGCGTTCAGCGGGAGGGCCAACCGCGACGTGGGCAAGCAGACCGGGGAAAGGTTACGCGCCGGTCAAGTGCGTGCGGCGGTCCGCCGCTACATCCGCAATCATTTCATCAAGGCCGATTTTCGGCTGAAAACCGATTGCTCCGGCCAACTTGCGCACATCGGGCACCCGTCGCGGCATATCTTGAAAATTCGCATCAAAGGCCTGAGCGTAGGGTACAAGTTCTATCCGGGAATCGCTGCCGGTGATTTTTTTAATACGATTCGCCAGGGCCAAGATCGAAATCTCCTCCATTCCCCCGATGTTGTATACTTCGCCCCAGGTGGCGGGTGTGGCCATTAAGCGCCCGATGGCCTCAACCACATCCCGCACATGGGTGAAGGTGCGCGTTTGCGTACCGTCGCCATGGACGGTCAGGGGGCGGCCGGCCAGCGCCTGGTCCACCAATCTCGGCAACACCATGCCATAAGCGGGTGACTGCCGCGGCCCGACCGTGTTAAACAGCCGGGCAATCACCACCGGGAACGCTTTTTGGTGATGGTAGGCCAGGGCCATGAATTCGTCCAAGGCCTTGGAGCAGGCGTAGGACCAGCGGCTGACGCTGGTGGCACCGAGCACACAAAAGTCGTCTTCGCGCAGCGGGGCCTTGGTCTGCAAGCCGTACACTTCGCTGGTACTGGCCAAAAATAAAGGCTTTTCGTACTTGCGGCAGTAATGCAAAACCCGGCTGGAACCCACCACATTGGTCATGATGCTATTCAAGGGGTCTTTGAGCACATATTGCACGCCCACCGCCGCGGCCAGATGGGCCACGAAGTGGCAGGTTCCGATCAGGCGCGAAAGCAGGTCTTCATCCATGATGGAACCGTGCGTAAAATGGAAATCAGGATGGGATTGCAGGCTGGTGATATTGGCGGCCGTGCCGGTGGATTCATCGTCGAGCACGTACACGCTGTTACCTTTGCCCAGCAGCATTTCCGCCAGATGAGAGCCGATAAAGCCGGCTCCGCCGGTGATTAAGTATCTTTGTTGCACATGATCTCCGTATTTGATTTAACGGCGGTTAGACGGCGGAAAAAACAGGCCGGGGCCGTGCTTAGAGCGTCAAGCGTGATTGTTCCGCCGTGCCTAAGCCTCTGGTTGGCCATGGTTATCTCCTTGGGCAGGCATAATACACGCAGGTAGCCGGGAGTGCGAGCCGTGGTGCGGGCACCACAGAAAATGCAGCGGGTTATGGGGCATTGCGGTGGAATGGCTGAAATTATTCATCGGCAAGCGAGCGCCATACGCTGGCGATAAGGCTGAAGATGGTGGTGAACGTGAGAAGCATCCAGCGGCCAAAGGTCATGGGCCAACCGAAGAGCCCATGCACGATCTGATTCAGCAGCCAATCGGTAAACCAGACGGGTATCCAGCAGGCCAAGACCAGTAAAATAGTAAGCACTATGCCGCTAAACCCGGCTTCGGCCACCGCATCTTCGGCGATGTACCAACCGATGACGCCTCCGGATACCGCCCCGATGAACGGGTCAAAAAGCATGGGCACTCCGTTGGCGGTGAGTTGCGTAAGAAAGAAAATGAAGACCCACGCGGCGGCGATCTTCAGATCTTTTTTGCCCAGGAAAATAAGGAGCCGCCGCAACTCTTCCAATCCTGCCGGTATGCTGGAGCTTCGTTTCGGCATGGCCTGAATCCCGCATGAGGGTTACGGCGCTGCCGGCCCGCAAAAGACCGGGCCCTGGTTCGCCGTCACGATTACATTATAGCTTAGTCCGGCGGGGTGGTGTTTGCGGGCGGGTGCCGGGATTCACAACGGCCGGCAAACCAGCAAGGAGCCGGTGATTTTAAGTCACAAACGGGGGGGACTTGACCGGCCATCCGCTGGGCGTCTATAATTCGTTAGTTGACGAAGTGTGGAAGTATGTTCCACGGATGCAAGCTACTGGAGTCGTCATGAGTATGCGTGAATTTATCCCCATGGCCGAGGCCCTTGCCGATCCGGCGCGGGTGCGGGCGCTAGTGCGATGGAGAGTGTGTTGAGTCAAGGAGATGAAAGTTCTCCTCGAGTCGATGTTCCGGCTCGTAGTCGAAGGTAACCGCGTTGCCGCGAGGCAGGGTGGAAAGCAACCGGAGACGAACAA
>JAJYZF010000012.1 GCA_021800165.1 Planctomycetota bacterium | reverse complement strand
CACCACGGTGCCCAGAAATCCACCACCACAACCTTGCCTTTCCAGGCGGCGGTGTTGATTGTTCCACCCCCCCCCAAGCGTTTTCCGTGGATGGCCAGTGGCCGCCCTTTTATGGCAGCGGAGACGGGGTGTGTGGCCGGCGTTGCCATTGCAGGCCCGCCGCAGCAGGCGTCCCGCGCAGTTGCGGCTGGTGTGAAACCCGCGTAGGCCCGGCCCAGTGGCAAAAGACAACACGAGCAGGATCCCAGGGCCATGATGAGTGGTAAACCAACGACAGAGAAGAAAATGCTGCGGAACATGGAATGTACTCCTAAATCGGGGGCACTTTCGAGCTGAACTCGGTGCCAACACAGCACGGTTCGCTCAATCCATATCTATTCTACACCTTGCACTTAGGTGTAAGGTCAAGCGGAAAAATAATTATTTTTTTGCCGCGGCGGGCGGCCTGCGGAAAAAGGCCGAAATTTGGGGATATTGTGCGTGTTTATGGGCTACCTAAATTGACAAATTTTTTGGTTTGGATTGGCCGGGAACGGTGGCCGGCATCTTTTTCGCGGCCATTTCCAGTTCATCCACCACGGCGCAGCGAAGTGGTTGGCTCCCCTGGCAAAGTTGCAGTTTTTGCTTCAGCAATCGCTCCAGCATTCGCAGTTCCGCGATTTGGGTATGAACCTTCTTGAGTCGCACTTCAATAATAGAGGCAACATGGCGGCACTGCGTGGCTGAACCGTCGTGTTCCTCCAGCAGGCCGGCGATATCTTTTAACGAAAATCCGCCGGCGTGGGCCAAACGGATAAACCGCAGTTGCTCCACGGCACGTTGGTCATACCAGCGGTAATTGCTGATGGTGCGGCCCACCGGTGATAGCAATCCCTGACGCTCGTAAAAACGCACGGTGGTGGTGGGTACTCCAGCAGCCTTGGCCAATTGACCGATGTTGTAGCGAATGTCACTCATGTATTGTAATCATACAGGCGGGACCAGTGGGCCGGCAAACAGCACAGATAGAGTTACGGTCCTCATCTTCGTCGGTTGATTGCGGCCGCAGCCGCACCGGCCGGCCCTGAGTCCCGGGCGGGGGTTCTTGGGGTCATGGTTATTCATACCGCCCAGGCAACTCGCCAGGCATAACCAGCGGAATTACATTGGTGATGACTGTCTAAGGTATATTCATGCGTTACCATATCGACTCAAGGCGGAGTTCTTGTTGCCGGGAGGAGGAAAGGCGGAAACCCTATTTAGTCGAAATGGATGGGTGGCAATGTTTGCATGATGCTGCCGCGCTGGGCTTCAAGCCAAGCGGGCAATTGCAGACGTTTTCCTAAGACTTCTACCGGCTCGTCAACGGTAAAGCCCGGGCCATCGGTGGCGAGTTCAAGGAGCACTCCGCCCGGCTCGCGAAAATAGATGGATCTGAAGTAAACGCGATCCATGATGGGGCTGACGTTGTATTTCATGGCGATGAGATGTTGAAACCACTGCTGCTGCGAGGGCTGGTCAGCAACACGAAAAGCCAGATGGTGGATGTATCCGGCACCTATTCGCCCACGCGGTTGATTACGCTGTTCCAGCAAATGAATGCGAGCAGTCACTTGCTGGTCGTGGGTCTGGCTGTGGAGTTCACACGTGCTGCCGCCACGGGAAGTAAACCGAAAAGTGGCTTGTAAAAAATCGCGGGTTGGCACCAGGGCCGGTTCCAGAAGCGTTACCGCATGGATGCCGCGAAGGGCGAATTGCGGTGCGATTAGAGCATTGGTGGGGGCAAGATCGGTCTGGTCCGCGGTGTCGGCGAGAATTTCCAGGGATATGCCATCCGGATCACGAAAGGTCAGGCGGTCGAGTCCATCGCTGGTTGGTAGACGCTGAACCGCCACACCGTGGCTGGCCAGTCGCTGCTGCCAAAAGCTCAAGGCTGCGAGTGGGGCTGCCAGAGTAATGCTGCAGGTTTGGCCCGGTCCGACGGTGGCTGGGGGTACGTCGGGCCAGAGAAAAAACGTGAGGAGTGTTCCGGGTCTGCCCAGGCCGTCTCCGTAGTAGAGGTGATAACTGCTGGGATCGTCAAAATTAACGGTTTGTTTCACCAGCTTCAGGCCCAGAGTGCGGGTATAAAAGTCGAGATTGGCCTGCGGCTTACCCGTGATGGCGGTGACATGGTGAATACCGAGGATGTCAAGGGTCATAGATTCGTTCCAATACGATGAGGCTACCCCTGCTCGGGTGGCTGATAGAAATTCTAGGCCCATACTGCGGAAATGTCTGCTCGGGTCTGGCGGTTTGTGAGAATGCTTTTTTTGCACGCGACGGGTACAGCCCATCGCATCGGAGATGATCACCCGCAAACTATCAGCGGAGCAAATTGGTGGGTATGGGCCAAGAGGAATCCAAAGTCGAAAAACGTAGTTCCCCGGCGACAATGTGGAGTTTTCCATTAGAGTAAAAACTGTCTTGGCCCCAATTGTAATCGCGCTCATAGCGGCGACCGGAGGTTGCCTGAGGCTGAGAAAATAGATCCGAGCGGCGTTTGCAAACGCTGCGGAATTGGGGTAGCTTCTTGGACGGTAAACAGGGGTGTTGATCGGAGCGTGGTGGCAACCCACCCGCCGAGAGCCCCCGCGGTTGAGGCATAGTAATTGACATGGCCGTAAAACGGCGCAGGCCGCAGAAAACGGGAGTCGCCGACCAACGCGGAACCGGCAAGCAGCAAGACGATCCGGATGAGTCCCGCCAACTTTCAGGATCCAAGCCCAACGATTCGTCGGCAGCGCCGGTGGAGGGAATTCCCCCGGAGCAGATGAGCAACTTTCGTTTGCTCATTCGCATGTTTGAATTCGTGGGACCGGTAAAATATCTGGCCATCCTGGCGTGTACACTGGTGGCGTTGGCGACTTTTGTTGACATTTCCACGGTCAATTTAACCCGTATTGTCATTAACAATGTCAGCACGGTGGTGGGGGCGACGGTTAAGTCTCCGGCGTCGGCACCGGCGGCACGTACGGTCACGGTGCCAAGCCGGTCGAAGCCAGCCGCGTCGTCGTCGAGCAGCGGTGAATCCTTTATCAAGGAAATTCAAACGCATTTCACCCATGGACCACTGCGCACCACCATCAATCTGATAGGGCTGCTGGCGTTGTTTGTAGCGGCATCAACGGTGGTCACATTCTTTCGATGGTTGGTTAATTCCAAGCTCAGCATGGATATGGTTTTTTCCATGCGGGCCTCCATGTATGACCAGTTGCAGCGGGTGGGGTTTGCGTTTCACGATCGGCATTCCAGCGGAACCTTGATCAATCGCTCGCTTTCAGATCTGCACAATATCAGGCAGTTTGTCAATATGGCTCTGGTGCAGATTACGGAAATTGTTTTGTACATTGTGGGATACAACATTTTGCTCGCTTCGATCAGTCCTACGGTGGGCCTGGTGGCATTGTTGCCGATTCCGTTCTGGTTTACTTATCTGCGATATTTCAGCAATAAGGCGCAGCCGATTCAAAAGCAGATTATGGCCAGCGGTGATGAACTGACGATGGTGCTAAGCGAAAATGTGGCGGGTGCCCAGGTGGTCAAAGCCTTCGCCACGGAAAAAACGGAAATCGGCAAGTACGATAAAACGGCGGATCGTTTTTTTGATCGGGTGCTGAAAAATGTGGGCTTGTTCAGCAATTTTGTACCGATTGTTCGGAGCATCGCGACGGCATCAAGTTTAAGTTTGTTTCTGGTGGGTTCGTTGTTGTGCGTATCGGGCAGATTGAAAGTCGGTGATTTGATCGTTTTTGGCGTGGCCATGGGCAATATCCTGGGCCGCCTCCAGCAACTCAATCAAATCAGCAGTCAATATCAGACGTCCATTGTATCGGCCCGGCGATTTTACGAGGTGATGCTGGCTCAACCATCAGTGAAGGAAATGCCTGATGCTCCGGTTCTCCCGCCGGGATCCGGGCAGGTGGAATTTGCCGACGTAGGATTTACGTACGGTGGGGCGGTCAAACCGGTGCTGGAACATATCTCTTTCCAGGCGGCGGGCGGTTCGGTGGTGGCACTGGTGGGACCCACCGGGGCCGGCAAGTCGACGATGATGCAATTGCTGGCCCGATTCTACGATCCGGATCAGGGTGTTATAGCCATCAACGGCGTGGATATTAAAACTGTTTCGCTCTCGTCGTTGCGGAAAAGCATCTGCTTTGTGTTTCAGGAAACGTTTTTGTTTTCTGATACGGTTGCCAACAACATACGTTATGGTTCTCCGCAGGCCACGGATGGGGCCGTGGAAGCGGCGGCGCGCATTGCCCAAGCCCACGACTTTATCATGGAGCTTCCCAACGGTTACCAGACGCTGCTGGGCGAACGCGGTACCACACTTTCGGGCGGCCAGCGCCAGCGTCTGGCCATTGCCCGGGCGCTTCTGGCGGATCCGAAAATTCTCGTGCTGGACGAAGCCTTGGCCGCGATTGATCCGGAAACCGAGCACCTGATCCGCCGTGGGTTGGAGTTGGTGCTGGCGCAACGCACCGTGTTTGTCATCGCGCATCGGTTAAGTACGGTTCGGGCCGCGGATTTAATTCTGGTTCTGGAGCATGGCCGACTGACCCAGACGGGCACACACGAGCAGTTGATGGCCCAACCGGGTCATTACCGGGAGGTTGCGGTCTTGCAGCTTTCGGGCGATGCCCCCTCCTTTCCGGTTCCGCCGGGCGAGGCGAAGGGACGGGAGGCAGCGCTATGATCGCCGATTTTCTAAGACCGACACGCTGGTTCAAACGCCCGGGTAAATCCACCGCGGCGTCCGAGCGACTCTCGGCGACATCGCCGCCCACGCCGGAAAGCGAGGCGGCGTACAAACCGCTGGACTGGAAAGTGGTACGGGGCATTCTGGAATGGATGCGGCCCTATCGCCGCGGCTATGTGATTACGGCGATCGTCGGATTGCTGGTGAACCTGTGTGAAATGATTACACCGCGTTACATGCAGCAACTCATTGATACGGATATTCCTGGTAAAACTCTAAACCTGCAAGTAAGGCTGGCGGCCCGGGCTTTGGGATTTGTTCATCCGGCATGGGCGAAGGAATTGGCCGGGCTTTCGCGCACCCATCTGGCATACTTGAATATCTTCAGCACCATCGCCGTTTGGGCTTTCACCATGGCCATCGGTTTGTTGTTGCAGCGGTGGGGTATTCTCAACACTTCCCTGATCGGTGAAAAGGTGCTTTTTAACCTGCGCAAACGGGTCTTTGCCCATTTGCAACGGCTGTCCATGAACTACTACGACAAAACCAAATTCGGCCGAATTCTTACCCGCGGCACCAGCGATATCGATTCCATGTTCAATACCATTGTGTGGGGGGTCAACACCCTGCTAAGCAACGTAACCATGATGCTCATTGCCGCGGTCATCCTCATCGTGATGGATTGGCGCATTGCGCTGGCGGTATTGTGGTTGGGGCCGGTGCTTTATCTGCTCAATATTTATTATCGCCGGCGCGTGGGGGCGGCGTGGCGGCGGGTGCGTGAAGGTTATACCCAAGTCAGTTCAAACCTGGCGGAAAATATCTCCGGAATGCGGGTGGTGGCGGCCTTCAATCGGCAGCATCAGAACTTGGATGTTTTTAACAGCCTGCAAGTGGTCAATACCAGTAACAATGTACGAGCTGCGGTGGTCAATGGAATCTATCAGCCGCTGCTGGGGTTAATCGGATTTCTCGGCAAGGTGATCATCCTGGTCTTCGGGGCATATCTGGTATTTCATACGGCCGCGGATCCGGCGGCGCGGAAATTCACCATCGGCGAACTGGTGGCGATGTTTATCTACTGGGACTGGTTTATGGGGCCGGTCATCAATTTCGGTAATTTTTATAACGATACCATGATGGCCATGGCCTGTGCGGAGCGCGTGCAGACACTGCTGGCCCAGGAGCCGCAAGTGCAGGACAGGGCCGGTGCCATCGCCTTGCCGCCGGTGCAAGGCGCGGTGTGTTTTGAGCACGTGACTTTCGGCTACCAAAGTGACAAAACGGTTTTACAGGATATTAATTTTCAAGTTGAGCCGGGACAAATGGTGGCTCTGGTGGGCCATACCGGTTGCGGCAAGTCCACCATTATCAGCCTGATCTGCCGATTTTACGTGGCCCAGCAGGGGCGGGTGTTGATTGACGGGTATGATGTGCGCGACATTTCCGGCGAAAGTCTGCACAAGCAAATGGGCATTGTATCGCAGAATAACTATCTCTTTACGGGTACGGTAATGGACAACATACGCTATGCCCGTCCGCAGGCCACGGATGAGGAGGTTTACGCCGCCACGAAAAAGCTGGATTGTTACGACATGATTATGGAATTGAAAGACGGCTTTCAGACCGAGGTGGGGGAGCGCGGGGCGTCGGTAAGCCTGGGGCAAAGGCAGCTCATCTGTTTTGCCCGGGCCTTTGTGGCCAATCCGCGGATACTCTTGCTGGATGAAGCAACCAGCGCGGTGGATACCCATACGGAATTGCTGATTCAACAGGCTCTGGAGCGTTTAACCGCCAACCGTACCACATTTGTGGTGGCCCATCGGCTCAGCACCATCATTCACGCGGATTTGCTGCTGGTGCTGGACCATGGCCGCGTGGTGGAGCGGGGCACGCATCAAGCGCTGCTGGCCCGCCAAGGCAGATATGCCGATTTATATCATGAATTCACACGTGCATGAGACCTTGGTGGCCCGATAAGCTTTGGCCACGGGCTTAAGGTGTCGGTCGGCCGGCGGTGTCGGGGCAAGGATGGGGAACCAACACCGGGAATACCTGATGGGGCATCGCGGGCTTGCCATCAGGGGTTAACTGAGTAATATAACGGAGGCTGAAGTGAGTGGATTTCGACAGGATCAATCATGCAGAGAACATTAATTATTGTAAAGCCGGATGGGGTACAGCGTGGCCTGATCGGCGAAATTGTCGGTCGTTTTGAACGCCGCGGCCTGCAAGTTATTGGCATGAAGATGATGCGGATTTCCCCCGCTCTGGCCCAGGAACACTATGCCGTGCATAAGGGAAAGCCCTTTTATGACGGTTTGATTCGGTTCATGACCGGGGGACCGGTGGTGGTCTTGGCGCTGCAAGGCAATAATGCCATTGATGTATCTCGAAAGATGATGGGGGCCACGTTTGGGTTCAAAGCGGAACCGGGCACTATTCGGGGGGATTTCGGCCTTTCCAGCAGTTTCAACCTTATCCATGGCAGCGATTCTCCGGAAACGGCGGCGGCCGAGTTGGCCCGCTTTTTTCCACCGACAGAGCTGGTGGAATACAAATTGACTTCTTGTGAATGGGTATACGATTATTCCGGCGGTCAGCCGCAGTAGGCGGTATTTTGTGGCGGCCAGGAGATTCTGATGATCATCAAGGGTTCAGCATCCGTTCCGTCGGTTCCGGTCACCATGCCCGGAGCGTATCGAGTGAGTATGCAGATGCTGCTTGGTCCGCAGGACCAATGTCCGAACTTTGCCATGCGCAAGTTCAGCGTGGCCCCGGGCGGCAATACCCCGCGGCATCAACATGATTATGAACATGAAATTCTCGTGGTGGCCGGGCGGGGAACGGCTTTGAGCGCCCAGGGTGTGCGGGAGATTGTGCCGGGCGATGTTATTTTCGTGTCACCTAACGAATTGCATCAATTTGTGAATACCGGCGGCGAAGATCTGGTGTTCATCTGCTTGGTGCCGGCATCAGTGCACCGCTTGGTGGACTGCGCTAAATAGCATCGCGTCCGGCTGGTCGACGGTGGAACGGCTTGATCGGATGGTGGGTATCTTCCCATCCGGGTGCGGGCGTGGACGGTTAAACATGGATCTGATTGATGCTGACGGCGAACCGCGGGCGTCTGCCTCATCTGCGGCGGCGATTCGCGAATCAGTGATCGTAGCGGATCACCGTTTGGATGTGTTTACCGAGGCCCCGGCGTTATTCGAGTCCATGCTTGGCGACATCGATCAGGCCAAGCACCACATCTGGATGGAAACCTACATCTTCGCGGAAGACGCCAGCGGCACCGCCATTGCCGAAGCCTTGATGCGTCGGGCCGGAGACGGTCTGGATGTTCGCTTACTCTATGATGCCGTCGGTTCGACGGCCACGCCATTGGCCTTTTTCTCAACCATGCGCGAGGCGGGCGTACGGGCGCATGCATATCATAATCTCTGGGAGTCGCTGCGCAAGGTGAGGTTCTTCACCATTTTGAACCGGCGGGATCATCGCAAACTGCTGGTGGTGGATGACACGTGCGCGTATTTCGGCGGGATGAACATCATCGATCATGGTCGCGACCGGCGGTACTTGAATTTGGACGATCAGGCTGCTCCGATGACCGGATGGCGTGACTTGCATATTCGCATGGAAGGGCCACAACAGCGGCAGGTGGCCGAATCATTCGAGCGGTCGTGGGCGCATGCGAAGGGTCTTCGCCTCTCGCGCAGGCCGACGGCGTATCGGCGGGTGAACCTGTCCGACGGAGCGGAATCCATTCATTTTTTTGATTCCGGTCCGGGCCTTAAATTCAGCCGGGCCCCGCGGGTCTATCGACGAATGCTGCGCGGGGCGCAGCACAGCGTGGTGATCGCCATGGCTTATTTTATTCCGGTCGGGCGGGTGATGTTCGCCTTGACCCGGCTGGGCAACCGCCGAATTCGGGTACGTATCATAGTGCCGGCCCGGCCGGATGTACGCGTGGCCCGCTACGCCACATTGTATTTATACAAGAGACTGCTGCGGGCCGGCTTTGCCATTCATGAACGCACGACCCGGATGATGCATACCAAGCTCGTTGTGATTGATCGGCAGTGGACAATTCTGGGTTCCGCCAATATGGACCCACGGAGTTTGTACACCAACCTGGAATTCATGGCTGTGATTCGGTCCGACAAATTCGCCGCCATGGCCAGGCGCATCTGTCGCCACGAGATACGCCGCAGTCGCCAGGTAAGACTCCGCGATGTCGCCCGATATTCCGTGCGGACACGATTTTTGGCCATGCTCGCCTGGAGCATGCGCTGGTGGCTGTAGGGCTAGTGCGCTGACCGAGCACTAGATTCCCGCTCCTTGATCTAGGTGGATGCCGCACTCCTTTTTATCCAGTCCGGCCCATCGGCCCTGCCGCGGATCGCTGTCCGCCGCAATGGGGCGGGTGCAGGTTTCGGGGTTGCATCCGATGGAAACGTAGCCTTGTTGCCACAGTGGATGAAAGGGCAGGTTGTTGTGCTTCATATACTCAAAAATGCGCCGGTGGTCCCAGTTCAGCAGCGGCGAGATGGCCCAGGCGTTTATCCGGGCATTCCACTCCACCACTTTCATCCTGGATCTGGTGGCGGATTGATCGGCGCGGACGCCACGAACCCACGCCGCCGGAGCCAGTTCCCGCATGGCCCGGTCAAAAACTTCGTTTTTATTATCGCGGCAGCAGGCATCCACATTGCGCCGTATCCGTGGGTCCGTTTCGCCGTGGACGGTCAGATACACCAGGGGGTCATGATGTGAATGGTATTCCAGCACGTTTAAGCCGTAGCGCCGGCGCATTTCTTCCATAAAGATCAGGGTTTGGTGGAATAAATAGCCGGTATTCACCAATACAATACGCACATCCGGCTTGACGCGCGTGAGCAGGTGGATGAGGCACATGCTCTCGGCACCGAAACTGCTGGTCATGAGCAGGCTATCTCCGAACGTATCGACGGCCCACTGAATAATTTCGGACGGCGCACCAGCGGCAAAGCGTTGAGACAGACCTTCCGGGTCGAGGCGGGCGGCGGCCGGAGATGGTGAATCAATGGATGGGTTCATAAAGTCTCCCCTGTTCGTGGGGAGGCCGGTGCGGCGAAGGTACCGCTACGCTGGTGCCAACGCGCTTCGAGATCGTTGAGTACCGCCACCGGCACCGCCACGTTCCCTTTACCCAGACCCAGGGCCACATCGGGTTTGTTGCGGCCATGAAAATCGGATCCACCGGTTACGGCGAGATTGTAACGGTGGGCAATGCTTAGAAATAATTGGCAGTCTTGCGGTCGATGGTCGGCATGCCAGACTTCGATGCCATCAAGTCCCAGGTCCACCAGGCCGGCCACCAGCGTTTGCAACTCCGTGGGGTTGACAATGGCCAGATGCACGGGGTGGGCCAGCGTGGCCAAACCGCCGGCGTTGTGAATGCACTCAATGGCTTGGCGCGGGGTCAGGCGAGCTTTATCAAAGTAGGCGGACCCCCCCGAGCCTAGATATACATCAAAAGCCTGCTTGACGGAGGCCACGCAGCCGGAATCCACCAAAGCCTGGGCAATGTGTGGCCGACCCAGCACAAAGGGTTGCCCGGCGGGGATCTTTTTGTGGGCGATGGCTTGGGCCTGTTCCAGAGTGATATTGCAGCCGAGTTCGTTGAGTCGGGCTATGATTTTAGGATTACGTGAATCGCGGGCTTCTATCAACAGGTGGCTCATTTGTTGCAGTGCCGATGAGGTTGGATCGATAAAATGTCCGAGAATGTCCATGGCCACGGGCGGGCGAAATTCCGCGGTAATTTCAATGCCCGGCACAAAGCGCAGGCCGATACGTGCCGCTTCTGCCTGAGCTTCCAGCAATCCGTTGCCGGTGTCATGGTCGGTCAGGGCCAGACCCGCCAAGCCCACCCGTTGCGCTGCGTTGACCAACTCCGTTGGAGTCAATGTGCCGTCGCTGGCGGTGGAATGGCTGTGTAAATCAACGTAGGGTGCAGATGGCATTGAAAAGTCCTTACTTCGCGAAGGTTTACTGGTCTTTTTTTGGGGGCAGCAATCGTCGGTGTTGCCAAAGATAGTCCAGTATCTGCTGGACGCACTGCTCGACGGATTGTCGGTCCGTGGCCAGGTGCAGCTCCGGTGCCTCCGGCGGTTCGTAGGGTGCATCCACGCCGGTCATCATCATGGGTTTACCCGCGGCAATGGCGGCATCAGCTTTTTTATAAAGACCCTTGGGATCTCGCTGGCGACAAATTTCCAGCGGAGCATCGACGAACACCTCGATAAACTCTTCCGGGCCAAGCAGTTGGCGGGCTGTGCCGCGATCCTTTTTATAGGGGCTGATCAGGCTGACAATGGCGATAAATCCGGCATCGCTGAGCAATTTGGCCACCTCACCAACGCGGCGGATATTTTCTGATCGATCGGCGGCGGAAAAGCTTAGATCGCGATTCAGGCCGTGGCGAAGGTTATCCCCATCTAGAACATAAGCCGGATGACCGTGGGCTAAAAGCTGTTGTTCCAATTTTACGGCAATGGTGGATTTGCCGCACCCGGAAAGGCCGGTGAGCCAGACGACACAGGGGGCGGTACCAAAAATCTCGGTGCGCTGCTGGCGGGTTACTTTCGCGGCATGCCAGACGATATTTTCGGCTTTGGTCTGCATCATAAAAAATACTCCAAGCCAAAAGGCTATTACATACATCGCCTACAGGTTAAGTATGCGTTACTTACTCTATCCGCAACGCGGCTTAGAATCAAGCCGATGGTTCCGATACCCAAGGTTTCCGGCTTGGTCACGGCCTGTCGGTATTTTACTGCCCCGCGTGCCAAGTTGCGAAGCCCTTTTTACCCCAGTGGGGCCGGGGTAATGCTTATTTAAGATCCGTGACACGGTTGCGGCTGGACCAGTGAAATACATGCCGCAGCACCAATCCCGGATGATACCGTTGGCTGGTTCGTCGGTGGAATTCAAAATTGGCTTGGTATTGGTTGAAAAGGCCGGGCACATTTCGGATCACGAGCATATTTTCGGCATTGAATTTGGCGGCGGCGTAGCTGTAGTTAAAGCTGCCCGTGCAGATAATCCGGCCGTCAATAAGCATCACCTTGTTATGGGCAATGAGGTACCGGGCATCGATGTAGGTGGGAATGCCGGCGGTATAGAAGGCTTTCAGGGCCGGGCTTGGTCGGCGTGTGTAACGCCGGGTGCGGTAATTCTTCTTAAGCAGATGGGATTTATCCAGGATTATTTCCACATCCAGTCCGCGCTGGTGGGCACGTACCAACGCCCGGATCAGCGGACGGCTGGTAAAGGAATAAGCTTCCACCCACACACTTTTGGTGGCGTGGTCGATTAAGTCCGTCAAGGCGTGGGTAGCTCCGCCATTGGGAGAAAAATAAACCTGCATGGCGGTTGAGGGACCAGGATGAAAAGTCGTTGGCCCCGCTAAGTGCTTCCCCAGCCACAGGCCCAAGAGTAATGCCGCCACCACCGCCAGCAAGGCGTTGGCGCTGATGAAGGGTGGCCGACGAATGGGAATGGTTTTGGCCATGGCAACCTTCCATTGACGGGCGTGTTCGGTGCGGCATGGGCATTCAGGCGCAACTTGCCCGCAGCACGCGGTTGCAGCGGCGGAATCCACCAACAGTCAGTGATGGGTGGACGGTGGCTATTTTTTGGCTTTGGCGGCTGGGGCCGCGGCCTTGACAGGGGCACCTTTGGCCGGCGCGGCCTTGGCTGCGGTTGCCGCAGGCGTGGCTGTACCCGCTGGAGTTGCGGCTACCGTTGCACCTTCAGCAGCTTCCGTCTTCGCCGGCTTCTTACCTGCCGACGCCTTGCGATGGGCCACCTTTAGCAAGGCAAATACGGACGATTTTTCCTGGCTCCATTTTTCCTGATCTTCCAGAAAGGCAATGCGCTCCGACCGCTTAAGGACGTTGCGGTGGCGTTCCAAGGTGCTCTTTCCACGCAAACTGGGATCCAACGACATGATATATTTCTCCACAGTAATAAGGCTCTGGAATCGGATCGACCGAATTCAAACGCCCCCAATATACCCGTTTTGGCAGATTTCTCAAATGACTGCAAAACCGGTACCCAACGTGATTTTTCAGCGTTGCGATGCCTGCCGCAAATTTTCGCATTCCGGGGTATAATTGAATCGTTTGTAAGCGTGCCGGAAGGCGGCTTTTTTCCGCGGCCCCAGTGAGTGCCTATGAGCCAAACATTCGACTTGCAAATTACCGTGCTTGGCTCGGGTACTTCCGCCGGTGTTCCCATGATCGGCTGCCATTGCCCAGTATGCTCCAGTGCCGACCCGCGTGATCGTCGCATGCGGTGCAGTGTGGCCGTTGGTTATGACCAGCACGAAATTCTGATTGATACGGCTCCCGAACTGCGCCTTCAGGCCGTGGGCAATGCGCTCGATCGTGTGGAGGCCGTCGTATTCACCCATGGCCATGCCGACCACATCTTCGGCCTTGATGACATCCGCCGCTACAATACTCTGCTGGGGCGCCCCATTGGAGTCTACGCGAATGCCCAGACGCTTGAGGTCTTACAGCGAGCCTTTCCGTACGCCTTTAGCAAACCCGCGGACAGCGGCGTCTATCGACCGGAACTGGTGCCGCATCTCATCAACGGCCCGTTTGAGCTTGGAGGCCGCAGGTGGATACCCATTCCGCTCCGGCACGGAGCCGGCGACGTGCTTGGCTTTCGTATCGGTAAGTTTGCCTATTGCACGGATTGCTCGCAAATTCTTCCGTCGTCCATGGCCTTACTTGAAAATCTGGATACCCTGATTATTGACGCCCTGCGGCCGCACCCCCACCCGACGCATTTTTCTTTTGCGCAGGCTATTGCGGTCATAAAAAAACTTCAGCCGGGGCGGGCGTTTCTCACCCATCTTTCCCATGATGTTTTTCATGCCCAGGCCGAAGCCGATTTGCCCGGGCCCATAAAAATCTGCTATGATGGGCTGCGGCTTAACGTGCCGTTTTGATCGCGTGGTTTTGGTGGAAAAATAACGTCCTATGGCCATTCTCGATGAAATTCTGGCCCACAACCGCAGCTTTGTGGAGCACCGCGAATATGAACCGCTGCGCACCGATCGTTTTCCCTCCAAACGGCTGGTCATTTTGACCTGCATGGACACCAGGCTCGTGGAACTTTTGCCTCAGGCCATGGGTGTGCGTAACGGCGATGTCAAGCTCATCAAGAACGCCGGGGCCATTGTTTCCCATCCGTTTGGCAGTGTGATGCGCAGTATTCTGGTGGCCGTGTATGAGTTGGGTGCCAGAGAAATCGCCGTCGTCGGCCACCATGGTTGCGGCATGGCTGGATTGAACTGCCAGGGCGTACTGGAGAAAATGCGGCAGCGTGGTGTGAGTGATCAGGTGTTGGCCACGCTGGAAAATGCCGGTATCAACCTTCAGGCGTGGCTGGCCGGCTTCGACCGCGTGGAAGATGGAGTTCGGCAAAGCGTGGAGATGGTTCGCCGCCACCCGCTCTTGCCGGGCGATGTATGCGTGCATGGATTGGTGATGAATCCGGAAACCGGTTTGTTGGACCTGCTGATCCGCGGAGATGCCGCACCTGCAACTTCCTAAATCGTGTCGTGGCGCTGCAAGGAAATAATCCACCCCGGCGTACCGGCCAGATATTTGTTGAGGAGATTGCGACGCTGCCAATAATAAAAGCTCAGCCATCCTTGGCCGCACAAGCCCAAGACGACAATCGATCCGTAGGCGATATACTCAATGCTGGTGATAAGCGACCTGACCTCTCCGGCACCTCCTCCGACTGTCGACATGGCCGTGATCACAGAGTGAATTTCCTTCTTTTCGGTAGCGCTCATCCAGCCCAGACGCACTTCCAGCATCCACCACAAGCCTAATATCACAAACATCGCCCCCAGCAACAATTGATTGCGGATGAGAATGGTGAAGGCCTCGGGCTTTAAATGATGAATTTTTTGTCCCTGCCAGTGTTCAATAAAGCCGGCCGCGATCATCCATAACCCCATCACCAGTGCGGTGATGCTGAACGTGCCGAAAAATGCCAGAATGGCGGTAAGAATTCCGGCGCTGATCAACCCGCCGGCCGTGCGCTGCGCCACTTTTTGACCTTTCAGGATGGGAACCAATTCGCGCTTGGCCGCGACAATTTGGGCAATTTGTCCCTGCGACAGCGGCCCCGCGGTTCCGCCCCCGGCCAGCAAGGCCGCCGCCCGCTCATTACGCGGAGGCTCACTGGGCGTTGGTGCCGTTGAGCTGGGATCCATGGTTTTCATCAAAGACTTTCCCTTGGCCTGGAACCAACCGCCCCGCTCCACCTGCGGGTCTTAAATTTCCGTCCACTTTACGGGCCTCGGCACCCCTATTAGTTGGAGTATCATACGGGCGAGCCGGCGCGGAGTTCAACTTCGTCTTTGCCGGGCCAGCCGGTAATGCGCTTGGCGGGACTCGAACCCACAACCGTCCGCTTAGAAGGCGGATGCTCTATCCAATTGAGCTACAAGCGCTGGTATACGGTTTGGTGACCAAGCGGCACTCTGGGACCCAAACCTAGCTTCATTTATCGTACCATGGATTCTTGGGGCTGATAACTCCCGGCGGCCACACTTGATTCCCCGGTCCGCAGTGCATAAACTCAAAACAGTCGGCAAGGTACTTTTAAGGAGTCACGCATTATGCCTATCTATGAATACGAATGTAAAAAATGTGGGGCCAGCTTTGAGCATCTCGCTGCCAGCATGAACCATGCCGATGAGGCAGTCCAATGTCCCAGTTGCCATGCCCGGCAAACCAAACGCAAGATTTCGGTTTTCGCCGTGGCGGCGGCGGATGCGGGCGGAGCTTCGGCGGAAGCCGCTCCCGGCGGCATGTGCGGCTGTGGTCGCATGAAAGGGTCCTGCGGCGGCCGTGCGTAACTGCGGCAAGATTAACCGATGCCAAACATGGTTGCGAGCAACACCACCGTTGGCTGGTAAGGGTAGAATTGATGTCCAGTGAGCCTGTCAAGGGATGCCACATCCTTATGTTTGTGGATGATATCTACGAAGATTTGGAACTCTGGTACCCGAAATATCGCCTGCAGGAAGCGGGTGCGAGAGTAACCTTGGCCGGTCCACGGGCCGGCACCAAGTACACCGGCAAGCATGGTTATCCCGCCGTTTCCGATGTGGCTATTGCCCAGGTCAAGGCCGAAGATTTCGATGGTGTTGTGCTGGCGGGTGGATTTGCCCCCGATAAGCTCCGCCGCGACGAAAAGGTCAAGGAGTTGGTGCGTCATTTTCATCAGCAACGGCAACTGCTGGCGGCGATCTGCCATGGTGGATGGATCGCCATTTCCGCCGGCGTGTATCGTGGCGTGAAAGTAACCGGATCGCCGGGTATTAAAGATGATCTAATCAACGCCGGCGCTCTATGGTTGGATGAGGAAGTGGTGGTGGACGGGCATTTCGTAAGCTCGCGCAAACCCGATGACTTACCCGCTTTCTGCCGCGGCATTTTTCAGGTTTTAGCCGCCAACAGCGCACGGCGCGTTTGATAGAATGTGGTGGGTAGGGCAGGGGCGTTGTGGCCACCTTGAGAGCAGCCGACACGCCCACGCCATCCAAGCATCCGATTACTTTTGTCCACCCGCGGCAACCTCGGCGGCGTCGCAACCGCTGGCCCGCCACTTCGCGCCGTCGAGCCTTGGTGTTTAGCCGCCATCGTGCACCGATCTGCCGAATTTTCCCCTTCCTGAATGCACGGCATGACATTGCCGCCGCATACCGGCACAAACAGCCCTGTAATAAAGCCGGTTAAATCGGAAGCCAAAAAGGCCACCACGTTGGCCGTATCCTGGTCCGTGCCCCGGCGGTTGGCCAGCGTCGCGGGGGCATGTCAAGTGTACAAAGGACAGCCTGTGGCTTACGGTTGGGTGGTGGGCTTGGGCACCAACACCTGGTCGCCGCGGATGTCAACATAGGCCCGGTCAGCGTCGATGCGGCCGAAGCGGGCGTAGATTTTCGCCAGAGACTTGAGCTTGCGGGCCGCGGGCACTTCATAAAAGCCTTCCTGCCCGGGAGCGCGGCCCCACCATACCTGGGTACCAAAGCGGGTGATCAGCGTTATCTGCGGAGCCAGGGCACTCGTTTTGCCGCCCAGGTTCCGCATGTTAATCGCGGCAATTTGGCCATAATACGGCTGGGACGCCAGCAGATGGATCAACTTGAGTGCCACTTGTATGCGTGGTGCATCCACCTGGGAACCCGCCGCCGGCGGAGCGGCCTGACTGCCGATAATTTGGATCAGCCAGCGGAGGGCGGAGAATTGGTTGACCTTGTATAGCCCGGGCAGGCGCACACCGCCAAACGACACCAGATAGCCGCCGGTGGGGCCGGCAACCAAGGCCGCGGGCCGGCGATAAACGGCGGAGATCTCGATGATCTGGGCACTGCGCGTCCATGCCCGGCGGATAAAGCTAATACGCTTGATCCAGGCATTTTCGCCGGCGTTTTGATCCTGTAAATAATGCCGAGCGAGAATTTTCAGAATGTTGCCATTGAGAGGATCACGCAGTTGCATGGCGTAATCCGGATGGCGCGGATTGTAAATGGTATAATTAACAGCTTCCTGGGCAATCTGATCCAGGAGACTTTTGGAGAGCCAGGGTGGGGTATTCAACAGGACAATGCGTTTGAGAGGGCGGTGATCGCGCTGTTCAATAATTTTCCGGGCATAACTATGAACATAGTGCCAGGATTCAATAATGCCGGCCGCGACGCCAGCCACCACACAAGCCGCCAGCAGGCCGCGCACCCAGGGAATTTGCCAGGGACGGAGGATACGCATTGAGTTATGGTCATCGGCCATGAGGGTCACATTCACTTTCGGTTTCTGGGCGCAGCGGCAACCGCGCCATCACGGTGGGCCATCCGTACCAGGCGATCACAGAGTTCATCAAAGGAGATGCCGGCCCGTTGGGCGGCTTTGGGCACCAGCGAGTGGCTGGTAAAGCCCGGCATGGTGTTAATTTCCAGCACCGCCGGCTGTAAAGCGGTCGCATCCACCATAATATCCACCCGGGCCAGATGGCGGGCCCCGACCAACCGCCAGGTTTCCAAAGCGGCGCTACGTACTGTATCGAGCACGGCGGCGGGCAGGTCAATGTCAAAAAGGTATTGCGTATCGGGTCGGACATATTTGGCCTGGTAATCATAGAAGCTTGCCTTGGACCGGATTTCAATGGTGGGCAGGGGGGTGCCATTGATAATGCCCACGGTCAGTTCAGGTCCGGCGATGAAACGCTCCACCAGCATACTTCCGTGGCGGGGAAGTGTGGCGCCAAGATGCGCGCGGGCTTCCTGGGCATTGCGGCACAGGGCACAGTCCACACTGCTGCCCTCGGCAATGGGTTTGATCACGCAGGGATAGCCAATACCGCTGGCGGGCACCCAACTGTCCTTAAATTTGCCGGCGTATACCACCTGCCAGTCCGGAGTGGCGACGCCATGATCGAGAAGCAGTTGTTTGGTGGCAAGTTTGTCCATGGCCAGGCGTGAGCAGGCGGAATCGGACCCCACAAATGGCAGCCGGCGCTGCTCCAGAATTTCCTGGATACCACCGTCTTCGCCGAAGGTTCCATGCAGAGCCGGAAAAACCACATCACACGGTTGATGGTCGAGGGCGACAAGGTTGGTGGGCGCAACATCCGCTTGAAAGACACGGTGGCCGCGACGGTGCAGCGCTGCGGCGATCTGCGCGCCGGTCAAAAGCGAAACTTCACGTTCGGCGGATATGCCACCCGCCAGCAGCGTAATGGCCAGAGAATTTTGTTTGTCGTCCATGACAAGGCCTTTGTTAAGTCGGCAACCGCGGTTGATGCACGGATCGGCCGAGAGTCATCTTGGCGTAGGCTACCAGATGACCACCTCGGTTTCCAGAATGACCGCAAACTTTTCCTGCACACGTTTGCGTACCTGTGCGATGAGAGCTTGGATATCCGCGGCTTTGCAGCCCGGTTTGGCCACAATGAAATTGGCATGCCGCTGGGAAACTTCGGCTCCGCCGATACGCAAGCCTTTAAGGCCGGTCTTGTCAATCAACTGCCCCGCGGAGGTACCGCTGGAATTCTTGAAAATACACCCGGCATTATTTTCCGCCAGCGGCTGGGAGTTGCGTTTGAACATCCATATTTCCTTTACTTTTTCGGCAATGCGGTTGGGGTCATCCGGAATAAGCTCAAAAGTAGCCGCGAGAATAAGTTTGGCGGTAATGTTGGAATGGCGATATTCAAAGACCAGATCATCACGCTGCCGGGTATAACTTTGGCCGTTGAGATCCATGACGGTGACATCCAGCACCTGCGAGCCGATATCTCCAAATGCGCCGCCGGCATTCATGCGTATTTCGCCGCCAACGGTGCCGGGAATTCCGGCCAGACATTCCAGACCGGAAAGCCCCTGGTGCGCGCATTGGCGGATCAGTTGTTGAACATCGGTTCCAGCTCCGGCGGCAACATTGCGCCCTTGGAAGTCAATGGTTTTGAAAGCCTTGTTATGGAGATGAATGACGGCCCCGTTGACCCCGGCATCGCTGATGAGCAAGTTGGCTCCGGACCCCAGGACATAAATCGGGATATCATTTTCGCGCAGGCGCAGGAGGATGGCGGCAGCCTGGGTGACATCTTCCGGTTCGACAAAATAACGCGCCGGACCGCCGACGTTAAACCACGTCTTGGGTGCCAGAGGCACGTTTTCCGTTACTGCGCTCTCAAAGCCTGCGTACCAATTCATGCGTAATTTCCCAAACAGGGCCAGCGCCCATCGACACTACTAAATCTCCAGGCTGCAGTTGTTCTTGCAGATAATTTACAATCCCCGGGAAATCCGGAATATACCTGGCTTGGCGTCCGTTGGCGCGGATACGGTCCACCAGCATGGCGGCATTGACGGCCTGACGGTCGAGTTCGCTGTCGCGGACGAAATAAATATCCGGAACAATGGTAAGGTCCGCATGGGCGAAGCTGCGGGCGAAATCGTTGAGTAAAAACCGGGTGCGGCTGTGCTGGTGCGGCTGAAACACACAAATCAGCCGCCGTGGGGCATAATGATCGCGGAGAGCTTGCAGGGTAGCGCGAATTTCGGTCGGGTGGTGGCCGTAATCATCGACAAAGTTGATGCCGCCGCGCTGCCCCAGAAACTCGCTGCGTCGATCTACGCCGCCAAAATTGGCAATGCCATCCGCCACCGCCTGCCACTTGGCACCGCAATGCACGCCGATGGCTGCGGTTACCAAGGCATTGCCCACATTGTGTCGCCCGGCCAGCCGGGTTGTGAGCCGGCCCATCGGTCGGTTATTTTGCAGCACGTCAAAAGATTGTCGGCCATGGTCGGTGGTCAGGTTCACCGCCTGCCAGCAGGCAGGCGTCTCAATCCCGTAGGTTTCGATCTGGACACCGGCGGCCCGGGCCGCAGCCAGGCAATGTTCATCCTGGGCCTGGGTGATGATGGTTCCGGCCGGATCCACCTGCCGCAGAAGCTGCGCAAAGGCCGCGATAATTTCCTCAATGTCGTGGTAATAATCCAAGTGGTCTTCTTCAATATTGAGAATGGCGGCGATATGCGGATGCAGGTTGAGAAAGCTGCGGTCATACTCGCAGGCTTCAACCACAAAGAGGCGACCGCCGCCGCCGTGGGCGGAGCCTTGCAGTTGCCGGCAATTCGCCCCCACCACAAAGGATGGGTCCATCGCCGCCTGGGTGAGGGCATAGGCCGTCATGGCCGTGGTGGTCGATTTGCCATGAGTTCCCGCAATGGCAATACCCTGCCGGGAAGACATCATGTGGCCGAGAAGCTGGGCATATTTGAGGATTTTAAGGCCGCGCCGGGCGGCCTCAAGCATTTCTGGATGATCGGCTTTGATCGCCGCGGAATGCACGACCAGGTCACATTCGGGCGGGACAGCGGCGGCACCATGGACATAGTCGATGTGGGCACCCAAGGCACTGAGTTTTTCGGTGGCCATTGACCGGGTGCGGTCGGTGCCGGAAACAATAGCGCTTGATTGAATAAGCATTTGCGCCAGACCGTTCATGCCGCTGCCGCCGATGCCTATAAAATGTACATGAAGCCCGGTCAGAGGATCCATCGCGGTCTTGGATGGGCCATCTTCATGATCTGGGGTGTGCGTCAATTGCAAAGTAATTTCACCGCCTGATTTTGTCGCCGCTAGAGTCATCGATACCAGTCTCCTTATGGTGGCCAGTTGAGCGGCAACCTCATGGGCACAACTAATTTAGTCATGGCCACCGACGCCATCCGTCCGGAGGTTATTTGGCCTCCGCCGGGCACCCGCCGCACGCCGGTGCCACCCGGGCTGCGCGCCAGAATACCAACATCATTATCGGCTGTTGACTTTCTCCGTCATCAGCAGGATTAGCCGGCGGGCTACGTCGGCGGCCGCCTGCGGTCTGGCCAGGCGTCGGGATGCCTGGGCCATGGCTTGGCGCGTGGCGGGATGAGTCAGCAATTCCAGCAGAACCGGGTGAAGCGCGGCGGCATTGATGGCCGCATCTTTGGTATCCAGGACCAGCCTGGCCGCCCCGGCGGAAGTTAAGTGGGCGGCATTGGCCTGTTGGTGCTGATCGCGATGAAACGGATAAGGCAATAAAATTGCAGGCACGCCGCAGGCGGTTAATTCCGCGCAGAGTCCCGCACCAGCTCTGGCAATGACCAGATCGGCCAGCGCCCAGACCGCGGCCATATCGTCAACATATTCAAGCACCTTCCAAAAGCCGGACGGGAATTTCGCAGCCGCTCTTCGGGCCGCTGCGGCCTGTCCCAGCCCGGTCAGATGCAAGATCTGCCAGGAGCCATGGGCTTGGGCCGGAGCCGGGCCATGCAAAGCGCCAAGAATGTCGGGCTGATCCAACAGGGCGATGATGGCATCGTTGATCGTCTTGGCACCCAGGGAAGCGCCGGTGATGACCAGGGTGGGACGATCCGGATCCATCTCCAAACGCTGGGCCGCTTGTCGGCGGGACAAGCTGGTCAGGGACGAGCGAATGGGGCATCCGGTAACGACCATTTTTGCGTGGTACTTGCCGATCGCGGCCGCCGGTAAATTCCACTGCGTAAAAACTCGATCGGCGCGGCGGATTAAAAATCGATTGGCGACTCCCGGCAAGGCATCCGGATTAAGCACGGCCAGAGGAATGCCCATTTCCGAGGCCACCATAGCCGCCGGTGCCGCTGCGTAGCCACCCAGAGCCAGCACCGCATGGACGGAATTTTGCCGAAAATAGCTCCGCCAATAGCCGCAGCTTTCCCGCCAAGCTCGTAGGAAGGGCCACCATTGCCACGGTTTTTTAGTCAATGTTCGCACCGGCTGGGCCACATAATCCGCGCCAAACTTCGCCAACAGCCGCTGATCTATGGGGCGCGGTGTGGCGGCCCATAACAGATGTAATTGATCGGGGTACCATAGACTCAGAGTTTCCGCCACGGCCAGGCCAGGATATACATGACCGCCGGTTCCGCCGCCGGCCATTACCAGACCAATGGGGCAGCCGGATACAGATGTCGGCAGGGGAGGGATGGGGTCAGCGGCGGTAGCGGCTGGCTTGGCCGCTGGTGGTTCAAGATGGCTGGTGAGTTGGCTCACAATTGCTCCGATGTTGGGATTGACCGGACGGGTAATCCCGGCGATTCACGTGCGGATACCACATGCAAACCCAGACGTTCCGGAGCTTTTACCGTGGCATCGGGCGCATCGACGGGTTCCAGGCGATTCACCCGTTCCACGCTCATCATTAGGCCGATGGCTGCGGCGGTAAGAACCCAGCCTGTGCCACCCGCGGAAATCAGGGGCAGGGCGATTCCTTTGGTGGGGACTGTTACGGTTACCACCGCCACATTCATCATGGCCTGAAAGGCGATGGTAGCGGTGGCTCCAAAGGCCAGCAGCTTGCCAAAGAGATCTTTGGCCCGGTGCGTCACCAGCCATCCGCAGATGGTTAAACCCATGAAAAGCGAGATTACCAACATACAGCCGAAAAATCCGAGTTCCTCGGCAATGAGGCTGAAGATGAAATCCGTACTGTCTTCCGGCAGAAAGCCCATTTTTTGAATGCCATTGCCCAAGCCCCGCCCCCAGAATCCGCCGCTGTGAAAGGACAACAGCGATTGAATCGGGTTATAGCCGGCTCCTTTGGGGTCCAGATGCGGGTGCAAAAATATCAGCAGGCGCTCCCGGCGATAGGCGCTGTGCCAGACGGCAAAGTAGGCCAGCACGGCCGCCACCGGCAGGAGCAGGGCAATATGCCACCAACGGCAGCCGGCCAGCAGCATCAGGATAACCGCGACCGTGCCAATGAGGACGGCGGTGCCGAAATCTTCCACCAGGATGGGCAAGCAGATCAAGCCGGTGGCCAGGACCAGTGGTATAAATCCTTTCCAGAAGCTGCGGATCTGGTCGCCCTGATGTATGGCAAAGGCGGCGATAAACAAGACCATGGACCATTTGGCCAGTTCAGAGGGTTCAAAACTGATGCGGTGGCCGCCCAAAGGAATCACCAGCCATCGTTTGGCACCGTTGATTCGGGCTCCAAAATGGGTGAGCACCAGCACCAGCAGGCAGATCGACACGATCATCAGGATGGTGGCCGGTGAGGTGGCCAGGTGCCGCCCGATGAATTTGCGGTAATTGAGACGTGAGAGTACCCACAGGGCCGCCACCGCCAGCAGCACGTGTATGGTGACAGCACTGAAAATCAATCGGCTTAATTCGGCTCTAACATTCACCGGCCCAACCCGGGCCTGGGCGCTATGCACCATGACAAAGCCAAAACCAAGCAAGGCCAGGGCGATGAGCATGAGCACCTGATCGAGTGAAAGTCCCAGGGGACGGATGGCCAGCCGTTTCCACGGGGCGACGGCCACCGCGGGCTGCGCTGCGGCGGATGCGTGTCCGTTGCCGTGGCCATTCTGCCGCAGCATACGTGTGGGAACCAGCGTGTGCTCGTGAAGTTCAGTCATCGGCAATCCTTAACGTAAAAGAGGTAGCGCGAAAATGCACCCCATGGCCGGGCTGGTCGCCGAGGTGTGCTGGAGCAGTAAAACAAAATAGCAGGCACGTCATGGACCCATCCCTGGTCTGCACCGATTTTACATCCGTGCGGTGGCCGGAGGTGGACAGGCTGCGCCCATCATCGATCCGGTCAATTGCTGGTATTGTAGCAATTGACCATATCCGGACACAAGGGCAGGGGACCCGGCGTTGTTGACCTGTTGGCGGGTATGGGGTAAATTAACCGCTGCGGAACCTCACGGGGGCATAGCTCAGTTGGGAGAGCGTCTCGATGGCATCGAGAAGGTCAGGGGTTCGAGTCCCCTTGCCTCCATTGTTCCGCCCGGAGCTGACCGGCACGCGTTGGTTGAACCGGCGGGCATGTTAAGACAAATCTATGGTCATGCAAGCAAAGACCATCTGGTCGATCGGCGCACTGTTGCAGTGGACGAGTGATTTTTTCGCCGGGCATCAGATTGAGGAACCCAGACTTTCAGCGGAGTTGCTGCTTTCGCATGTCTTGAATTGCAGTCGCATGGAACTCTACACGCAATTTGAAAAAGTACCGGGACCGGCGGAAATTCAAAAATTCCGCGAACTGGTTAAAAAGCGCCGGGAACATACGCCCGTGGCGTATCTGATCGGTAAGAGCTGGTTCTTTTCAATGGAGTTTGCGGTATCGCAGGACGTGTTGATTCCTCGACCCGATACGGAGACGTTGGTGGAAACCGCCATTCGCGCGGTGCGGCTGGCAACCACCTGGGAAAAACCGGAAATTCTGGAATTGGGCGTGGGCAGCGGCTGCATATCCATTGCTTTGGCCAAACATCTAACGGAAGCGCGAGTTGTGGCCACCGATATCAGCCAGCCGGCGCTGGCCATGGCCGAGGTGAACGCTCGCCGGGTCGGCGTGTTGGACCGGGTGCGGTTGGTGCGCGGTGATCTATATGAGGCGTTGGATGCGATGCCTGTTCGGCCGAGATTTCATCTTATTGTGTCCAATCCGCCCTACATTCAAACCGGCCAGATTGCCGCACTGATGCCGGAGGTCAAAGACCATGAGCCGCGGCTGGCTCTGGATGGCGGGGAAACCGGCCTGACCTTTTACCATCGCATTGTCGCCGGCGCACCGGAATACCTGTTGCCGACGGGCATGTTGCTGGTGGAGACCGCTTTTGATCAGGCGGCGGGAGTGGCTGAAATTATGAATGCCTCGGGAAAGTTTTCAGAGCCGCGGATTGTTCGCGATGCCGCCGGGCACCAGCGCTGTGTGCTAACGACTCTGCGCTAAGCCTGGTGCTGGCCGGGGTTGCTTAGACCGCGCTGGCCAGCGCGGCCAGCACTTCCTGGTGATGTTGATCCACCTTCACCTTTGGAAAAATGCGGTGAATCTTCCCCAGGGAATCGATGACCACAGTGGTTCTTTCTATGCCCATGTACTTTTTGCCGTACATCGCTTTTTCTTTCCATACGCCATATTTTTCAGCCAGGGCATGGTTGGTATCCGAGAGCAGCACAAAGGGGAGCTTGAATTTGGTTTGGAATTTTTTATGGCTTTCCAGGTCATCAGGACTTACTCCCAGCACCACGGCCCCGTTCTTTCGGAAATCTTTGATGGAGTCGCGGAAGTTACAGGCCTCCAGAGTACACCCGGGAGTATCGTCTTTGGGATAAAAGTAGAGCACGATTTTTTTCCCTTTGCAGCTCTGCAGGGAAATCTCTCTGCCATCGGTGGATGGCAGGCTGAAATCAGGAGCAGGTGAACCTTCGGAGATGGGCATGGTGCCTCCTTGTCATGGAACTGAGGAACCTGCCATTGTAGGCACAGGTCCGCATATAGACGATTAGAATAAGCCCATCGACCGCGCAAGGCAACGGATGGTCAAGGCTACGGACCGGGCCAGGGCCATTTTAAAAAGAAGGTACGCCAATCCCGTCCAACGTGTTGATTGGCCCCCAAAATGCGTCTCTTCGTGCTTTTTGGCGCACCCGCATAGATGGTCCGAGTCTTGATTATGGGTTGCGGCCTTCTGGTGTGGCGGCGGGACCGCGATAGACGCAACGGCTGGTACAGGTTTCGTGGATGAGCACCTCGCTGAGCAGGGGCAGTCGGGGGGCAAGGCGCTGCCATATCCATCGGGCCAGATTTTCGCTGGTGGGATTATCCAAGCCGGAAATTTCATTGAGATAATGGTGGTCGAGTTCGGCCACGAGCGGGGCAAAAGCGGCTTTGAGATCGCCGAAGTCCTGAAGCCAACCGGTTTGAGGATTGACTTGTCCGCGGATCGTTACCTGGACGCGAAAAGAATGGCCATGCAACCGAAAGCATTTGTGGTCGACAGGTGCCCGGGGCAGGCGATGGGCGGCTTCAAAACAAAACTCCTTGGTGAGGTCCACTATAAATGGGGTATCGTCGGGCATAGATGGGCATCCCAGTTAAAGCGGCGCCAAGAAGTGTGTCACCGGCTTTCTTTTGCACGCAGGTCGGCCAAACGCTGGCGGGCATCCCGGAAAGTAATATCCCATTGGGTAATGCGGCTGTAGAGCTTTTCGGCCTCGGCGTTATTTCCACTGGCTTCCTGTGACCGGGCCAGCCAGTAATGCATGTCTTTGCTTTTGGTGTCGCCGGTGTCTGCCAGTTCATAACTTTCGACGGCTCGGGCAAAGGTTTCGACGGCCTCACGTTTCATGCCCTGTTCCAGGAAGCACCGACCAAGCAGATACAAAGCGTCCGCTCGATGGCGGGGATGATTTTGCGCCAACTGCAAAGCTTGCAGGGCTTCGTCGAGGCGGCGTGCGCGATAAAGCCGGTAGCCGTACTCGTAGAGAATTCCCATATCCGTGGGAAACTGTTTGACCCGCTGGGCGAACTCTTCAATCTCAAAATCCAGCCGCACCTTTTCGTGTTCCTGCAGGTCATGTTGCAAGGCCGTGTCCTCGGGATGAGCTTTAACCGCCGCGGCAAGAACGCGGATATCCCGACGAAACTGCTTCATGCGGATGTCGCCGATAATCATTTTGTAGCGATAAACCTTGGTCTTTTCATAGGAATTTTGCAGGACTTCAATAGCCGTGGCTTCATAATCCGGCGAGTCCAGATCGATCAAAGCTTTCACATACTTGCTGATAACCTGGTGTTCCAGGGGATCCTTCTCGTAGTTGGCTTTGGCTTCAGCGAGTACCTTAAGTTTAAATTCTTCCGATTTGTTGAGATTATCCTGCTGAATAAGCTCCTGGGTTTGTTCCTTGTCCTTGAGGGAATCTTTGAAGTCGCCGGCATTTTCGTATTGCCCTTTTTGCAGTGTTTCGCGCGCGGCAAGTTCCTTCACCCGGTTGGCCAATTCGCCATCATTGGGAAGCATCTGCTGGGCCAGTTGTACGGCTTCCGCCGCAGCCTGAAAAGCCCCAATTCCCTCATATAAGTCGGCGAGTTCCAGGTAATAGCGCGGATGCGGATATTTTTGGGTGCGATTGGCGTGCAACATCACCGGACCAAACCAGTGGATAATTTCCTTATAGTCGGCGGCGAAAGCGTGTTTAAGCAGTGCGCTCATGTGCGCGATATTGCCCGGATCTTTGGCCAAAAGCCATTCCGCGTTGAGCATCTGTTCTTTAGGAGCTTTTCCCTTGAATCGAGGTTTGGCTCCCATGAATCCGGAAGCGGGTTTCCCCCCTTTAACCTTTCGGCGCAGGGAAATATCGCGTAAGGCCTCGTGTTCCGGAATATTCAACGGCTCCCGGAAAAGCCCTTCAATGTACATGTCGATCGCATAGTCATAGTTACCGGTATCCGCAACCGTTTTCGCCCGGTCAAAATAGGCTTTACCTTTGCCAGGCCCCTCCATCAGTGCGGGTGTTGCCTCTGTAGCCATGGTATGCGTACTCTTTTCGTTAAAACGGTGCCGCGACATTATGCCCAGCACCCCAATGCCGCCGGGGGTGGCTGGGGGACGAGCCTGCCAAAGTTACTACCAAGCGCCCATTGTCGTCCTCGGCGGCCATTCGGACCAGCGCTGCACGTTTGACGCTACCAAATGTATTGCGTATGTCAAGCGCCGGTCGGTGCGGGCGGACGGATGCCGATGCGTTTTCGTTGAAACCAAGCAGTGCTACAATACTACCAGCGGCGGACGTGGTGTAAAAACGGTTGGTTGGGTTTTTCGCCCATTTTTCTGTGGCGGTGATGGCACCAGTGGTAAAACAGGTGACGGTGGTTCGGCCGGAATTGCCGGAATTAATTGAGCGCGGGCTGCGTTGCCTGCTGGGCGGTCCGGCGGCAGCCAACGCAACAGCGGTGTCTCCACTGCTCGTGCGGCGCATGGAGGCCTTGCGCTATTATGGCCAGGTTCATCAACTGGATATACATCGGCAGGTGTTGGCCGTTTTAGAAGATCAGATTGTTGCCGCCTGCCTGTGGGTCAATACTCCGGGGCGGGTGGCATCGTTGTATATCACCGATCCACGTGAGCATCCGCAAGTCGTGCCGGCGCTATCCCTGTGCATCGCGGGTGCCGTTCACGATGCTCAAACCGCAGGCCTGAGTCTGGCCCAGGCCATTGTGGAAGAGCAGGACCATGGCTCCGCCCAGGCCTATCGAGATGCAGGTTGCGAGTATCTGGCAACATTGCTGTACATGGAACGATCGGAGCCGTGGTTATCGCCCCGCGTCGTATTTCCGTCGGGTGTATCCCTGGAAACCTATGGCGTGGAAAATCATGGGCAATTTTGCCGAGCCATTGAAGAGAGTTATGTCGGAGCATTGGATTGTCCACGTCTGACCGGTCTACGAAGCATTGAAGATGTGGTGCGTGGGCACAAGGCGGTGGGGCGCTTTCGCGAGGATTTGTGGTTTTTGCTGCGCCGCGATCGTGAGCCCATCGGCGTATTGCTTCTGGCCGAGGTGGAAGCACGGGAGAGTCTGGAAGTGGTATACCTGGGGCTGGCCCCCAAGATGCGGGGCCGCGGCTTGGGCACGGCACTAATGCAACTGGCGCTGCGGCAACTTGCGGCAAATTCCCTGCGTGTGTGCACGGTGGCGGTGGACGCAACCAACACGCCGGCCATGGCTCTTTACCGTAAGATGCGTTTTCGCAAAAGACACTCGCGTGATGTTTATATAAAAGCGCTCAATCCCATCGGCACCGCGGCACCGGCCGGTGGCTTATAGCGCCCGCGTGCTTACTTGCTGCTTGAGCCGGGTGATGAATTCATCCAGTGGCACGCTACCCAAATCTTCATCTTTTCGCGTGCGCACGGCAACTGAATTGGTTTGTTCTTCGCGAGCACCGACCACCAAAAGATAGGGAATTTTTTGTTCGCGGGCGCGGCGGATTTTGGCACCGATTTTGTCGTCATCGGCGTCAAGTTCGCAGCGAATTCCGGCCGCACGCAGCCGCGCATGGGTCTGGCGTGCGTAGGCGACAAATTTTTCGCTGATGGAAAGCACCATGGCCTGCACCGGGCTTAGCCACAATGGAAAAGCCCCGGCAAAGTGTTCGATCAAGATGCCGGTGAAACGCTCCATCGACCCGAAGGGTGCGCGGTGGATCATCACCGGCTGATGGCGGTTGTTGTCAGTGCCGATGTATTCGAGCTTGAAACGCTCTGGTAGTACGTAATCAAGCTGCACCGTGCCAAGCTGCCAGTTGCGGCCAATGACATCTTTCACCAGAAAGTCGAGCTTTGGGCCGTAAAATGCGGCCTCGCCCAGAGCTTCCTGCGATGTGATGCCCACTTCGCGCACCACCTTGCGCAGAGTATCTTCGGCCCGTTGCCACAAAGCGGGATCTCCGGCGTACTTGTCCGAGCCGGGGCTGCGCAGGGATACGCGGCAATGGTAATTCTCGAAGCCCAAGGTCTTGAAGGCCAGCAATACCATTTCCACGGTGGAACGCAGTTCCGCCTCTACTTGCTCGGGCGTGCAGAAAATGTGGGCATCATCCTGGGTAAAACCGCGCACGCGGGTAAGCCCGGAAAGCTCGCCGGACTGTTCAAAGCGGTAGACGGTGCCAAATTCGGCCAGACGAATGGGTAAATCACGATAGCTGTGGGGTTCAGCGGCATAAATCTGAATATGATGCGGGCAATTCATCGGTTTAAGCAGATATTCACTTTCATCGCCGCTGTCGCGTTCTTTCATTTTGATGGTGGGAAACTGCGAATCTTTATAGTAGGGGTAATGGCCGCTGGTTTTGTAAAGATTGATATTGCCGATGTGAGGAGTGTACACGGCGCTGTAACCGCGTTTATCGAGTTCCTGCCGCATGAAGGATTCCAACTCTTGGCGGATGATTCCTCCCTTGGGCATCCACAAAATCAGACCGCTGCCGACCAACGGGGAAATGGTGAACAGCCCCAGATGTTTGCCGATAGTGCGGTGATCACGTTTTTTAGCTTCTTCCAGGCGGGTCAGATGTTCCTGCATTTCCGCGGGGGTGAAAAAGGCCAGCCCGTACACCCGTTGCAATTGTTGCTGGGTGGCGTCGCCGTGCCAATAGGCTCCGGCAACGCTGGTTACCTTCGCTGCGCCGATGCGGCCGGTGGAGGGCAGATGCGGGCCGCGGCAAAGATCTTCCCAATTCTTCCCCGGAATTCCGGTGGCGTAAAAGCTTAATGCGACCGTGGCGTCCTGGTTTAAGGCGCGCTGAGCGTTAGCCAGTTTATAGGGGTTGTTTTCCGATTGAAGTTTTTTCAGAGCTTGCGCCGATGGCAGTTCATACCGGGTGAAGGGCCGGTTTTCAGCGATAATTTTCGCCATTTCCGCCTCAATGCGGGAAAAGTCATCGTCACGAATCGGTTCGCCGAGTTCCATATCGTAGTAGAAACCTTCGTCCACCGGTGGGCCGTAGGCGAGCTTAACCCCGGGAAACAAGCGGGTGATGGCTTCCGCCATGACGTGAGCAGTCGAATGGCGCAGCAGATACATGGCGTGCGGGTCCGAGGCTTTCGCGGTGACAATGGCTAAGCTGCAATCGCGTGTAATGGGCGTGGTAAGGTCGCAAAGAGTGCCGTCAAGAACGGCGCCAATCGCATCGCGGGCCAGTCTTGGTCCGATGGATTGCGCCACTTCCGCCGGTGTAACAACGGAGGATGCAAATTGTTTTTTTGCGCCGTCAGGCAATGTGACAATGATCATAAAAGTCCATTTTAGTACCGATGAAAGTTCGCTCCAGCCGGCTCGGGGTCATGTTATCGGTGGGGAGCGTACATTTCAAGGCGGTTGGCCTGTAGTGCTTGGGCCTTCGGGGGCACCGTATGTTCACTAAGCGGTTTGGCTGGCGAACCATTGGACGGTTTGTTCCAGGCCCTGCTGGAACCAGACCGCCGGTTCGTAGCCGATGAGGGTGTGAGCCAGTGTGATGTCGGCAAGGGAATCGCGCACATCACCCGGTCGAGCGGGCAGGTAATTGCGCTGCACCTTTTTCCCCAGAAGTCCTTCCATTTTTTCGAGCATGGCGTTGAGGCTGATATTTTCTCCACAGGCGATATTGGTCACTTCCCCGGCAAGATTTCGGGTGGCAATGCCGGCGAGCATGTTGGCGCGAACCACATTGGCGACGTGGCAAAAATCGCGGGTTTGTTCGCCGTCACCGTAGATTGCGGGCGGATCATTGCGCAAGATGGCGGTGATAAACGCGGGAATCACCGCGGCATACTGGCTTTTGGGATTTTGACGCGGGCCAAACACATTGAAGTAACGCAAGGATATGGTGGAAAGGCCATAGACCTGGGCATAGACCCGCGCGTAATATTCTCCGGTAAGCTTGCCGACGGCATAAGGACTCTTCGGGGCCGGCAGCATCGTTTCAATTTTGGGCAGTGTGGGGCTGTCCCCGTAGGCGGCACTGCTGGCGGAATAGACGAAACGTTGGGCGTTGGCCTGCCGGGCCGCCTGAAGCATATTCAACGTACCGGTGATATTCACCTGGTTGTATTTGATCGGAGCATCCACGGAACCCGGAACGCTGCCCAAGGCGGCTAGATGGAAGACGATGGCCCGGCCCGCGGCGGCATTCTGGCAGTCGGATGGATTGGTAATGTCGCCTTCCATAAGGGTGATGGCCGGCAGAATTTCCTGCAGATTCAAACGCGAACCGGCGCTGAAGTTATCCAAGACGGCTACTTCGGCTTGCGCCTCCAGCAAACCGCGGACGAGGTGTGAACCAATAAATCCCGCCCCTCCCGTTACTAAAACCCGCAAATTTTTATAGGCCGCAAAATCGCCATTCGCCATAACCATAATCCTTGCAATACCAGACGATACTCCATTTCAGCCGGCGCTGATTACGCCCACGCTGCCTTGCCGTCCCGCACCCGGCTTCACCTCAGGCCGGCCGATGGCGTAATAGTGCAACCCCGCGGCGGCCACCCGTCCGCTGGCCAGGCAGTTGCGGCCGTCAAATACGTGCAGACCGCGCATCCACTGCTTGACGCTGTGCCAATCGACGGTGACAAAGACCGGCCAATCGGTAATCAGGGCCACGGCATCGGCTCCACGGGTGCATTGCTCAAGATTATCGCACCAGCGGACAGTGTCTTTCAGAACAGCACGGCTGTTGGGGATGGCTTGGGGGTCATAGACGCTCACGGTGGCATGGCCGGCAAGCAGGGCCCGGACTATCTCAAAGGCGGGGGCTTCGCGTACGTCATCCGTATCCGCCTTAAAGGCCAGGCCCCACACCGCAATATGCGGATGTTTAACCTCGGCGAGCACATCCAGGATTCGCCGGGAAAAAGCCACTTTTTGTCGTTGGTTGGCCTTTTCGATTCCTTCCAGAAGGTGCGGTTGAAGCGAAAGGCGGCGCATCTGATGGACCAGGGCGGCGACATCTTTGGGAAAGCAAGAGCCGCCATACCCAACCCCAGCCTTCAGAAATGCGGGGCCGATGCGCTTGTCCGAACCAATGCCCATACGGACCGATTCAATGTCCGCCCCGACTGCCGTGGCCAACTGCGAAAGCTCATTGATGAAACTGATGCGCATCGCGAGCATGGCGTTGGCGGCAAATTTGGTTAGCTCCGCACTTTGCCGACCCATGGAAAATATGCTGTAGCCCCGGTCGATCAGGGGTTGATAGATTTCGCGCAGCACCGCAAGCCCCTGATTGGAACCGGCCCCGAAGATGATGCGGTCAGGTTGCATGAAGTCCTGAATGGCCGTGCCTTCACGCAGGAATTCCGGATTGTTCGCCACTTCCATAGGATGGGCGGCGGATTTTACCAGCGCTTCGACCTGGTCGCCGGTGCCGGGCGGTACCGTGCTTTTAATGACGAGTGTTTTCGGGCCGTTGGCGGCTGCGGCCACTGCTTTGGCTGCGGCAAAAAGCATGGTCATGTCGTAGCCTCCTTCCGGAGCGGGTGGCGTGCCGACGGCGATAAATATCGTTTCGGCGGCGGCCACAGCGGCGGCAGTATCGGTGGTGAAGGAGAGGCGGCCGTTTTTGACTTCCGCCTGAATCAGTTCCGAAAGGCCGGGTTCATAGATGGGCACTTTGCCTTGACGCAGGGCGGCCACGCGAGCCTGATCCACATCGACGGCGATAATACGATGGCCAAGTGCGGCCAGACATGTGCCGGAAACCAAACCGACATAGCCGCAGCCAATAACCGTTATATTCATAGGTTGGACCTCGTTTCAAACAGATCAAGCGGCCAGACCGCGTGGCCTGTCGTTGCGTCGCTGCAAAAAATCCACGGTCGCGGCAGTCCGCTAACGTGGCAACTTTTATATATTCGGTTAATGGCCATGTTGCGGTTGAATACAATATCCACACAAGCGGCCGGCGGTCGGCCGGGAAAACACTGCATTATAAGCTCCCAGGGGCGGTTCGTCGCGTATGATGGTGAAACCCGCACTAGAGTCGGTATAATCCGCCGGTTCGTCGGATGGCAGGGTATGCTGGACGGGGTGGCGGCGGTGCTGGCATGTCGGGGCCATGACGTGAGGAATTGATGATTTCATCCGATCACATCATTTGGCTGGCGCTATTGGGGCCTGTTGTCGCCTACCTGTTGGGGGCTATCCCTTTCGGCTTGTTGCTGGGGCTGGCCCAGGGAGTGGATATTCGTAAGCACGGCAGCGGAAATATTGGTGCCACCAATGCCGGCAGGGTGTTGGGACTAAGGTATTTTTTCTACGCTTTTGCTTTAGACTTTCTGAAAGGTCTCTTGCCGGTGCTGGGCAGCGATTTACTGACCCAGCGGTGGCACCTTCCCATCTATCTTCCGCTGTTGACAGCCGGTGCTGCGGTTGGGGGGCATTTGTTTCCGATTTATCTGCGTTTTCACGGGGGCAAAGGCGTGGCGACCAGTTTTGGGGCGGTGCTGGGCATTTGGCCGGTCTTTACGCTCGCCGGCATCGTGGCAGGGCTGGTTTTTCTGCTGGTGTTTTTGGCTTGGCGCATCATCTCGGTGGCGTCATTGGCGGCTACCGCGGTGTTTATGTTCATGGTGCCATTTTTGGGGCGGATTGCCCCTGAGTTCTCGCATCTCCTTGGCATGACTCCCTGGCCCCAACTTTGGCCCCTGCTGACGGCAAGTTGGCTCTTGGGCCTTATCCTGGTAGTAAAACATCGCAGTAATATTCGGCGGCTTTTAGCGGGTACGGAGCCGCGCGCCGTCAAGGCGACGAAATAGCCACTGGCATCGCCGACGGCTTGGCACTGATGAGCCTCCATCAATGCTCTTGGCAGCGTGCCGTCCCTATTTTGGCCGGATGCGGGACCTATCACGCCGCAACCGTTGGTGGCAAGCTGTGCAGCCCCATACCTGTCATTGCCAGCGCAATGACAGGTGTGGGCTTCGTTGAATAGCTCATGCCGCTGTGCCGCAAGGCCAACGCTACTGCTAAACGGCCGGTAAACCCTGCACGCGACGCCAGGTGGATAGTTGTCCTGCGTGATAACCTTCGTGCCACGTGCCATACATGAATATGGTATGACCGATGGTGGGAAAGCGTTCGCGTCGGGCGGGATCGGGATGAGGTTGGTCTAAATCCGCCGCGGTCAATTTGGGCAACCGTTCCAAAATCTGCTGGCGTACTTGAGCCATGTGTTCCAGATACCAAGCCTTGGATTTGTATTTGCCGCGGTCAGGCACGGGCGTGCTGCCGCCGGCATAAATCTCCTTCCAGTTGGCTTCCAAAGCCGGCGCTTGGCCGCCGATGAGTGTCAAGAAACTGCAGTCCACCAGATACAAATGTCCCAGCACCCAGGCTGGATGATTGGTTTTGGGAGCCGGCTGCAAAACCATTTGGGCATCGGTGAGATCAGCCACCAGCTTGAGAGTGGCGGAACGGGTCAGGTTGAGGGTGCCGATAAAGGCTTGGATCATAAAACTACTCCTTAAAAACAGTAAAAGCGACTCATTACAACCCCGGATGTTTATTCTACGGGAACAGGCCGCAGCGAACCACAGCCATCAAGCTCCAACATATTTAGCGTATACCGCTCTAGCCACAGCAACGTCGTTGGTTCCTTTAATAATAGCACGTCCATCGGCGAAAACAGTCAAATCAAAATTTCGTGTCCGTTCGCCCTGTCCTTCACGGATGGAACACTTGAGCATGAACTTGTTGAACGTGGGATTACCTACCGTTCGCAGGCCCCGGGAAATTTGTTCAAAATCCACCTTTTCCACCGCCGGATTATTCACCTGCACCGCGTTACGACCGCAGAGGGAAATTGTCGAACTGCTGAAATCTCCGGTCAAGAATTCATATTTCTGGTGCTTGCACACCGGGCAATCGGCAATTTCCCGGGCCTTGGAGACGTTCAACTGCTGGTAGCGGTTGTCCCACAAATCAAAACTGAACAAGGCCTTACTGACCGCATTGATATTGCCGGTCAATATTTTGATGGCTTCCATCGCCTGCCAACTGGCCACCACATTCACCGTGGGGCCCAGAACCCCGGCGGTATCGCAAGTGGGGTTCATGCCCGGCGGCGGGGCACTCTCAAAAATGCAGCGCAAGCAGGGCGTAACGCCGGGACGAACCACCATGGCCAATCCCATGGCACTGATGCACGCACCGTAAATCCATGGAATGTTAAGCTTGGCCGAAACATCGTTGATTAAAAAGCGTGTTTCAAAGTTATCCGTGCCGTCCAAAAGCAAATCCTGCCCTTGGGCAAATTGCGTGATGTTTTTGAAATTAATATCGGAAACCACGGCTTCCACCTGCACGGTGGAATTGATTTTGGCTATTTTTCGCTTCGCCGCTTCCGCCTTGGGCAATTGCTCGGCAATATCGGTTTCATCAAAAAGCACCTGGCGTTGGAGATTATTGATTTCAATAAAATCGCGATCGGCAATGGTCAAATGGCCGATCCCAGCCCGAGCCAGCGTATTGGCCAGTACAGTTCCCAGCGCCCCGCATCCCACCATAAACACGCGAGCCTGTTTAAGTTTTCTCTGGCCTTCAACGCCAATAGGCCCCCACAGCATCTGCCGGTTGTATCGCGCCAGCGCCGGATCCGCCTGTTCAAGTTGTTCAGCTATTTCGGATAACGCCATGTTGAGTTTATCCTTCCACCACGCTTTTTTCAATTGGTTCTACGGTGACACCCTGGTCCTGTAAAAAGGCCATCGCGGCTTGCACCTGCGACTGCTGGCCTTCCAAAAGTACGGCCATGATCCCGATTTCCGCAGTCACGCTGGCCTGCCGGATATCAAAGCTAACCTCCGGAAATTTGCGGGCCATACGCCACAGGGCCGGTGTTTCCACCATGCGGCGCGAGCCGAAGGTCAACCATACCCGCTTTTTGATGGTCTGGGAATCCATCATGTTCACCCTCCCGCAATCGCCGGAACCACGCTGACATCATCACCCGGTTTGATCTTAGTATGTAAATTATCCAAAAATCGGATGTCCTCTTCGTTGACATAAACGTTCACGAATCGGTTGAGTTCGCCGGGCTGTTTGAACAGGCGTTTATCCATGCCCTCAAACTTGGCGCACAAAGCCAAAAGCAACTCATTCACATCGCCACCCTCCACCTCCACTGATTCTGCGCCATTGGTCATCTGACGCAACGGGGTGGGAATTCTAATTTTAACTGCCATGCGTATGATCTCCTGTTACAAAACTTCTCAAGGTGTTGGGCCGCCGGCCGCCAAGGGCTCCAATTCCCGGGTACCGCCGGCACCATCCAATTCCGCAATAAAAGCGTCGAACGCGTCGAGCTTGGCGGGAATAGAGGTGGGCATGTCCAATTGATCCGCAACCACTTCGGTGGTCTTGAGACCGTTACCCGTGATGCACACACAGATACTTTCATCGCGGGGAATTCGGCCGCTGGCAATGAGCTTTATCGCCGCCGCCAGCGTGGTTCCGCCGGCAGGCTCAGTCCATATTCCTTCCGCTTTGGCCAGGAGTTTGATTGCATCAATAATTTCCGGATCGGTAGCATCCATTGCCCAGCCGCCACTTTGTCGCACCGCCTGCACCACGTAGAAACCATCCGCGGGATTGCCGATGGCAATACTCTTGGCGATGGTTTTGGGTTTTTGCGGCTTAATTAAATCCCGGCCGGCGCGAATGGCCTCAACCACCGGATTACAGCCCGCGGCCTGAGCGGAATAAATTTTCGGGGCGTTATCCTCCACCAAACCCAAGTCGATCAATTCCTGATAAGCCTTGTGAATCTTGGGCAAAATCGTTCCACCGGCCGTGGGGCATACGGTATGCTGGGGAAATTTCCAACCGAGTTGTTCGGCAATTTCGTAGCCGAAGGTTTTGGCTCCTTCCGTATAAAATGGCCGCAGGTTCACATTCACGATGGCCCATTTGTATTTGTCCGCAATTTCCGAACACAAACGGTTAACATCGTCATAGTTGCCCTGAATACGCACCATGGTCGGGCCAAAAATCAGTGAGCCTAGAACTTTACCCTGTTCCAGATCATGGGGAATCATGACAAAAGCTTTCATTCCCGCCACCGCGGCATGGGCCGCCACGCTATTGGCCAGATTGCCGGTGCTGGCACAACCCACGGTGTGGTAACCCAGTTCAAGAGCCTTGGTGATCGCCACGGATACCACGCGCTCTTTGTAGCTCCAAGTCGGGTAATTGGCCGAGTCATCCTTGATATAAAGCTCGCGGACATTGAGAATTTTTTCCAGATGATGGGCCCGCCGCAAGGGCGTATAGCCGGAATAAAGCCCGGCCCGTGGCTCGGCGTTAATCGGCAGGAGATCGCGATAACGCCACAGACTGCGTGGCCCGCGTTCAATGGATTCCCGTGTAACTTTGCCCTTCATCCGCGCGTAATCGTACTGCACTTCCAGCGGTCCGAAGCAGACTTCACACACATGCACGCCCTTTTGCGGATATTCTTTGCCGCATTCGCGGCACCGCAGGCCAACGACATAAGCCATGAAAAAACTCCAAACCACCGCCAGAAGTAAGCGGTACTCCCGGCATCCATCGGCCCAATTACCCGGCGGCCTCTTCTCCGGTGCAAAAACGAATACGGCCTCTTGTCGGGAATGGCCACCGCGTCTTTCTTAGATGCCGATTCCCGATAAGAGGCCGCTTTCAACTTACTGCGAATATTTCTACTCGTCTTTAATCCGGTATAAAGCTGCTTCACCTATCTATCCCCAGATTCGCCTCGGTTTTTGCCGAATGCGAGCGGGAGGGAATTAGCACCCGCTTCCGGCGGTCTGCATAACTGCCGCCCGGATGGGTTGCTGTGCCTTCGACGGGCCCGTCCCTCAGGCACTCTTGATAAGAGCCGTATTCACTTGTCAGCAAGGTATATTAGCAGCGGCGGTGGGGGCAAGTCAAGGGCAACATGGAAGATGAAAAGGTTGGTGTGGGCATAGGGAGACTCTTTAACATTTTTCCATCTCATGGTACCATTTTTGCATGGCTACACTCCGGGAAAAACCTATTACAGAACGTGGACGTGATACCCCTTGTGTGCGGCAGGTTTCGGTATTTGTCGAAAATCGCGTAGGAATGTTGGCCACGCTCGTAGGCATTTTTGAAGGTACCGACATCCGGGTACATGCTCTGACCGTTCTGCAAGGCTTTGATTGTGCTATTGTACGGTTTGTTTTTAACGATACCGATACCGCCGCCCGGATTTTGCGAGAATCCAACTACCACTATTCTGTGTGCGAACTGGTGGCGGTGGAAATGCCGGCCACCCATTCTGGTGACGGGCTTGGCGGCATCGGTAAAGCACTGCTGAGTGCGGAAATCGATATTCATTATGTGTACGGACTGATTTCCGCCCCGCATCGGCGCGCGGCTGTGGTTATTCATGTGGATAATCCGGAATCCGCCAGCCGGGTTCTTGAGGAAAAGCACTTTGTGTTGCTGGATGAAACCGATTTGCGGTAGATTCTAAAGAAACCTTTGTCCGCCACCAATATATATGGATCGCTGCTCCGCATGGATGCCTGTTTTAGCGCTGGCGTGGCGGCAAAATTTCAATGATAAACGGTTCGGCTTGAGCAGGTATTTGGGCACTCTGAGTCATATTTCGCCGCTGTAGAGCGGCTTGGCCGAGGGTTTCCTTGGGCAAGGCCGGATTGGTGGTTGGTGGTCCCGCCACCTTTAACGCTCGTGAGTGACCGACGCGGCCCCCAAAAGCTGCCGCTGGCTTTCTTAGACCTTGCGCCGGAGCCATCAACTGCACCACTGTAAATTGCGCCCGAAGCAATTGAACCTGGGCTGGTTTAAGCATCAAGAGCAAATCACCGGCGGGCACTGCGCGAATCGCGTTTTGCCTGGGGGTGGTAAATCGTTGCGGTGCCTGTATGGATTTGTTTGCCGTCGTAGCGCGGCGCAGCGTTAATGGTAATGGTAGAGCCGCAGCTTTCATGGTCAAGCGATGGACTCTTTGCTGTTGGTCTGCGGCTGCAAGTGGCTGGTTTTGGCGGGTGAAATTCTCCAACAGGGCATGGAGTTGTCGGTCTTGGGCGGAATTTTTTACGGCAATGACGAGCGTCCAGGGTGCGGGCGCACCAGCCATAGGCCGGTGTATCAATGGTCCGGCTCTCGATGGGGCTTTGCCGGCAGCCGACTCCATGATGGCCCTCTTTGCAATCCTTATCACCTTGGCTTGCTTGAAAGTGGCTGCCGATGCCAGCTTTGGAGGTGGCAAGGGCAAGGCCTCGGTCTTGCGGGAAGACAGAGCGACCATGGAGTGCCTGGAAGCGACGCTCCCGGACGCCGGCCAAATGATTCTAAAACTTATGGCGCTGGCCAGCAGCAATGCTGCCGCCGCCATGGCTCCATAACGAATTTTGGCCAGAACACGCCGCTGACGGTGCTCACGCTGTATCCGATCCGCAATGGTCTGCCTCGATTGTAATGCCTGCGGCATAGCGAAACGTGGACTCGTCTGCAGGCTCATGCGATCGGCAATCATCGCCAGAACCTCCGTCCGCAAGGCCGGATCGCTTTGCAGCCGCTTTTGGACCATCTGTTGCTGGTGGTCCGAGGCTCGGCTTTCGATATATGCCAGCAACGCTTCTTCAAAATCCGTCAACATCGTCTCGGTCATTTCGCACCTGCCTTGGGTGCGGTGCTTGCCACCCTGCCGACGTCGGCCACGCGCGGTGATCGGGAGGATTCTTCCAGCAAAGCTCTAAGCGCCTGGCGTGCCCGAAACAGCCGCGACTTTACGGTGCCGACCGGTAAATCAGTAATCTGGGCAATTTGCTCATAACCACATTCCTCCACATCCCGCAGTACCAACAACGTCCGGAAATCCACCGGCAGGTCGGCCATGGCCGCCATAACACGCTGGTGATCCAGCTTTATTTCCACCTGATCGGCCGGGTTGCTGTCGGGCCCGGCGCAAGGCTCGGGCGCTCTGGCAATCATGGTGCCGTCCGCACCACTCTGGGTGAGTGGTACCGTGTGGCGCAACTTCCGTTTGCGGCAATGGCTTAAGGCTTGGTTGGTGGTAATGCGAAAAACCCAGGTATAGAGCGATGATTGGCCGTTAAATTGATCAATATGCTGTAGCATCTGCATCAGCGCCTCTTGGGTAATATCCGCGGCATCATCGTGGTTCGATACAATTTTCAACACCGCGTTGAAAAGCCGATCCTGATACCGGCTCAGGAACATCTCCATAGCCGATGACTGGCCCGCGCGCAGCGCTCGGATAAACGCGGGTGAATCGAGATCACCAGTCCCTTGGCTGCTGGAGGTTGGACTGTCCAACTCTGTTTCCTTCGACGCATGAACCGGTGGGCGGGTTCCCACTTACTCAAAAAAACGCGGCTGGCCGCCAGGCCCAGACCACATTCTATCTGTTGCCGACGGCGGCGCAAACCAACATCAAGTCTATCGCCTGAAGCCTGTCAAAACGAGCCTCGCGCCGCCGCTTTTTCGGCCAGCTCCACCAATGAAGCTTGGCGAAATCATTGCCGAATTGGCGCAAGCGGCTGGGGACAACCGTCAGGTTGGTGCTCGTTCACGGCTCTAATTGGAACTCTGGTCACGCCCTGGCCTGATCATGAGAAAACGTCTTTTTTCCTTTTTACGGGAAATCGGTTATCATCACAGTTGTACGCTCCGACCACGGTCGGGCCCGATGCACGGGTCAACTGTGAAACTGGTCAGGTCCGGAAGGAAGCAGCCATAAGCATGCTTTGGTCCGGTGCCGTCGGTAGCCCGACCTTGGACGGAGCGTGCGCAAAGGAGCAAACAATGAAGGCTGCGGCCATAAGCACAAGCCGGAAAGGGCGAAGTTGCTTTTGCCCGATCCCTTAGCCACGGGATGTGTCGGTGATCCAGGGGGCGACGTGGCAACGCACAAATTCCGGGCTGGTAGAGGTACCATGATTGCCCCACCAGTCACATCGATGGCCAAACTCCGGACTCCACTTGATTTGCGTGAGTTTTCTATAAAGATGGGCATCCTCCTGAAGCTCAGGCGGTACGACAAACCCCCAATGGCCGCACGACACGCAAAATTTACGATCCGCGGTACCGAAGATACGTGTGCCCAGATTTAAAATAACAAAATCACGCTGGGAATAGGTGTTGAGAATTCCCTTGCGCGTGCGGCGTAGCACTGGGCGGAGATCATAATTATTGGAGGCCGCACCAGCCAGAATCACCAGCCCATCAATGGGCCTGTTTATGGGAAGTTCCTCCACCGCAAATAAAGCCGGTCCGACTCCTCCGCTGTTGGCAATCAGATGAATGGGCGACTTCGGGAAGCGGTCTTGATGATTAAGAATAACCCGCGCCAACTCCGTGCCCTTGGATCGGTTGCGCCGCAGGTCAATGAGATTGGAAAAATAGCCTTCCGGAAACGCCCGCCCCCAGTAAAAAACTTCGATGGCTCCAGGCACGCCTCCAGCAGCCAAGCCGTCATACATATCCTGTACATACGGGCCGGAGGCTTCTATGCCCGGGAGAATAATGGTTAGCCCCCGCGCCAGATCACTATTGGACGGGCTGGGCTGATTCATGATGGGATGCCCCAAGGCCCGCTTTATCATCATGGCCGTAAAACGGACATGGTGGTACCCCATCATGGCAGCCCGGCGGGCAAAAGGCGGCAGCGGTGAGCGCACTCTCGTGGCTGCGACTGATGCTGTGCCACCCACACCACCGGTCGGTAAGTTATATTTGTCGGGCATGGTCAGACCTCATCATCGCCATCAAAAGCCGTACGTTACGGCCAGGTAAGCATTATAATAGGTCTTTGTTAAGACCAGCGTGAATGGCAAGTTTTTTTGGTCTGGTAAGCTGGCAGCTTCGATAAACGGATATAGCCTAACAGCTTGGGGGGGCTAACGCGCGAATCTCCGTGGTCGGCGGTAGGCCTGATCAGCTTGGCGGGGCAGTGGGAGGCTGTGTCGGAGGAGTCTGCCCGATCGTTCCCGGCGGGTAGCCGTAATACATCCTTGGGGCACCAGGGACTTCGGTAAATGGCTCAATTTGCAGGCTTAGCGCATGCGCCTTGGATAGGCTCATAATCAGTAGAACCAGCGATGGAATCCAAGCCAGCATTCCAAGGTAAGGCACCACTGAAATTGCCGCGCAGATGCAGTAAGCCAGGCTGATGTTGTAGCCGCAGTCCTGAAGGTCCGTGCGGCCGCGGCTATAAAAGTAGCTTTGGTAGCTCCGGGCCAGGGGCAGAAAAACGAAAAAGTTCCATACAATTCCAAAAAATGGAATCAGCAGCAGCCAAGTGAGGCCGGGTTCCTGCTGACGAAACTGTGGGGGCACGCGCTTAAAACATCCATAAAGAATCCAGCAGATCAATACCCCGATGCCGATGAAAATCGCCATTACCGCAAGAAAAATTGCGATGATCAGCCCAAACATGGCCAAAACCGCTTCCGGCGGACCGTTGGAGGTGTAAACGAAATGTTGGGTGGGCGCGATCATGTAATCACTGTATCCTTGCATCTGCGTATGTCAATTCAGCCGTACCAGTCTTCTCTGATGGGCACTGGCTGGGCCGCCGCTTGGCTGCCCTGTTTGACTCCCGCCCGCCGGGCGCGGAAAATAATCCGCACGGGGCCATCGGTTAGCGTCGCGACGGTGGAGCAGGAATGGCGTTTGGAGGAGCGCCGGGTAGATCGGGCCAGGACGTGGGATGCCCGAGCCTGTACCGAAGCCACGCTGGAGGATTTATCGCTGGAGCTTTTCCAAGAGACCTATCTCGCCCGAGCCGTGTCCCGCGAAGTTCTGGAGGAAAATGGACGGGACATAAGCGCGCCGCTTGGTTCGCTCCGTTTTTATCACAGGAAGCTGGGTGCCCCGACCAATGCGGCGGTGCTGGCGTTCGGCAAAAACCAATTGTCATTTTTTCCCGGGGCCTACGTGCAATACGTCCGCTATGACGGTGAGACGCAAGCGGCGTCGGTCCGCGCGGAACGAAGGCTTTCTGGAGATATCATCAACGTCATGCGCGATTTGGACCGCCTCGCCAAAGAAATTGCAAATGACCACCCCGTGCGCCGCCCCGATCTGGCCGATGATTCAGTCGCGGATTACCCCGATGTGGCCCTGCATGAGTTGTTCATCAACGCGGTGATCCATCGGAATTATGACGGGTCCACAACGCCGGTGTCCATCAAGCACTATTCGAAGCGTGTGGAGGTGCAGAATCCAGGGGCGCTTTATGGAGACCTGAGCCGGGACCAATTTCCCGCCGGTGCGGTGCAGGACTGCGGCAAGCAGTTTGAAATCCAGGCAAAAAAAATTCTCGAGAAGATTGATGCCACGAAACACGCAGGCTCGTAGGATAATGTGGGATAATCCCCAAGTCTGGTCGGCATTTCGGCTTCGGTGATGGGGCCGCCCTATCTTGTCCCGATGGCGTGCGTCAATCGTCGCTGCCATGGCGTGTTCTTAAAACCCTGGTGGATCAGTCCGTTATGGCCGGGTGAAACCGGTGAAACCAGATTTCCAGCATCAATAGGGCAAAGAGGCGATGGGTGTGATCGTCCTCTCGGGAGAGGTGTTGATGGACAAGTTGTTCCACGCCTGCCGACGATAAGTAAAGACGACAAAACCCCGCCGAATCCCGCAGCCGGTCCAGCAGAGGTTCGCGGAGCGGGCCACGGAACCATTGGCCAACCGGCACGGCAAAGCCATGTTTCTTACGCGTAAACACGCTCCGGGGAAGCAGGGGACTAAAGGCCTTCTGAAGCAGCAACTTACCTCGACGGCCATTTAAGATAAGTGAGTCTGGTAACGCGTTGGCGAATTCCACTACGCGATGATCCAGAAATGGGGATCGCACCTCCAGGGCATTGGCCATGGAGGCCCCATCCACTTTCCACAGCACATCGCCCGGCAGGTAACAATGTTGATCCAACAACATGGCGTTTCGCCAGTGGGAATCGGCGGCCCCAAGCGGCGATGGAACTGTGGTGTCAGCGAAGGGCAGCCCAATATCGGGCAAAATCAACTTCCGATCGGGTGGTGTAAAAATATCGGTCAGGCCGGCGTATTGGTTCATCCAGCCGTCGGCGGCGCAGGCCCGGCGCAAGCGCCGCCATCGCGGTGCGCAGTTGAATGTCGGCAGCCATGCCGCAACCTTGGCCGGCCGTGGCCAGCGCGTGATAAAACGCATCGCTCGATATCGGTCATACCCGCCAAAGCATTCGTCGGCCCCATCTCCGCTGAGAGCCACGGGTGCCAAACCGCGGGCCGCATTGGCCAGATGATAGCTCGGCAGCAGCGAAGAGTCGGCAAAGGGCTGGCCCAGCACGTAACGCATCAGCCAGTCCAGCGTGTCCATGACATCATCGCGCGGCGGCAGATGAATTTCCTGATGCCGCGATCCGATATGCCGGGCAACGGTGGCGGCATGGGCGGATTCATCAAAACCAGCTTCCGCGAAGCCGACGGAAAGCGTGGTAATCGCATTGCCGCCGATGTTGCGTTGGTGCTGCTGAATGAGAGCGGCAATAATGGAGGAATCCACACCTCCGGAAAGAAAGCACGTCAGGGGTACATCAGCGCGAAGCTGGCTAACCACGGCGGCGGCCAACAAAGTTCGCAGTTGCTCCGCCGGTTCGGGTGAAAATGGTGCCCCGCCGATTGTGGTCGGTGAGGCGGTCGCGCGCGGCTGCCAATACGTGATTTGCTTTTGGGAGTCGGCTGTGAAGAATCCGCCGGTGCCGGGTGTCAGCGCCGTGATCGCCGGATAAATGGTGTGCGGTGGGGCAAAATACCCGGCGGTTAAATAAGCGGCAATGCGTGTCATCGGCACCGCCGGCGGTTCCCCATGGGCGATTACCAATGCATTGATGGTGCTGGCAAAGGCAATGCCTTCGTGGGTGGGCATAAAAAACAGCGGCTTTTGACCCAGGCGATCACGGCACAGAAACAGTGCATTGCTGCGCATATCCCAAACAGCGAAACTGAACATGCCCAGCAGATGGGCGGGCAATTCGGTCTGCCATTGTTCCCAACCATGCACCAACACCTCCGTATCGCTATGGTCTGTGCGGAAGCTATGGCCGGCAGCGCGAAGCTCATCGCGAAGATCCTGGTGGTTGTATATTTCTCCATTAAATACGACCTGCACCCGTTGATCTTCATTGGCCATAGGCTGCAGGCCGCCGGGCCGATCGATAATGGGCAGGCGGGCGTGCAGCAGCACGGAGGCATGCGTGCGTGGATCGATCCATCGGCCCGGTGCATTTGGCCCGCGGTGGGCAATAGCCTCTAACATGAGACTCCAGCGCCGCAAATCCTCAGGATCGACCTTGGGAGTCTGTTGGTGCCAGCGAATAAGTCCTGCAATACCGCACATAAATTGCCCGTTGCCGTTACTGCCAACACCAGAGCCTAAATCGCTCCGGCCCGGCATGAATTCTACCGTGGAAGGGTGGTTCGCGCGAGGCTGTTGGTTAAGGCCGGGTCGCGGGATCCCTGGGGGCTCGCTTTGGCGTCTTGGCGGGGTGCCATCGCGTGGGCAGTTTCGCCCGGCGAAAAAATCTCACCAACACTCGCCGTTGCCGGTCATGAATTCGGAAAGCAGGAAAATGCAAGTTCGGATGAGCACGCGACTCTATGCGCATCTGCCGCGCCGGCAATCGCACAAACACCAATGCCTGCCGCGCGCTGATGGTGGCGGTAAAGCGGAAAATCTTCAGATGCCATACCCTTCCCCCTATCCGGAGCGGACGAAAAACACGCAGCGGAATGACGGTGCGACCGGCCTGGGCAATGGCCAGCAATTCGGCTCGCCGGACATGTTCCCAGCGTTGCATAAATTCTTGAAAGGTCAGGCCCGCCAAGTGTTCCTGGGGAATTTCGAAGGAAAGCCGCACGGTTGGTTTACCCCGATGCCGTTGGCCCGCGGTAAGAGATAGGCTGGCGAATTCATATTGCCGAACCCAACGATAACGCGCAAACCAGCCGCTGGACGGATCGCGCCAGCGCTGTCTGGCTGGATCAAAAATCCGGGGCAGCACCAAGTCCTTGAGCATGACCTGGCCGGTACCACCAAAGCCATCGGGCCGGCGGACCAGCACCGGCGGAAATATCCGCACGATACGTCCGCCTTCCAAGCCGCCGCCATAGCAATTGTAGCGGGTCGGCCTGGGGTAGCCGACAGCCACGGAACAGGCCAGAATACCCGCACCTGCGGCCGATAGCAGGAGCCGGCAAAAGAGAGTTTTCATAAAATCACCAACACCCCAAAAATAAACAAACGCCATCGATCGGTCAGCTCGCCACCGTCGCCCCGGTCCGGTTCGGCTGGCATGAAAAAACGCCTAAGCGGTTGGCGGTGGCCGCGTGTATCGTCTTGACGCACGGCCGCTGACTGCCAACTCTTTCTGTTTTGCGGCGCTACGCCCGCTGGCCGGCTTCCGCGCGGCTTTTTCAATGGCTTGCCACCGCCCGGTTGTGGGCACTCTCTGGTCGAGATCTATGTCTTGCGGCCCTAACTCCATCGCGAAGTGATGACATAGAATATGCATTCCTTCACGCAGATAAAACCGATGCGCACCGAATCTTTGTACACCCGAATCAAGGCTCAGGTGACGGCAATGCTGGCGCAGCGCTTCGCCTACCAGCCAGCGCAACATGGTCTGGCCTATCCCCCGCGACCGCCGCGCCGCATCCGTGACCAGATCATCCACATACAAATTGCGCCCGCGCGAAAGGCATTCGAACACCCGGTAACCGGCAACGCCGCACACCCGCCGCCCGTCGAGTGCGGCGACCATCCGATAGCCGGTTTTTTCCTGTCGGCGAACGCACGCGACAAAAGTGTCACGCCGCAAATGTGGCCGAAGCTGGACCATCACGTCAAAGCAAGCCTGAATCTGTTGATCAGTCGTTATTTTTCGGATCTTCACAGTCATTCCAGGATTTCGGATTCCCGTCAACGTGGTTGCGGCCCTTGTTGGCGGCAAACGCGTGTGGACTTGGTTCCAATAGAGTCACCCAGCAGTTCAGCCTTAAGACCGCCTCCTGCGCCAAACCTTTAAGGCTGTGAATCTAACGGATTTTTCCTATGGTGCCAATCACGTGACGGATGAAATCACGATATGTGGCCGACCTGATGTGTGGTCATTTTATTAACCAGCCACACTCCAGGCCGTAATCTGTGACGGCTGCGTATCCACTCCCGATCGCTTGCAGTTCCTATTTTTTGGCCAGCAGCACATGGTCGGGCAATGGGTTGCTGTGTCGGCAACCGGCGGCATCCAGCCAGTACAGCCGCGAGCCTCGACGATAGAAAGAGCGTGGTTGCAGCAGCGTTTTGCGGGCGGGCCGTACTTGCAACGTCGTCACATGACATCCATCGCGGCGGCAGACATAGACGTGGCCGGGCTTGCAAAAATCCCAGCCGTAAAGCAGATCCGTCTTGTCGGCGTACCAGATTGCGCCGGTGCGATAACGTCGGCCGGGTGGCCAGAGCGTAATTGTGAGTGTCGGTGACATCTGAAAAATAAGACTAATCGGATTAACACCTCTTCGTTGCCGCTGGGCCGTATTGAGTACCAGCAGAGTTAAAATCGACCATCCGTCGGACAAAATGACACGTCGGTAGGCCTGAACTTTTAATTTACCGGCGATGGCGATTCCTTTTGGGGGTGCCATTGGGAAACCTCCGGCTTTTCGTCTAAAACACCGCAGCTTGGGTAAATTATACCCACCGCGGCCAATCGCGATACCGGCAGGTCAGGCGGGTGTCAGGCGATTCGCGAGGACCGGCCGGCGCAAAACGGCCTTGTCCGCACCAGATCGCGGGCTTCCGCCGTTCGGATGGACGTGTGGTCTCTGCGGCGGCCCGGTGCGGTATCCATGGTTTTTTTGCTGGCACCCTCAATTCGGCTCTTAGCCTGTGGTCTGATGGCCCGTTGAAGCCTGGCAATCCACTTCGGCGATGCCATCCGGTGTGGCCAGGAACAACTGCGGCGAAAGAGGATGCGCGGCATGGGAATATTTCAACTGCACCTGATGCCGCATCCAGTCCAGCACGGCATCATCCTCCGTGGCAAAAGCCAGCAGCACATCACGATCGGGAATCCCGATATAAAAAGTGGTGCCAAGGTGTTCACGCAAATTGCGGTACAAAATTGGCAGAAGAATTCTGGAGGAATTAAACGCATTGGTGCGGGTGAAGTTAAAGAGGGTATATCGCTCATACTTTCCGCCGTTCATCTGCATATTGCGTGTCGCCCGCAACAGATTGTTCATGGCTTGTTGCTGGAGTTCTTCCGCGTCCATGCCCCAGCGCCGGCACTCGTCGCGCCCGATGGGAACATTGGCACCTGGAATTTCAAAATGAATTTTCATGCCGGCCAGCCAATCCTCCTGAATCACCTGCGCTCCCAGGCGGTCCGCGACGGCCGCGGGCAGCAATACCGGCATGACCTGGCGGCCCAGGTTTTCCCAATCCTCATTGCCGGTGACGGATTCCGCGGCGTTGCGAACCAACAGCTTGTCAAAAAAGCTGTGGACATTGTCATGGATTTTATCCGGCTGCTGCTGATATTGCTGTTGCAGCGCATCAATACGTATTTTCATCCCGCCCAGATTCAGGGTTTCGTCGTCAAGCGCGCTGATCTCTTCCGGCGGCACGTGCTGCCGTCCAAGCTCCACCACCATCTCCACAAAGGGTTTCTCGGCGCGGCCCGCGGCGGGATGGATTTCCAGGGAGCACATAATAGCCTCGAGCACCGGTGCCAGAAACTCCATGGCGTCGCACGCCCCCACACACCGCGCCAAGACAATTTTCTCGCCGTCAAACACCGCCCAGAAGCGCCAGCAATCCGGCGTGTTGCGATGGAGCATATCCTTGATTCGACCAAGAGCTGTTTCGGGACGGGCCAGTCCTTCGGCCGTGCAGGTCATGTGGTTGGAACCCAAAATCTGCCGCGGCGGAGTCAGTGGTCGCACGTTGGAGAAGCCACCGATCCAGCGTTGCAGTATTGCCTGCGCTTCGCGGGGGTTGACTTCTCCGGCCGTGGCCGGGGTGTTGGTGGAGGCCCCTGGGCTGCTGCCGGCAACATGCACTTCCGGACCCGCCATCGCCAGGGTCAGGTTTACACTCGATGATGGATCCGTGATGGTGAGTTGGCCATTGGGTTCTTCACGGCAGCTCCAAGGCTTAGGCACTTCAACGGTGAACGATGCGGTGTTGTGAAAAATCCACTCTTTCATGATAACTCCCTCTGATGAAATCCTTCCCGCGTATACCACGGCTGATTTCAAGCACCACCCTCCACAGTGGGGCGGCAACAGGCAGCTCACGGTATCCCGCGCGAGGCGAATCCGACTTTTTCAATCCCTTCGGCCCAGTGCATCAGATATTGCCGCACTAAACCGACTTTTACATGACAGTATTGCTATCGCATCAACCCTGGGAAAACGATCAAGAAAAACGGCGAATTGCCCTTCTCGGACCCTGTTCAGCGGCAACCCCACCCGCGGCCCGATTTACCGGTCCTCACCGCGGGGGGATACCGGCGGTGGTGGGCGGCACGGATAGCCTGATGGGTCCGAATTGGTCGCCCCAAGCCCCCGGCAGCGAAGGTCCCACAGACTACTAACGCGCCATGGGTACCATAATCAGGACGGTCTGGCGCGGCGGAATATGGGTGGTGTCGCTTAAAAACTGGGCACCCAGGGAAAATGGATCACGGCGCGCGTGCCATGGGCAAAGGACCAAAAATTTGCCGGGGGGAATTTCCGTGCGGATTTGCAGGTGGGCAAAACTTCGCAAGTCCGGATGCGTGCCACCGGTAAGACCCATGGCCTGCGGTCCACGACGGAAACTCACTGTGCCGACATTCACCGCGGGTTGCAGTTCCACCACCGTACTCTTGGATTTAAGATCAATGTGCATGGCCAGCACAAAAAGATTATCGCAGTTGTGATAACTCCGCAGCACCGCCCGGCCCCCGAAGGTGTGGTATAAAATGAGCTCCCGTCGGATATTTTTTCGCACCGTAACCAGCAATTTGGCAAGACCGCTGGTCTGGCAATAGGAGGTAGAGGTGGTGGCCCCCGAAACATGATGAATAAGTTTATAGATTCCATGCCAGGCTGGAATTTTGGCCTGTCCGGCTCGAATGCCATTGGCATGGAGCAGAGCCATGGCGTCGGGCGAGCCTACCAGCGGACGAAGAATTTTCCAGATCTTTTTGTTGTCGCTGAAAGTACCGATGGGCAGCCGAATCTGAAATATGGCCACTACGGCCGGCGGTCTGTATCCCTTGGGGTAATGGTAATGCACCGCCGAAGATGGCTTGGTGCTTTCATTGATGCCCACCGGGTGCATGGGCGTAATGACGATTTCCTTCCGATAGGTACAGCCCGCCAGTAGAGAAAGTCCCAGGGCAAGAATCCACCGCCGGGTCCGAAAAATAGAAATGATTTGTTTTTTTAACATTCAGCCATAATACGCCAAGCCCCCGGACGATTCCAATGCGGCACCGCTTTTTGGCTCCCGATCTAAAAAGGCATTGGCTTATCTTTAGCTCATTTGCCGATGGGCCGCGAGCAGGTCGCTGCGGGTAAGAATTCCGACCACGCGCTGCCGATTGTCGGCCGGGACCACGATCAATCGACCAATGTGATGGCGGGCCATGAGCCGGTCCGCCTCACGCAGCGATCGCTGCTCGGTGATAACCACCGGGGGGGTGGTGGCCACATCCCTGACGCATTGGAGATCGGAAACATCGGGCTGGACTAAATCGCGTGTGGTCACAAAGCCAACCAGGCGTTGTTGTTCATCCACGACCGGAAAACCGTGGTGATGCAACGGATGATCTTTGGAAAAAAAACGCTTCCGCACCGCACCAATCGTATCGGTGGCCGACAGGCAGGTAACATTTTTATTGGCCGCGTCGCGGACCCGGAGTTGGTCCATGAAATCCACACTGTATTGACTATGTGCGGTAATGCCGCGACGGGCTATTTTTTCGGTCATAATGGTGTGGCGCATCAGCAAACACGACACCCAAAATGCGGTGGTGCAGCCCGCCAGTAAAGGCAAAAGGCCCATGGGCTCAAGGGTGGTTTCAAAGGCAAATACCACCGCCGTGAGAAACGCGCGCGAACATCCGGTAAACAATGCGGCCATCCCCACCAGCGCCGCCACGCGAACATTGACACCGCAGTGCGGAAACATGGCCAGAATGGCTCCGCCGACCACCGCTCCGAGTGAACTGCCAATGGTAAATAGCGGTGCCAATGTGCCGCCCGAAGTACCGCTGCTTAGGGAAACCGTCCAGGACAGCCATTTCATCACGGCCAGCACCGCCAGGGCCGTCAAAGGAAGCTCACTGGACAGGGCCGCGGAGATATTGTCATATCTTACGCCCAGGGTCCGCGGCGCTAAATAGCCGCAAACGCCCACCACCACAGCCCCTATCGCCGGCCACCACATCCAATGTACGCGGACATATTTTTCAAAGAGATCTTCTACCAGATACACCGCCCGTGTAACGCCCACCGCCAGAAGGCCAAACAAAGCGCCGATCATGGCGTAAATAGGCAAGGCCCAGCCGGTGGGCGCGGCAATGTGCGGCATGGCAAATATCGGGGTGGAACCCATCACCAGCAGCCGCAGGCCCGCCGCAGTGGCACTGGCTAGTGCCACCGGCACCAGCGAGCGGGGTCGAAATTCAAAAAGCAGCAGTTCCACCGCCAGCAGCACCGACGAGACCGGACTGCCAAAGGTGGCGGCCATGCCGGCAGCAGCGCCGGACGCCAGTAGAATTTTCCGCTCGGTCGGGCTGGTTTTTACCCATTGGCCAATCAGAGATCCAAAGGCACCGCCGGTTGCAATAATCGGACCTTCGGCACCGAAAGGCCCACCCGTGCCGATGCTGATGGCGGCCGAAATTGGTTTCAGCAGTGTAACGCGGGCGGGAATTCTACTTTCATTGACCAAGACGGTTTCCATAGCCTCCGGGATGCCGTGGCCGCGGATGGCTTTGGAACCGTAGCGAGCCATAACGCCCACCACCAAGCCGCCGGCGATGGGCACCAAGATCACCCACAGGCCCAGGAGATTGGTGCTTGGATTGCTGAAAGCCAAGGAGAATCGACCATAAAAGCAGAGGTTTGTGATCAGACCGATCAGGTGCATCAGCGCCTGGGCCGCCAAAAAGCCAAATACCCCCAAGCCCAGGGCCAGCAGGCATATCATCCAGGTGCGTTGGTCGAGCAAGGTGGGTTGCGACTCCAATCCCTGCTGTTCCAACACCGGTCCCAGCGATACCGCCACCGGCAGGCCCTCCGTTGTGGAATTGTCGCTGACCGGTGTGTTATCCATGCGTAAATCCGATGATTGTCCAGACGGCAATCACAGGCTGTCGGCCTTTTAACCTGTAAAGGCCGATCCATCCAGCAGTGAGGCCCGTGTGCCGGTAATTTATGGCCGTCGGGTTAAAAAGCAAGCGCTGGCAAAGAGGCCTCCTCTCGACGGTGCAGGCGAAAGCAGTGTGGCTGACGCGAGGTTGCTCTTCGGGTAAATTGGCGATAGCCTTTGGTGCTCATAAGGAATTTATCAGGAGTTTCAATGGATATTGCTATTGCGGTGTTGCCAGGCGACGGGATTGGTGGGGAAGTAATTAAGGCGGCGATGCGTGTGGTGGACGATGTTGCCAAACGCTTCGGCCATAAAATTACCGCCAATTATGCGGATGTCGGGTGGGCGGCGATTGATAAGCATGGCACCGCATTGCCGGCCGAAACACGACAAGTATGTCTGGCCAGTCAGGCGATTTTTTTTGGGGCGGTGGGTTTGCCGGATCGCGATAAAACCCTACCCCAGGCCCAACGACCCGAACGGGTGGCGCTGTTGGAATTGCGCAAGGGACTCTTTGCCAATTTGCGCCACGTGGTATTGCCGCCGGGGCTGGTCGGCCGGTGCCCGCTGAAAAACGAGCTTATCAAAAACGGCATAGATATTATGATTATTCGCGAGCTTACCGGGGGGCTTTATTATGGTCAGCCGCAGGGAATCCATGGCCGCGCCCCGGATCGCACCGCGGTAGACACCATGGCCTACAGCGAGGGCGAAATTCGGCGAATCTTAAAGGTTGGTTTTGAAACCGCGCGCAAACGTAAAAAGAAACTCCTGAGTGTCGACAAGGCCAATATTTTAGCCACCAGTCAACTGTGGCGCGAAACGGCCACCGCCATGAGCAAGGATTACCCGGACATTCAACTGGAACATATTTATGTGGATAACGCCTCCATGCAATTGTTGCGGCGGGCGGGCGAGTTTGATGTAATCGTTACCGAAAACACCTTTGGCGACATCCTTAGCGATGAGGCTTCCATGCTGGCAGGGTCCATCGGACTGGTTCCATCCGCGTGCCTGGGTGAGCCTGATGCCCATGGTAAGTCCGCGGTACCGTTCTACGAGCCTATCCACGGCAGCGCTCCGGACATCGCCGGACTCAACAAGGCCAATCCCGTAGGTTCCATTTTGACCGCCGCGATGATGCTGCGCTATACCTTCGGACTTTCGATGGAAGCCAACGCTATTGAAAAGGCGACCTTTGCGGTACTCAATGCAGGCCGCACTTTAACCGGGGATCTGGGCGGTACGGCGAGCTGTTCCGGCGTGGCCGACGCGGTGATCGCCGCCCTGCAATCCTGATACGATGGTGGATAAAGATTCATGCGTATCATCGCCGGAGAATTTCGTCATCGGATTTTGATTTCGCCTCCCACGCGAACCACCCGCCCCATTACCGATAGAGCCAAGCAATCTCTCTTCGACGCCTTAACCGTGGCGGTGGACTTAAGCGGGGGGGGAGTGTTGGATTGCTTTTCGGGCACGGGTTCGATGGGCTTGGAATGTCTTTCACGCGGAGCCAGGCGGGCGATTTTTATAGAGCGCGACCGCGATGCCCTGGCGGGTTTAGGCAAGAATATCGCTACCCTGGGCGTTGTATCTCAATGCCGGGTGTTGGCCATGGACGCCTACCGGATGGGACCTACCACGCTAGCCTTAACGCCGGACTGGGGCGATCTGCGGGTGGCGTTTGTGGATCCGCCCTATGCCCATCTGCAAGAGCCTGGCACACGGGCGTTGCTCGATGGCCTGGTGGAAACGCTGGCCAATGGGCGGGTGGCGGCGGGAGGGCTGATTGTATTACGCCATGCGACGGCTACGGATCTGGGCGAAATGGCGCTGGCCCGGCGAATTGTGCGGCGGTTACAATACGGTACCATGGCGATCACCTGGCTCAAAAGCGGTGTGCTGCCGGGAGCGTAATTAAAAGGGCGGCATGGGAATATCGCCTGCGGCCGCTTCGCTTGAAGGACATTCATGGCCCTGCAAGAGTATAAATATTTTCGTCCGGCCCAGGCGGCGCAACTGCGCCGGCTGGAAATGACTGTGCGCGGCGTGGTGGAGGGGGTGTATGCGGGTTTGCACAAAAGCCCGCACAAGGGGTTTTCCATTGAGTTTGCCGAGCATCGGGAATATGTTCCCGGCGATGAAATCAAGCATTTGGACTGGACGGTGCTGGCCAAAACCGATCGCTACTACATCAAGCAGTATGAGCAGGAAACCAATTTACGGGCCACCATCTGCCTGGACGTTTCCAACTCCATGCGTTATGGCACCGCGTCGCTGAAAGACCCCCGCGGCAACACGCTGGTGAATGTGACCAAATTTGAATATGGTGCCACCCTGGCCGCATCGCTGGCGTTTATGCTCTCCAATCAGCAGGATATGGTGGGGCTGCTGGCCTTTGACAATAACTTTCGCCTGGAAATACCACAGGGCAATGGACCCTCTCATCTGCATCAGATGTTTGTGAGTATGGAAAAGCTTACGCCGGGAAAAACGACGGACATTTCCGGCGTGCTGCATCTGCTGGCCAATAAAATTCCCCGGCGTGGACTGGTGATTGTCATCAGCGATTTTTTTGATGATCCGGATAAGCTCCTAACGGCCCTGCAACATCTGCGCCATGCCCGACATCAGTTGGTGCTGATTCAGATCCTGGATCGCGGCGAAATGGAACTGAATTACAACCGTCCCATCACGTTTCAGGATATGGAAGATGGTTCACGCTTGCAAATTGACCCCAAACTCATCCGCGACGATTACCGCCGGGAAGTGCAGGCCTTTCTGGATATGATGAAACAACGCTGCGGCCAATTCAGAATTGATTATGTAACAGCGTTTACGGATGTTTCCTGGGATGTCCAGATTCGCGAGATCCTAAGCCGGACCAGCCGGCGCAAATAGGCCCGCCTGGTGCGCCCCGGTGGTGGGCGGGTCTGCTGTTGGAGAAAACTGTTGCTGATGACGCTGGCCGCTCTTAATTTTTCCGATCCCATCATGCTCATGGGCTTGTTGGCGGCGGGTATTCCGGTATTGCTGCACTTGCTCAACCGCGTGCGTGCGCCGGTGGTGCAATTTCCCACGCTCCGTTTCCTGCGTGTGACGGCCCAGAAAACCTCGCGGCGTCGCCACGTGCAGCATTTCCTGTTGTTGCTGATGCGGATGGCGGTGTTTGCCTTAATTGCCATGGCCATTGCCGGGCCGCTGGTGCATGGCGGCAGCCCCCTGCTGGCATACGGGATGTTGGCGCTGCTCCTGGTGGGGCTGGCCGTGATGGCGATCATGGCCGTTATGCTGGCCTCGGCTCTGGAAAGACCCAAAGGTCCAACCGCGCGTGCGATCGCCGATGGAATCACGCGGGCGGTCCCCCCGGGTCTCAATGATCCCGTCAGACCGCCCAACCGCCTGCGGCAATTGGGTCTTCCGGCGCTGGTGATGATTGTGGCTCTTTTGGCCGCTCTCGCCGGGCTGTTCGGACTTAGCACGAACCAATTCTTTCCTACGATGGGGGGCAGCTACAACGGTACGTCCACCGCATGTGTGATCATCCTGGATAATTCGCAATCCATGCTGGCCCATGACGGCAATGAAACCCGTCTGGCCCATGCACTGCGTCAAACTCACGCTTTGCTCAATCGTGTCATTCGGCCGGCGCAGATGGCGGTGCTGTTGACCAACCCCGGATCCAAACCCATTCCCGAGGCGTTATCCGCCAATCGTTTGGGGGTGTTGACGGGGTTGCTGCACGTAACGAGCATCGGGCGGGCCATGCCCATGCGGGAGCTGGTGGCGCGGGCGGTGGCTTTGCTGGATCAAAGCAAAGAACCCGACAAAATGCTGTTTCTTTTGTCTGATTTTGCCGGGCCGGCTTCTTCAGACGTGCAGGCCTTTGCGCCTCTCAAGCATAATCCATCCATTGCCTTGGTGCTGATGCCGCAGGAGTTCAGCCGCCCCGATGATGTGGCCATTTCGGGCATAAAAATTCTCTCCGGTCAGCCGGTGGTGGGCAGCCGGATATCCATTGGTGGCACGGTTCTGAATAACGGTCCAACCGCGGTGGTACCGGAATTTCATCTGTTGGTGGATGCGGTTCCGGTGGCGCACAGCCAGACGAAAGTGGAACTTGGACCGGCCGGCAGCCAAGACTCCCGCGGAGCGATTAAAATCGCCCACCTGCTGACCCACGCGGGTTATCACGTTTTGACGCTGGCCCTGCGGCGGTCCAGCCACGTATTAACCTGGGCCAACCGGCGCAGTGTTTCGCTCAACGTGGCCAAACAAGTCAACGCGCTGGTGATCGGGTCGTCGCCGACGCTGCAGGCCGATTCCACCGCCTTTTACGTCGATGCGGCGCTGGCACCTTTTTCCGGACCGGGCACCGCGGATCATGCAGGCCAACCGGTCTGGAGCATCGTACCGACTTATGCCGCGGCCCAGGCCGCCTCGGCGCTGCCCCTGGCCCGTTATGGGGCCGTTTTTATCTGTGACGTTCCACGTGTGGGCTCCTCCCTGGCGGATAAACTTTCGCAATACGTGCGATCGGGCGGAAGGATCTGCTGGTTCCTGGGCTCCGCCGTGGACAGCGTTGAATATAATCGGGTGATCTGGAATACCCGGCATTTGCTGCCGGCGCCAATTGCCGGGCCGGTGGTGCGTCAGACCGGTTCGAGTGTGGACTGGATCGACATTCGCAGCCATATTTTTGCGAATCTCTTTAAAAATCAAAACCCATTTCGGCGCATTGTGGTGGTGGGACGTTGGGGCTTTGACGCTGCTGCGGCTCCGCTGGGCCACGTACTTTCCAAGCTGGAGAATAACGCCACCTTTCTCACCCAACAACGGCAGGGCAATGGGCAAATTTACACCTTTATGACCGCGCCTGGCGGCGGCTGGACCAATCTGGCCAATACGTCGCTGTTTTTGCCGATGGTGGTGCGCATGGCCCTGGGCAATGCCGCGGATTTGGCCCGCACCACCAGCTTCGGCCCCGGCCAGGTTGTTGCCATTCCCATGCCCGCTGTTGCCGCCGGCACTTCCGTCGAAGTCGATATACCGCACAATGCCGGACCGGTGAATGTGCCCTGCTCCAAAAACGCCGCTGGTCTGCCGCAATGGATATTTAACCGCACGGAGCGTACCGGTATTTATCAATGGCATAGTTTCAATCATCAATATGCCGGGGAATTTGTGGTCAACCCACCCGGAGATGAAGCCAACCTGTTGCCGGTATCCGCCGCCGTTTTGGCCAAGGAAGCACCGAAGGGCCAGCCGGTATTTATTGCCTCATCGTTGACGGAGCTGCTTCAAGAGCTGGCCAAAATAAGCCAGGGAACTTCGCTGATGCCGGGAGTTTTGGCCATCGTGCTGATTCTGGCGGTGCTGGAAGCCCTGTTTGCCAATCGCTACAAGCCCACCGAGGAAAATGTCGATACAGATTTAATCACCTCGCCCGCCGCATCTTCCGCGGCGGCGCAGTAGTTGTGGGTTAAGTGAAAAGATCGTCCATGAAACCATCAAACCCATTGCCGCAACCATCCGACTGGGATCATGTCGCCGACTGGTATGACCACCAACTGCAAGATGAGGGCCAAACGCACCATCGCAAGGTGATTATTCCGGGTGTACTCAAGCTTTTGGGTTGTACCGCCGGACAGCGGGTGCTGGATATTGCCTGCGGGCAGGGTGTGGTGTGCCGGGCGATCGCGGAAGCGGGGGCGAATATCGTGGGTGTCGATGCCTCGGAAAATCTTATTGCTCTGGCCCGGCGCAGGTGCCGCTACCCGGATCGGGAATTGTACCTCCGCGGCGACGCCCGCACGCTAGGTGAAATGCCCGCGCTTTTGCCGGGGAGTTTCGATTCTGCGGTTTGCATTCTCGCCATTCAAAATATGACGCCGCTCTCTCCGGTGTGGCAGGGGTGCCGACGGCTGCTCAAGGCCGGCGGCCATTTGCTGGTGGTAATGGTACACCCATGTTTCCGCGTGCCGCGCCAAAGTTCCTGGCAATGGGACCAGCAGGACGCTGCGCAGTATCGGCGTATTGATACGTATTTGACTTCGGAAAAGGTGCCCATTGTTATGCACCCCGGCAAACGCCCGGACGTTACCACGCTGACCTTTCATCGGCCGCTTCAGGCGTATGTCAATACGCTCTCTTCCGCCGGCCTGCTGGTGGATCACATGGATGAATGGATCAGCCACAAGTCTCCACCGGCGGGCAAACGCTTCACCGCTTTGGATCGCAGCCGCCGGGAAATTCCCCTTTTCCTGGCCTTGCGATCGCGGGCGGTGTAAACCGGGCCGATAACAACACCGTGGTACCGTTGACGGCCTTTCGGACCTCCGGGATCATGATGCGCCTGGCCGATGAAACCATCCACCACTTTACATTTCGCCAGGCCTCGGGATAGGAGCGACAAAGCGGAACCTCCTGACTCCTCGCCCAAAGTAACCCGTCGATCTTGACAATCTTGCCCGCTTGGTCGCCACGGTATTGACATATTCTATTCATGGCGACAACGCATCGGCCCGCGACACTGCTTGCGGGTTCCAACAGCCCCGCCCATTGATTCGCCGCTTCGTTGGCCTTGCCTTGCCACCGGAGCCACAGCCTACTCTACCGCCCGTCTTGGGCTGGTCTGGCCAAACATGGCGACCGGGCAACAATAACTTCACACTTGCCGGCTGGTCCTTTTGGCCGCTGGCTTCGTTGTTCGCTCGTTCCAGACCCACTGCGGGGTATGCGTGCCAGTCACGCCTCGCCAGCGGTAACAAAATTTCAGACAGAGCTTTTATCGCCGTAAAACACGAATTTATTTTTGCGCGGTCCCTTGTGGATGACGGCACTGGGTCTGGAAGTGATCCAAATTGTTGTTGATATGGCGGAATGACCCGCACCACCGGCCTGAACATGGCATCATCCAGGTGAGGGTATCGCTTGTAATCCTCACGGGGCAGGGGTATACCTCGGCACATATTCCTTTGGGGCTCGCTGTTTTATACGGAGTAGCTCATGCTGATATCTGCCAAGACTATTTCCAAACTCAAGGCGGTGGTGCCGGTGTAGCGGCAATTGATGTTTGAAACACATGGGTTTATCGAGATGCAAAGTTTTCAAACATCGCGGCGCTGCGGGCCGCTGCCCAAAGATGATTCCCCCTGGGCACCCTGCCCGGTCGGAACCGTGTGGGGCGGCGATGGAATTTCCGCCTGGTTTCGCGGTACCCTTCGTGTGCCCGGCCATCTGGCCAATCAGTCGCTTTTTATCCGGGCCGCTGGAACCGGCACGGAGGCGATGCTGTGGGTGAATGGGCAGGCCCGTGGGCTGTTTAATCCGCCAAGTCGGGATGGCAATCTGGGTGCGCACCGGGAACAATTGTTGTGTCGGAAGGCCGTTGCCGATACCGCTTTTCATATCCTCATTGAGGGCTACGCTGGTCATCGGGTGGAAGGCACGCAGCCTTACGATGTGCCCGACGTGCGACCGGAATTTCAGGATTACCCGGCGGTAAGATTTTCCGGGGTGGAAATTCTGGCTTTACGGCCTGATGTCCGCGCCTTTGTATTCGATTTACAGACGGTTTTAAGTCTTTTTGATGGGCTGGCCGCAAGCGATTTTACCCGGGCTTCGATGGCCGCGGTTTTGGAAGAGGTATTTACCGTTATCGTGCAGGATCCGCACCACACTCCGGAATCACGGTGGCGGGAGGCTCTGGTTGTGGCGGAACAACTGCTGGGCCAAATTCTCAATCAAAAGTCGACAGCGGTGTATCCGCAAGTTGGCATCATCGGTCATTCACACATGGATACCGCTTGGCTTTGGCCCATGGAGGAAACCATCCGCAAGTGTGCCCGCACCTATTCCAATGCCCTGCACCTGATGGAGCAATATCCGGAATATCTGTTTGTGCAAAGTTCCATGGTTCATCTGGAGTTTATGCGTGCCAATTATCCGGAGATATTCCACGCCATACGCCAGCGTATTCAAGATGGTCGCTGGGAACCGATTGGCCTGGCCTGGGTGGAACCGGATGCCAATGTGATTGGTGGTGAAGCCCTGGTACGGCAATTTGTGCGTGGAGATCGTTTCTGCCGCGAATATCTAGGCGGTTATCGCAGCGATGTATTCTGGTTGCCCGACACCTTCGGCTATTCGGCGGCCTTGCCGCAGATTCTTCGGTCGTGCGGGATTCGCTATTTTCTGACCACAAAGCTTTCCTGGAACGAATCCAATGCCTTTCCTTACGATACCTTTGAATGGCGGGGCATTGACGGTTCCGAGGTGCTGTGCCATTGCCCGGCCATTCATTGCCACCCGGATCCCAAAACCCTTCTTGAGCACGTTTACGGCGGTGACGCAATCGGCGGTGTCATGCGCACTGGCATTCTGCATCGCGAAGTAACGCAGCAAAAGATGATTGCCTTTGGTTTTGGCGATGGCGGCGGCGGTCCCAACGCCGACATGTTGGAAGCCGCCCGGCGCGTTTTAGATATGCAAGGCTGCCCGCGATCCCGTTACACCTTGGTCCACGATTTTATGACCCGACTCTCCCGCGAAATTCACAAACCACCTATCTATTGCGGCGAACTCTATCTGGAAGGGCATCGCGGCACACTCACGCAAATGCACCAGATTAAACGGCACAACCGCAAGCTGGAAAGCGCTCTGCGCGAACTGGAACTGGTGGCCGTGCTGATGGCCGCGCCGCGCGATAAATTCTGGAATCAACTGCAAACATTGTGGGACACGCTTTTGGTCAATCAATTCCACGATATACTGCCCGGAACCAGTATCCCCGCTGTTCATAACCAATCTTTGGTCCAAACCGGGGCCGCCATTCAACAGGCCGTTGAATTGATCCACAATTTGGCCGGGCCACGCGTGCAGGCGGATGTTATCAGTGTGTTCAACGGCCTGAGTTGGCCGCGTACCGGCGAGATGGACTTGGATTATCCGCTGCAAGCTTTTTTTCCGCTAAACCCCGCTTGCACCGCCCAGCACGTCACCCATCCGGACGGGACGCCGCGTCTGGTCTTATCCGGCATCACCGCAGCTCCGCTGGCGGTAACCAAAGTAGCGTTGGGCAAGACGCGGCCCAGCACCACCGCATCACCATTTCGTGGCGATAAAACCCACGTCAATACGCCGTTGCTGGCCGCATGTTTTGAGGCCAATGGAGAAATCGGCTCGCTTATTTACAAGCCCACGGGTCGAGAACTGCGCGGGGCCGGCCTGCCGCTGAACACCCTGCTGTTCGGCGAAGATGTGCCGGCCGCCTGGGATAATTGGGATATTGACGCCGACTTAGAGCTTAAACTTAAACCTTGCTGTCGGCTTAAGTGCAGCGAGGTCATCGCCGACGGACCGCTCCAATTCCGGCTGCGGCAGCATTACCACGTGGGCCAAAGCTCAGAATTGGTCCAGGATGTGGTCTTTCACCGGGACACGCCGCGCGTCGATTTTGAATCTGTGCTGGACTGGCAGGAAAAACATGCGTTTCTCAAGGCGGGTTTTCATTTGAACGTTCATGCTCCCGCGATTCGTTATGAAATTCAGTTTGGTCATCTGCAACGGACCAACCACCGCAACTGGCCGCAGGACCGGGCCCGCTTTGAAGTGTGCCACCACAAATGGGCGGATATTTCCGAAGCTCGGTTCGGTGTGGCAGTGCTCAATGATTCTAAATACGGTATATCCGCCGATGGTTCAGACTTGCGACTTTCCCTGCACAAGGGAGGCTGCCATCCGGATCCGCGTGGCGATGCCGGGCGGCACATCCTGAATTACGCTTTGCTGGCTCATGCCGGGCCGTTTACCGCCGAGGCGGTGGTCCGCCCGGCTTACGAGTTCAATCATCGGCTTGCCTGCTGGGGCGGCACTACCGGGTTGCCGGAATACAGCTTTGTAGAGATTGACAGTTCCCAAATTGTCCTTGAAGCTATGAAGCCCGCTGAGGATGGCAGAGGTCTGGTACTGCGGTTGTACGAATGTGAGGGCGGTGTGTGCCAGGCCCGACTGAAGTTTCAACAGCCGCCCGCGCGGGCCGCAATTGCCAATATGCTGGAAGATGTATTGCAGGACATGTCCATAACAGAGGGTGGGATAACGCTGGATTTCGGTCCGTTTGAAATTAAAACGGTTCGGCTGTTTTGAACCCATCAAATACGGGATAACACGGCCGGGAAAAAATGAATGTGCTGGCAAGGAACTGCCATGGTGAACACTTTTAGCCGCTCCCGCAGAAATCTGCTTGAGGCCTCCCTGGTTGGTGCTGGGTTAGCCGTGCTGCCATCTGGGAGAATGGCAATGGTCGGCATATTTTAGCTGCCACCACTGATCTTACGCCGGCTTTGGCCTCTCAATGGTTGCGACGTTGGCAGCAATATATCGTTGCGGTTTCGCGCAGCCGCACCTACGATCATGCCATGGGTGAGGATTTGGGCTGGTTGGTGCGTCCGAATGTCAAGCAATATTGTCCGGGAAATTTGCTGGGGTGAAAGCCATGGAGACAGTTTCGCTCGGTGGGAGTGCCCGCTGCGGAAACACGGACGAGGTCGGGCAGGTTGTAGGGTGGGGCCGGCAAGTTCGGCGCATGCGGGATTATTCCCACCCGAAAACCCAAAAAGAATATCTGGAACCGCTATTTTACCGCCTTTTTTCGTCCGATTGGGGCTGCTACGATCTGGGTGGCGTCAAAACCGATTTTCAGGCGGATAAAGTGCATCCAGATATGCCTCTCTATGACCCGCAATGGCGCGGCGAGGAAAATTATATTTATCGGGTGCATGAATTATTCTACCGGCTGATGTGGCGGTTCAAACCCGACGCCTGCCACATCGGGTGCGCCGGGCATCCCTGGCTGGCGGAATTCATTGATGTCAACCGAACTTATGATGTGCATGGTTCCGACGTGCGTGAGCACACGCAACGGGCACACATGTTGCGGGCCACCGCACCGCGGTGCCCCGTGGCCTTTGATCTGACCGGCTTTGCGGAAACCCTGCAGGAATATTTTGCCGCAGCCCGGCGGGCCGGCGCGGCGGTGGAAGTAGGCAACATGCTGTTCATGCGTCAAGATTTTTTGGCACCGCCCCGACCGGTCGGAGCAGCTTATTACCGCTTGCTGCGGCGGGAGCTTCAACATGTCAATTGATTTGGGATTGGCCATTTTGCGGCCGGGTTACCACGGCCAGCGCATCGCGGTGATGGAGCACCCGCGGGGGATCTCACGCCAGGCCATTAAGCACTTCAGCGGCATTGACCCATTGCGCGAGCCGCAGCGTTTGAATGAAGCGTTTCGGCGTATCGCGGAAGTATTCGAAATTGACTTGTTATGGGGCGGCGGTCTGCCGACCAGCGCCGCCCTGCCCGATACGCCCAGTGCCTTGGGATACGAGGAGATTTTCGATTGGGATGACGGCCAGACCATCAAAAGAACGCGGGAGGGGCTGGAGGTGGTGCAGTGGGGGATTTTCGGAGCGGTCCACCAGGAAGACGGGCGGCATTTTGTGCATGTTCCCAAGCCGCGGAGTGTGGATGAGGCCCTGGCTTTCGAGCCTTTGCAATACTTTCCCAAAACAGTGGAGCAATATCGCGCGGATTTTGCCGGGCAGTATGAACAGATGCTGCAGAGCGTCGGCCAAATCGCCTATCCGCTGCCCCATCATTACACCACTTGTTTTCATTGGCCGCTGGCGATATTTGGTTTTGAGCTTCTGTGCGAGGCCGGGATGCAAGAGGATCGCTTCGGACGGCTGATGGAACGCTTTGCCGAAGTGTCGGTTCGTATTGCCACCGCGTGGTCGCAGGTGGAAGGACTTCGGGGATTTATTTTTCACGATGATCTGACCATGACCAGTGGGCCGGTTTTTCCACCGGCTTGGTATCGTCGGCATATATTTCCGCATTATCCGGCCATTTTTGCCCCGCTGCGCCGGCGGGGTGTTCCCATCATATTCACCAGCGACGGCGACTGCTCCGCCTTTGTCAAAGATATCTTTGCGGCCGGAGCGGAGGGGCTTAACTTTGAATATCTGGTCGATTTGCAACGTGTGGTGCGGGAGTACCCTGATAAAATTCTGATCGGCAACATCAACAGCGCCACGCTGGCCGGCGGATCTATCCCGGAAATCGCGCGCGAGGTAACCCGGTGCATTGAGATCGGCTGCCAGGCCCCGCGGTTCGTCGCCAATATCGGCGGAGGTTTGACCCATACCATGTCCGTGGAGAATCTGGAAGCATATCTGACACTGCGCCGGGACTTATGCCGTCGGGCACGCCCCACCCGGGTGTAATGCTTGTCTATTTGGGGTCATTCCCAGTGTTGTCGCCGCCGGCTTTGTGGCCACCAGCGCCGACGCAAGTCAATAGACCCGATGAAGTTGCCAAGCCGTATCTCTGGACGGGCGGGAGCCGCCGGCGGACCCGCCTTTATTTTTACCGGTGCCAGCCTCCGCCAAGGGCTTGGTAGAGAGACACCAGATCGTTGGACAGGGCGAGCTTGCTAAGCACCAGGGAATTTTGGGCGGCATAAAGGGATTGCTGGGCTTGGAGCACGTTGAGGAAATCGGTCAGGCCGGCCTTATAAAGCTCCAAGGAGAGTTTGGTGGCCTGTTGGCTGGCTTTTACCGCAGCCTGGAGGGCTTTTTCGTGTTCCTGCTCATGGGTGTAGGCGGCAATGGCGGAATCCACCTGTTGCAGGGCGGTGAGCACACTTTGGCGGTAGGCCAGATAGTATTCATCGCGAATAGCTTCATTTTGATGGATGGTGGATTCAATTTGTCCGGAACTGAAAATGGCCCATGAAACGCTGGGGCCAATACCCCAGTTCAGGGAATTGGAATCAAACCAGTTGGCGGCGCTTTGCGAAGAAAACCCCAGATTGCCGTTAATGACAAAAGTAGGATAAAGCTCGGCGGTGGCCACCCCAATTTCGGCGGTGGCGGCGGCGAGTTGGCTTTCCGCGGTCCGCACATCAGGCCGGCGCAGCAGCAACTGAGCGGGCAGGCCGATGGGCACGCTGGGCGGAACGGGCGGAATGGGCCGGGGCGTGGAAAGCTCACGTTCCAGTGCCGCGGGTGGTTGACCCAGCAGCACACTTAGGGCGTAAATCAACTGCTGCTGCTGGGTCTGCAGCGGGGCAATCTGGCTTTCGGTGGTGGCCAATTGCGATTCGGCATCGGCCAGGGCCAATTCGGTATTCAGGCCGTTTTGGAATTGGCGGCGGGTCAGCGTTACCGTTTGTTGCTGTAGATGTATGTTGGTGCGGGCGACAAACAATTGCTGCTGCACCCCGCGCAGGGTGATGTAGTCGGTGGCGACTTCGCTAAGCAGGGTGATCATGACGGTGTGGGAGTTTTCGTCGGCGGCGGCGAGATTGTCATTGGCGGCTTCCACCGACCGTTTCACTCCGCCGAAAATATCCAGTTCCCACGAGCCATTCAGGCCGCTTTGAAACATGTTACCGGTAGAACGTGTCCCACCGGCTTTGGTTAAATTATTGCTGGTGCCGCTGCGCTGGTAGGAAGCATTGGCACTTACAAACGGTCCTAGATTGGCAGCGGCGATATCGCGCGCGTAGCGAGCCTGGCGGATGGCGACTTGGGCCTGCAAAATGGTGAGGTTGCGGGTCGCGGCCTGCTGAATCAGGGCGGTAAGCTCGGGGTCGTGAAAATTCGTCCACCAGGTGGCCAGGTGGGCGCGTTTGGTGGTGATGATGCTTTGGGGTTTGGCCGCAGGCTGCGTGGCGGCCACGGTGGCGGGGTGGGTAGAAGCTGTGGTGGTCCCTGTGGTGTTTCCGCCGGACCAGTGTTTCGGCATTGCTACCTGCGGTGGATGAAAGTTGGGGCCGACGGTGCAGCCACCAAGCCATAAACCCATGGTGGCCGCAGCCACGAGGGTCGTGCGAAGCGGTAAGTTTTTATTGAACATGGGGCGTATCTCCTGCTAGCGGTCCGCGGCGGATAGCCGCGGCCTGTACCGCGGTTATTCGTAACGCAGTGCGTCAATAGGATCGAGCCGCGAGGCTTTCCATGCCGGATAATAACCAAAAATCAGTCCAACGGCGGCGGAAACGGCCACCGAGGCAATCATGGCGGGCATGGAAAGTTCAATGGGCCAATGCAGCAGATGTTGCACGGCACTGGAAAGTGCCTGACCGGTGAGGATGCCCAGAGCACCACCGAACAGGCACAGCACAATGGCCTCAAGGATGAACTGGCTAAGGATGTCCCGGGGCTTGGCTCCGACCGCCATGCGCAGACCGATTTCGCGGGTGCGTTCCGTCACGCTTACCAGCATGATGTTCATAATGCCCACCCCGCCCACCAGCAGCGATATCAGGGCCACGCCGGTAAGCAGGTTGGTCATCATGCGTGAAGTGGAACCTAAAGCGTTGGAAATTTCCGCCATGTTGCGAATGTTAAAATCATCGGGTTGGCCGGGTTGCAGGTGGTGGCGCTGGCGCAGCAGTGCGGTGATTTCGGCAATGGCCTGGGGTATCTGCGAAGTGGAGGGAACGGCCACCAGAATGGAATTGATATTGGGAAAGCTCACCGGCTGCGGCGTGTCGGCTTGTTCGGAAGCGGAGGGCACCGGGTAGAGGCTTTGCGCGGTTTCCGGATAAAGCTGGTCGGTGGTGGTAGTGCTGGTGGCGGCACTGCTTTGGTTTTGATTTTGCAGGGCATTGGCGGAGATGCGGAATTTGAGTGTGGTCCAGGGAAGAACCAAAATGTCATCCTGATCCATGCCCATCATGTTGGCACCCTTTTTAGCCAACACGCCGATCACTTTCAGCGGCACATTTTGCACCAGAATGGTCTTGCCCAGGGGCTTGCCGCTGGGGAAAAGCTCTTTCACCACTGTTTGGCCCAAGTCACAAACCTGGTTAACACCCAGTACATCGCTGTTGTTGAAGGCACGTCCTTCGACCACCGGCCAATCGCGTATGGTGAAATAAGCGGGGGAGGTGCCCGCGATAAACTGCGGCACCCAGTTTTGGCCGCCACGTACCAGTTGCATACGACCGTTCACCTGCGGTGCCGCGGCCAAGACCGATGGACAGTCGCGGGCGACGGCCGCGGCATCCTGCGAGGTAAGGGTGACGGCACTGCCCCCGCCAAAACTTACGCCGGCGCTGACCGCCTGTCCGGGAAAAACAATCAGCGTGTTGGCACCCATATTTTCGATGGTTTGTTTAATAGCCGCGGAAGATCCTTCGCCGATTTGCACCATGGAGATCACCGCGGCGATGCCGATGATGATGCCCAGGGTGGTCAGGGCCGAACGCATAGGATTGCGGCGCAAGGCCCGCAAAGCGGTTTTTAAGGTGGTCACGAGTTTGAGCATGGATTACCCCTTTTTCCCGGTGGTTAAATCAGGCAAAGGAATAGCCGCGGCACCCGCGGCCGTCGGCGGTGCGGCAAAGGCTCCGGCTTCAATGAGGCCATCACGAATATGAATGATACGCTGGGCGTGGCCGGCCACGGTGGGGTCGTGGGTCACCAATAAAATGGTGATGCCCTCCTCGCGGTTGAGTTTTTCGAAGCTTTGCAGCACGTCCTCGCTGGTGTGGGAATCTAAATTGCCGGTCGGCTCATCGGCCAACACCAGACGTGGGTTGTTCACCAATGAGCGGGCGATGGCCACGCGCTGCTGCTGCCCGCCGGAAAGTTGTGATGGTTCAT
>JAJYZF010000182.1 GCA_021800165.1 Planctomycetota bacterium | reverse complement strand
GGAGGAATTAACGGCGCGTTCGCCAACTCCTCCAGCGCATAACGCATCAGCAGAAGGTCGGCTGCCAGATTTCCGCTATCCACCGTTGACACATACCGTGGTTCCAAGGGTTCCAGTGTGTCGGTGGCATACCAGTTAAAAAAATGGCCCCGGTAACGTTTTAATGTTTCCATCGTGGCCAGTGTGGCCCGGGTCCGGAGCACAAACGTGCCGCAGGAAATCCAACCGAAATCCAGCGCCGCAAGATTGGCCAAAAGCGCCATTCCGATATTGGTGGGACTGGTGCGGCGCGCCAATACGGGCACCGGATATTCTTGAAAATTATCCGGTGGCAAATGATGATCGGCGGCCGTGACATATTGCTCAAAATACCGCCACGTCCGCCGCGCGGTCATGCGCAAAAATTGTTGGGTTGAGCCATCCATTTCAAGCGTTGTCCCTAAAATGGGATGGCTAAGAACCCATGCCGCCATGGGTGAAAGAAGCCAGGCCAACAGAAGCGGTAAAGCGTCGAGAAGCACCGGCCTGCGCAGCGCGACCAGTGCGCAAAATCCGCTCACCGCTATAACCGGGCCGGCCCCCATCGATAGAAAAGCCCTGCCAAGTGATGAAGATACGGTGCGTTGCACGGCACTGCTGGTTCGCCATTGCAGGAGCCGGCGGCGCGTAATGGCCATACGTATCAGGGAACGCACGATGGCGTCAGCGCTTAAGGCGGCCTGAAAAGCCAGGAAGGTTAACTCCAGGGCGGAAATCACAATCTGTCGCCCGAATCCCAGGCCCCATAATCGCAAATGGGTCTCCAGGGGTAGTTCCGGACTTTTTCTCACAAGTTCGAATAGCGCGGTAAGCAGACCCGGTGCGGCGATGGCCGCTATCAGCGCCAAGGTCCACGCTCCGGGATCGGGAAGAATCAGCCAGGCAATAAACAGCATGATAACGGTGGCGGGCACTGTGCAACTGCGGCGCAGATTATCAAATATTTTCCAGCGCGACAGCATGGAAAGCCTGTTGCGTCTCCACATTCGACCCGCGCCGGGTACCCATGGAAAAAGCCAGCCGGCAATCTGCCAGTCACCGCGAATCCAGCGATGACGGCGGTTGATTTCCGCGCCGTAGTGCCACGGATGATCTTCAAAAATCAGAATGTCGCTTGCCAGTCCGGACCGCAGGTGGCACCCCTCCAGCAGATCGTGACTGAGAACAAGATTTTCCGGAAGCCGGCGGTACATGACGCGCTGGAATACGTCGATATCCAGAATGCCCTTGCCGATAAAGGATCCTTCGCCAAACAGGTCTTGATAGATTTCGGAAACCGCCCGCGTATACGGATCAATGCCCGGGTCGCCGGCATACAACAGGGAAAAGAGAGAACGCTGCGACGATGGCAGATTGATCGCCACCCGCGGCTGGAGAATGCCGTAGCCTTCCTCCACCAAACCGGTTCGAGCGTTGATAAGCGCCTGATTCAGGGGATGGGCCATGGTGCCGATAAGCTCAGCCGCCGTGCCGCGTGGCAACTGTGTGTCAGCATCCAGCGTGATGAGGTATTTGGCCGTTCTCAATAACGCAAGTTCCCCGATAATGACCAGAAAAGCCTCTTGCTGATCTGATCGCAGCACGTTGATGAGATCTTCCAGCTTGCCGCGCTTGCGTTCATAGCCCATCCATATTTTCTCAGCGGCGTTGTAGCGGCGGGGCCGATGAAACAGGCAAAACGGCCCGTTATCCGCGTGGCCATAATTTTTATTCAGCATTTCAATGCCATCGACCAGCTTGCCCAGCAGAGCTTCATCTTCCGGCATGACCTGGCGCGGGGCATCGCCGAAATCCGAGACCAATGCAAAGAATAAATTCGGATCGCGATTGGCCAGATAGCGCACCTCCAAAGATTCCAACAAGTCCTGAATTTCCGATTCGCTGTCGGCCATGCAGGGAACGGCAATAAGTGTGCGGCAGGAATCAGGGATCTTCTTTGAAAAATCCATGCGCGGCAGCGTCCGTGGAACCATAATCAAAGACGCCACATAATGCGCCAGAATCAATGAGAACTGGCTGATTGGGAAAAGCGCTAAGAATCCCACCATCAGCGCCAGCCATCCATGGGTGGAGGCCATCATCACCAGAGGTAATGTTAAGCTGATGGTCAACAGCGCCACAATGCCTGTATACAACGCTAAAGGGCGCTCGCCGGCCCAGCGGATGAATTTCCGCGCCAGCGGGGCCTTGACCTTCAGAACCTGCTGCAATTGGTTCAGGCCGGAACCTATGAGATAATATCCCACATGACATTGTCGATCCGTGGGTGGTCGGGTCTTGCTGGCATCGGCAGCCAGATCTATCGCTGCGCGGGCAGGCAGCATCTCGGGAAGCAAGTTGGAAGCGGCGAGGTTTTCTATAACGTGGCGGTACGTGTCGCGGGTCTGGAAGTCCATGGCCGCGTAGATGCCCGCTGGATCTTCGCGCAGCGTTTTTTCAACCGCACTTTGGCTTTCGACAAATTGCCGCCAATCCATGGCGTCGATAAAGCGCAAACTGCCGAAACAATTCCCCATGGATATCTGGTCCGCGGCCTGCCGACGACTTTGCCGCTGTACCAGCAATTCAAGGGTTTCACTGGAGCGGGCCACAAGTTGACTGATCCAATTCAACGCTAGGGCCAGGGAAGCGTTTTGTCCCTGTAAACGGCGTACCAGTTCGGTGATAAAAGCGCTGGACAGGGGTGGCTCGGCTTTTACCATGGCGGCCAAGGCTACAATCGTATCATCGGGCGTTTTCTCCGCCGCGTCGATTAACTGATTCGCCCAATAGTTGGCTGAATTTCGATGTTGGCGGGCCTTGGCGATTTCCGCCGCAACCCGGCGCAGGTTTTCCACCAGCGCCAGACGCAGCATAATCGGTACCGCCCATAATTCTCCCATGGTCAATGTTGCAATCCGCTGGTAACCCGCCAAAAATCGGTCCAGTGCTTCGCCGTCCACCCGGCCATCCAGGTGGCTGATGAGGCGCAGGATCAGGTCGTAGACGCGCGGATAGCCGGCGCGCGGGCCATTGCGCAGCCAGGGCAGCTTCACGCTGTATCCTTTGGGAAAATGCCGCTGAATCAGGCGAACCTGCTCCTCCACGAGATAAAAATTATCCAGCAGCCATTCGGATGCCGGCGCAATAATCTGACCATTGGCCACGGCGTCACTGATAAGCTCGTACGCCTGCGTCAGGACCACGTTGTTCTCAGCCAGGCGGGCCAGAAGAATTTCCGGTGCGCCACTGGGTTGAACCTGATGTTCTTTAGCCAGTTCTTCCGCCAATTGTTCTAATTGATTTATGCCCAGCAGTTCGGCGCGCAACGGTTCTTCAGTTTGTCCGGCCGGTACCGCGCCCGATGGAGTGCGTTTAAATAAACCCTTTAATAATGGCCCACGATTTTTACCCAAATACCGGCTCCAATTCAGTGACGCATTCCGTGCTGACAAGCCGCGCTTAATACGATCAAATCAGCGGTTACTTGGATAACGTCGCAGGTTTGAAATTTTCCGACATCGTCGGCTGCCTCGTCTACGGCTTATTTTGTCTTCATCCCCCGATTAATTAATAGACCCTCGGCCCATCATAGTCAAGCATTTTTTCAGAAGTTTTTTAGAAACTTTTCAGCACGGGCGGGCCTGACGCTTCGGATGGTTGCTCAAGGGCTGTTGGGTCAGCGCGCGGACCTGGCGCGGCCACCGTGCGTCAGCCGGCGGGTTGTTGTGCGGAAGAGCGTGGCTCTTCCGGGGGCGGGGCGGGCAATTTGGCCGTCAGGCGACTGTTAACAATGCCGCCGATAATAGCCAATGTTAATTCCACAAGAATTTGACATACCCGGGGAAGTGCCACAACGACCACCACCAATTCCGGCGAACCAACAAGCGGTGCTATAAACAGTGCCTGCACTGCCTCGCGCACGCCTAATCCACCCGGCAGCAGACTGAACATGCCCAAACTTACCGACAGGGCAAATACGCCGATGAGTTCAAACGTATGCAAAATGCTCACGTGGTGCACGCAACTTACCGCCATCCACAAGCCCACGCCGCCCCACAGCCATGTGGGTAAAAACATCACCACGGCATAAATCATGTGCTTTAATTTAAACCGGCGGCTCGGTGGAATGGCGGCTTTACCCATGGACCGCAGGGCGGTGTTGATAATCCAGAAGAAAAACGGCGGATAAAACAATCCCAGCAAGCCCGCCATGATCAGGCCGCAACCCAGCAGATACAGCGGGTGATTTCGCGCCGCCACCACCAGCGCCGTTGAACCCACCAGGCCGCCGGAAAGCGTG
>JAJYZF010000181.1 GCA_021800165.1 Planctomycetota bacterium | reverse complement strand
TCCGGCCTGCCGAATCCGGCCCGTCAAGCCGAATGTCGGGCCATGGATGGGGGTCGGGCGTCTGATGGGGATGGGGGTCGGGCGTCCCGCCCGACAGAACCAACCTGCGGGCAAGATGCCTGCCCGACAGGACCAACCCGCAGTCAAGATGCCTGCCCGACAGGACCAACCCGCAGTCAAGATGCCTGCCCGACAGAACCAACCTGCGGGCAAGATGCCCGCCCCCCAAGCGCTTCCGATATTGCTCACTCCGAACAGATCGCCATGGATGCCACCATGGAAACCGAACGCCGCCTTGGATTCCTGCCCCGCGACGTAAGCGACCAGAACCTGGGTTATGACATCGAATCGGCCACGGGAACCGGCCTGCTGCGTTTTCTTGAGGTCAAAGGCCGCGTTGAGGGCGCGCGAACCGTAACCATAACTAAAAATGAGATTTTGACTGGCTTAAATAAGCCCGATGAATTCATCCTGGCCATTGTCACTATTGACAATGGCCGGACAAGCGTGCGTTACGTCCGTAACCCGTTTAACAAGGAACCGGATTTCAAAGCCACCAGCGTTAATTATGATCTGGTAAAATTAATGGCGCAGGCGGAGGCACCGGCATGAGGAAAAAAGCAGTACACCCCCGGCGCAAGGCCTTGATGCCCCAAAATTCCCCAACGGCGCCAACACCAGCCGGCTTCGATGAGGTGCTGGTACTGATCCAAGCCGCTCGCACTCGCGCTGTCACCGCCGTTAATACCGCCTTGATTGATCTGTATTGGTCGATTGGAAAGCATATCAGCCGGAAAGTAGCCGCGGATGGATGGGGACAGGGAACGGTTGCGGCGTTGGTTGACCATATTCGCCGCCGCCTGCCCAACGCTCGCGGCTTTTCCTCGCAGAATCTCTGGCGGATGCGCCAGTTCTTCGACATGTACCAGGCTGACGCAAAACTCTCAGCACTGCTGAGAGAATTACCGTGGACCCACAATCTGGCCATTATGAGCTGCGACAAAAGGAATGAGGAACGTGAATTTTATCTGCGCGAGGAAGTGGTTGAATACGCTCTGAGTCGCTCCGCTTCGCCGGCCATTGTGGCGGACTACCAAACGCGCCTGCCGGACAAGCAACTATTGCAGGCCAAGTTGCATGAATTTTACGAATCGGCCCAGAGCCAGGCGCAGGCACAGAAACATGTTTCCGCGCTAAGAAAACAACTGTCGGTGAAGCCGGGAAAGCGAAATAAATAATGACACCCCATCGCAAAAAACTTATCGAAGTCGCCTTGCCGCTGGAGGCGATCAACCGCGAATCCGCACGCGAAAAGTCCATTCGGCATGGACATCCATCCACGCTGCACCTTTGGTGGGCGCGGCGTCCGCTGGCTGCCTGCCGGGCTGTGCTGTTTGCGTCGCTGGTGGATGACCCGGATTCCGACCCCCATTTTCGCCGCGCGGATGGTTCAGTCGATGAAGATCGTGCCGGTGTTCGTCGGGCCGAGCTTTTCAGTATCATGGAAGCACTGGTCAAGTGGGAGAATTCCAACAATGAAAAAGTGCTGAACCAGGCCCGCGCGGAAATCGCTGCATCCATCGCATCCGCCAAAGTTTATGACTCCAAAGAATGGTCCAAACAACAGACCATCTGTGGTGAGCCGGCATGGAATTTTATCTGCCGATTGGCCAAGCCGGCTGCGGTAAACCAATTTCTGGTCAAATATGCCCCGCCGGTGCATGATCCATTCTGTGGTGGCGGCAGCATTCCGCTGGAAGCCCAGCGCCTGGGCCTGCGAGCGTTCGGCAGCGACCTGAATCCTGTGCCGGTTCTGATTACCAAGGCCTTAATTGAAATTCCGCCCAAATTCGCCAACATGCCGCCGGTAAATCCGGAATCTAATGCTCGCCTGAAAGATGGCTGGACCGGTGCGCAGGGATTGGCTGAAGATGTCCGCTATTATGGCCAGTGGATGCGCAATGAAGCGGAAAAACGCATCGGCCATCTTTATCCCAAGGTAAAAATTACGGAGGAAATGGTCGCTGGGAGTGCGGGCGTCCCGCCCGTAAAAACATGAAGACGGCGGCCAGGATGGCCGCGCCCCCAGGCCGGACCTTAAGCCTTATGTCGGTCAGGAGCTGACAGTCATCGCCTGGATTTGGGCACGCACTGTCGCCAGCCCCAACCCCGCCGTCGGCGGAGCGCATGTGCCGCTGGTGCGGTCCTTTTGGCTGAGCACGAAAAAGGGCAAAGAAGCGTGGGTTGAACCAATTATTGATCGGCAGAATAACAGCTATCGCTTTGAAGTGCGTGTTGGCAAACCGCCGGATGGGTTTGATCCGGGAATTGGTACAATCGGGCGGAAAGGAGGGCGTTGTATCATCAGTGGATCGCCAATGGCGTTTACCCACGTTCGTGCGGAGGGCAAATGTGGGCGGATGGGTCAGCACCTTATGGCGATTGTTGCGGAAGGCGCGCGGGGCCGCGTTTACCTTTTGCCGGTGGCGGCACATGCCAAGATCGCCGAGTCAGCAAGGCCGAGTTGGAGGCCGGATTGCCTGCTTCCGGTAAAGCATAGAAACTTCCAGACACCGGCCTACGGGATGCCGAACGTCGGTGACCTTTTCACTCCCCGCCAGCTTACAACTTTGACGACTTTCAGCGATCTGGTCAAAGAGGTCCGCGAGAAAGTTCTGGTTGATGCCAAGGCAGCCAATCCAAAAATCCGGGGGTCGGGCTTCCAGCCCGACAGCAGGCAGACCCCAGGGCCAACCTCCCAGCCCGACACACAGGCGGCGATCGTCGGCCAGGATGGCCAACCCCCAGAGGGCAATGGCTCATCAGTCGGCCAGGATAGCCAACCCCCAGGCGGCCTTCCGTTGAGCCAGGGTGGCACCGGCCCCCAAGCCTATGCCGATGCCGTGGCGACCTATTTGGCTTTTGCGGTGGATAAGGCGGCGAACATCTGGTCGGCCCTATGCAGTTGGATGAGCGACCGAGGAGCATTGCGGGAAACCTTCGCACGCCAGGCGATTCCAATGGTCTGGGATTTCGCTGAGGCCTCACCCTTTAGCGGAAGTTGCGGAAATTTCTCGATGTTTATCGATCGCATTTCTGACGCAATCTCACATACACCGGCACTATTGCTCAGCCTAGGGGCAGCAGCGTTTCAACGTAGCGCGGAAACGGGCGCGAACGGGGTGCCCCACATCATATGCACTGACCCGCCCTATTACGACAACATCGGCTACGCCGATCTTTCAGATTTCTTTTATGTCTGGCTGCGGCGATCACTGGGAGATATTTATCCAGAATTATTCAATACACTCCTGACGCCCAAGGCGGAAGAATTAATTGCATCGCCTTATCGCCATGGCGGCAAGGAAAAGGCGCAGGAATTTTTTGAAAACGGCCTGGGTAAAGTGTTTGAAAATATACGCAAGGTGCAGCCGGTGGAATTTCCCATGACGGTCTTTTATGCATTCAAACAAACCGAGGGGACGGAGGCTGAGCTGGGGGGCGGCCATCCTGGCCGCCAGAAAGAACAGGCGGGCGAGACGCACGCCCCCCAAACCAGTTCAAACCTGCATGGCGAGACGGCCGACCCCCAGTCCCAACATGTATCCACCGGTTGGGAAACGATGCTCTCTGGCCTGATTGATTCCGGCTTCGCCATTACTGGTACTTGGCCGATGCGGACAGAACTTGGCAACCGGATGGTTGGAGCGGGTACAAACGCCCTGGCCTCTTCCATCGTCCTTTCCTGTCGGCCTCGGCCTGCTGATGCGCCGGTGGCAACGCGGCGCGAATTTCTGGCCGCACTGAAAAAAGAGCTGCCCGATGCTCTCCGCCACCTGCAGGCCGGCAATATCGCCCCGGTGGATCTGGCCCAGGCCTCCATCGGACCCGGCATGGCCATTTTCACACACTATGCCAAAGTCATGGAAGCCGATGGCTCAGCGATGGGCGTGCGCGCGGCACTGGGGTTAATCAACCAGTTGCTCGACGAAATCCTGGCCCAGCAGGAAGGCGAATTTGACGCCGACACCCGGTGGGCGCTGGCGTGGTTTGAGCAATTTGGCATGGAAGATGGGCCGTTCGGCGAGGCGGAAACCCTTAGCCGGGCTAAAAATACCGCCGTCAACGGCCTGGTTGAAGCCGGCATTATCACCGCGCGCAGCGGCAAGGTGCGGTTGCTTAAGCGCAGCGAATTGCCGTCGGATTGGAGTCCCGCCACGGATAAACGGCTGGTGCATTGGGAAATCGCGCAGCATCTGATTCGGGCCTTGGAAAATGGCGGCGAAACGGTCGCGGCGAATATACTGCGGCAGCTTGGCTCCAAC
>JAJYZF010000069.1 GCA_021800165.1 Planctomycetota bacterium | reverse complement strand
GAATAATCTCCACCGCATATCCACAACCAACCACGCCGCCACAATCCACTCCGTCCACACCTGGAACCCGATCCGCCCCCGAACCGTGCCCCACCGGAGGCTCCATCGACTCGGTCTGGACTTGCAGCGGCAGGAATAACGGATTCACCGCATCGGCGTTTCCGCTCGCCGGAGCTATCCCCCTGCCCCAATCTTCGCCAACAGCTTCTGCCGTGCCCACCGCGCCAACGCCGTCGCCACCGGCGGCCAACGCCAGACGCTGCCGCCACTTCCAAAAGGTTTTGGCATGGAGTTGCTCCCGCCGACAAAACTCCGCCCCGGTCATTCCGCTTTCCCTCTGCAACTCCACCGCCATCCGCCAGAACGCACGCCGTTCGACTATGGAAAATCCACTGCATTGATCCATCGATTACTCTTTTCGTTATCGACGAATCAAAATCTACACCTCCTGAAAATTCCCGCCAGATGGGGTTAACAGGACGCTTACACCTCACATTCACAGACGATCCGCCTATACGCATACAAATGTAAATATAAATTGCTGCATAACTCGCGACTAAGTCTACCTCCCCTGTCGCCCCTTCCCTGGCCGGGGGGGCCAAGCCGATTATCTCCCGCTTTTGCGCGAGCCTTGCGCCTGCCTGATCTGGGCAATCGCCTGCTTGGCCACAGCGGCGGCCCCCGGATCTCCGCTGGCTTCCGCCTTTTGCAGCCAGTACATCTTCATGGTGCGGTCTCGCGGTACGCCAAGGCCATCACCGTAAAGCCACGCAAGATCGGTCATCGCAAGGCCAATCCCCGCTGCCGCACCTTTACGCCACCATTGCATGGCCTTGGCGTAGCTCCTGGGCATGCCGTTGCCGAAGGCATAGAGTGTGCCAATATTGGTCATCGCCCGCCCATTACCCGCCGCTGCACCTTTGCGAAACCATTTCATCGCTTTGGCGTAATCCTGAGGTACACCTAGGCCATTCATATAAAGTCCCCCAAGATTGTTCATCGCACCACCGTCCCCCACAGCTACGCCCCTGCGAAACCACTCCATCGCCTTGGCGTAGTCTTGCGGCAGACCCTGACCATTTTCAAAAAGCAGACCAAGGTTGGTCATCGCCCGCCCATCCCCCGCCGCCGCACCTTTGCGAAACCATTTTTTTGCCTTGGCGTAATCTTGCGGTACACCGCAGCCAAGGGAATAGAGCATGCCAATGTTGCACATGGCTCGCCCAATTCCAGCCGCCGCACCTTTGCGAAACCATTTTATCGCCTTCACGTAGCTCTGGGGCACGCCGTTCCCCACGGCATAAAGCACGCCAACATTGGTCATCGCGCCCCCGCTCCCGGCCGCCACGCCCTTGCGAAACCACTCCATCGCCTTGGCGGAATCTCGCGGGACGCCTCGACCACGGACATACAGCCCGCCAATCCCATCCATTGCGCCCCCGTCCCCGGCCGCCACACCCTTGCGAAACCACTCCATCGCCTTGGAGTAATCTCGCGGGACCCCTTGACCATTTTCAAAAAGCAGACCAAGATTTTTCATCGCATCCCCATCCCCCGCCCCCGCCGCTTTGCGATACCATTTTATCGCCTCGGCGTAATCTTGCGGTACACCGTGGCCAAGGGCATAGAGCACGCCAATGTTGCCCATGGCTCGCCCCATTCCCGCCGCCACACCTTTGCGAAACCACTCCATCGCCTTGGCGTAATCTCGCGGGACCCCTTGTCCACGCGCATACAGCACGCCAATGTTGGTCATCGCCCGACCGCTCCCCGCCGCCACACCCCTGCGATACCACGCCATTGCCTTGGCATAATCCCGCGGCACGCCTTGGCCACGGGCATAAAGCTCGCCAATCCCGGCCATCGCGCCCCCGTCCCCGGCCGCCACGCCCTTGCGAAACCACTCCATCGCCTTGAAGTAATCTCGCGGCACGCCCCGACCCTTTTCGTAGAGATCGCCCATGCCATCCATCGCGCTCCCGGCCCCGCCCGCCACGCCTTTGCGAAACCATTCCATCGCCTTGGCGTAATCCCGCGGGACGCCTTGACCACGCGCATACAGCACGCCAATGTTGGTCATCGCCCGACCGCTCCCCGCCGCCACACCCCTGCGATACCACGCCATTGCCTTCCCGTAGCTCCGCGGCACGCCGTTCCCCAGGGCATAAAGCACGCCAACATTGGCCATCGCCCGACCGCTCCCCGCCGCCACACCCTTGCGGAACCATGCCATCGCCTTAGCGTAATCCCGCGGGACGCCTTGGCTACGGGCATACAGCTCGCCAATCCCGGCCATCGCGCCCCCGTCCCCGGCCGCCACGCCCTTGCGAAACCATGCCATCGCCTTGGAGTAATCTCGCGGGACGCCTTGACCACAGGCATACAGCCCGCCAATCCCGGCCATCGCGCCCCCGTCCCCGGCCGCCACGCCCTTGCGAAACCATGCCATCGCCTTGGAGTAATCTCGCGGGACGCCTTGACCACAGGCATACAGCACGCCAATGTCGCCCATCGCGCCCCCGTCCCCGGCCGCCACGCCCTTGCGAAACCACGCCATCGCCTTGGCGTAATCCCGCGGGACGCCTTGACCACGGGCATACAGCACGCCAATGTCGCCCATCGCCGGCCCAATCCCCGCCGCCGCCGCCCTGCGAAAATCAATCATCGCACGATGGTAATGTTGCTGATGCACCGCTCGGACACCGACCGATAGCAAGCCCCAGCTCCAGCGACTGTAAAGCCACCAGCCGGTTAACGTCGCCAGCAGGGCCACGGCCAAGGCTGCCCAGACCCCGATCAACCTCCTCCGACTGGTAAGCCCAGCCCTGCCTCCAACCGGACGGTCCTCATTCTCAGAATCCACAAAAGCCTCCTCAAATTTCTCTGGACAGCCGCAACGAAAATTACTGTAGCCATTCACGGCATACCAGGCTCACAACGAACCAAGTCACCGAAAAAGTATATCCCACCGCCCTGGATGATTCAAGGCAAACGGTGTAACAAATGGCACGGGGCGTGGCGGCCAAAGTGATGTATTTGAAATCCTCTGGTGTGGTGTCCCTGACGCATATTTACACTTGGTAACCTTGGCCAAAATTGTGTCGACATCTTTGGTCCAGGTAAATATTCTTGGCTTAGCGTTGTGCGCCGTCAGGTAACGCTCAATCGCCGTAATCAGGGCGGGCACGCCGGTAAAGCCCCCTCTTCGAATGGCTTTGTCGGTGATATAACGAAACCACCGCTCCACCATGTTAAGCCAGGAAGATCTGGTGGGAATGAAATGCGGGTGAAATCGCTGGTGCCGTTTGAGCCGGTTTTTTACCAAAGGGCTTTTATGGGCGCTGGATACCGCTTCCGGGGCTTGGCGACACATCGCTAGTCGTGCGCGGGGGCCTAACCCGGATTATTCACGGTGTGGCAGGAACGTTCACATATTCAAGGGTATATATTCGTTGTGTATATTATTGCGGTTTTTCGGCTGTTCAGCGCGGCATGTCCCCTTACCTCCCATTGGCCGATCGAGTGGTCATGTTGTCAGGCGGTGAAGAGCAAAGTATTGGAACGCCGGCTGGCCTTCTGGTAGAGATACGACCATGGCCAGTCGCCGGAGAGTTTCACCACCACTCGGCGGGTGCTTTGGATCACCGTGCCGCCACCACCCGCCCGTGCGGCAACGCCGTGACACAACCGTTGGCCCAAGGCTCTGTCGGCCGCTCATCGCAAAATTAAATTTCTGCCCCCTGAAGAAAACTTCAAACCCTGCAACATCATAATCCTCCTGCGCCGCCTTGCCAACCCAACACTTACATTACCACAATATACCATAAAAATCCCGCCTCCCAAGCCCCATCCCAGAAAATCAGAGCGGCGGGAATCTCCATATTGGCCTACGCCGTTCGCCGCCGCTTCACCAGCAGCATCCCCAAACCGCCCGCCGCCAGCAACCCCAGCGCCCCCGGTTCGGGTGTCGGCTGGTTGCTGACCGTGAAAACGGGATCAAAACTTGAGCCGGCAGTATCCATCGTCACCTGTAACTCGAACCCCAAGCTGAACTCAAATCCCACTCCATTCGTCTCAAACGTCCCGTTGATGTTGTTGAAGGAGCCAAGCCGTATTGTCCGATTCTGGAAATAGGTAACGGCTTGGTTGAAAGTGGCGTTCTGCAGGCCGCCGTTATAAAGTATTCGTTGCGGGCCACTCCCCATAATGAATGATACGGTTCCGTTCCCCGTGGCCGTCACTCCGCCGAAATGGATGACCAGATTATCCAAAGCCGCGGCGGTAGCCGCGGAACTCTGGGGCACGAAATTCCAGCCCACCATGGCCACGTACGTAGCCTCCTGCGCCCCGGCCGAGCTTACCGCAAGCGTCACGTTACCGAGGTTTCCGCTCGACAGCGGCTGGCTGACGATATAGGCCACAGCGTTCAGGCCGCTGGCCATTGACGGCTCGGCCCTCGCTGTACCGCTGCTGGCGAAGGCCTCGGTCTGGAATGTCGAACCAGTAAAGACCGATGTGGAGGCTATCGCCGAGACGCCCGTGATGCCCAGTTGCCCAGAACCGGCGCTGGCCACAACCTGCCCGCTGGTGCCCGAACCCGTGGCGTCGGCTAACCCGGTTCCCCAGATCGTGCCAGCCCCGCCGTTAGCTGTGGATTGGACGTTAATCGCACCACCAGCGCTGGCACCACTGGCGGAAGCCGTCGCGTAACCCCCGTTGCCGCAGGTAGCCGCGTTAGCCAACGCCGCACTGCCGCCAGACCCGCCACCGGCGTACGCCGTCACGTTGACGGCACCCGCACCGGTCGCGGTCCCGACGGCCTTGGCATTGCCACCGCCTCCGCCTGACGGAATCAGCGAACCACTCGGAAGACTGCTGATTCCCACGGCTGGCGTTCCGCCGGAACCAGCGGTAGCGCTGGAATCCACAGTAACAGCACCAACGTCTCCCGGGTTCTGGGCGGATCCGCTGGCGTTAGCCGATCCGCCATTCCCGCCATTGCCAAGGTTATCATTGACCAAACCACCGGCACCGCCGGTTGCGATCGCCGAGACCTCAACGGTCGTGCTAACTCCAGATTCCGCGGCCAGGGCTTGCCCGTTCCCACCATTACCGGCGATGCCTTGTGTAGCGTAGGTTTGGCCGCCATAACCACCGGAGCCAACCGACATGATGCTCAGGCTCGAAGGGGTCTGCGCGAGCGTGGCGGCACCTACGACGAACGTACTTGATCCCGCCCCACCTGAACCTGCCTTTCCAACGGACGCAGCGCCGCCCCCTCCACCGAAGGCCCCCTGCTGGAGATTGAGCTTTCCGAGGGTGCTGCCGTTGACGGCATTCGAGGCCAGGGTGATGGTACCGCCGTTGCCGCCATTCCCTGCCGAGAGACCGTTTACCGGACCGTTTCCGCCAGTGCCCCCTTCAACCGTGGCGTCTACATGCACGTAACCGCTGTCGGAGACACCGGAAACAGACCCAACACTGGCCGTGCCTCCGGCTCCACCATTGCCGAGGCTTCCCGGCTGATACAACACATTCCCACCGTCACCGCCCTCGACCATCATTTCAATGAACAGTGTAGCTCCATTGGTGGTTTCACCACTGGCTGATCCACTTGCCGACCCTCCCGTGCCCGCGGTGCTGGCCGTCGTACCTTCTTCAATTGACCCTCCCATGCCGCCCGACACGGCGTTATAGCTGGCACCTGGCTCGTTAACAAAGGGCTTGAGCATAAAGTAGCTGCCTGTGCCGATTCCCGTGAACCTACCGGAAACTGATACATTGGCGTTTCCACCCACCCCGCCGTCGGCACCCCCAACGCCCTCGCCGCCCGTCCCCCCCACCGCTGCCGCACCTATATTGGCGTAGCTGGTTGAGGAGAGAACAGCGCCAGAGGATGAAAATGCGTAGCCACCCGCCCCGCCGGAGCCGCCCGAGGCGGCCATTTGCCCACCGCCGCCGCCAGCGCTGGTACTCCCAAGCGTCAACGCATCTTGTGGGAAGACAGTTTGGCCAGCCGGAAAAGACAAGCTGCTGGATGCCTCGCCACCAGCTCCGGCCGGAAGTGCGGCGTTGCCCGCGCCACCGTACCCTCCGTGCGCAAGCTGGAAGAGTTTGAGGTATTGCGTCGCTTCACCCGTGGCCGCATTGGTGATGGTGACAGCGCCGCCGTTCTGACCGTCAGAACCGTTCGTGCCAGTCACAACCGGCGCGCTCACGGCTAAATATCCGCCCACACTGGCGTTATCCGTGGCCCCGTTTGTGGCCGTAACGTTAGCCGGGGCTGCCACGATGCCGGCGAAGCCGCGCCCCGGCAGACTTGCCGCCAACCCCGCTGCAATAACCGCCCCGAGGACATTGCGACGGGCCCGCGTACAGGCTCGACCCGCCCCCTGCGGATGAAAAGCGTTGCAGACCATAAACATCTCCTTAACAACCATTCACCCTATGGGCCGGCCCGTTTCAAGTTATACACCCCAATCAGAGTATACCATGCGAAGCCCATCCATTGCAACCCAATTCTACCCCCAAAAACCCTCAGCTCCAACCCGCGCCACCACGCCTTGACCGCTCAGGCATCTACACCAACACAACATACCAATCCCGCCGCCAAGCCCCATCAGGAAAAGATTTGTTGTGGAACACCCTCAAGCCTTGATCAGTTTTCCGGCTACCGGCCCAATGGACGTTTCCCAACGCACCTTCGCTTCAACCGTGATGCCCCGCCCCGTCGGCGGATGGCCCTCCAACAGTCCCAGCAACATCGTGGCTGCCACATTCACCGCCATCCGGCGTGATGCCAGAGAATCAACGGAAGTCAGCGGCAACGGATTGAGTGCCGGCGCATAATTTTCAAAAGCCGCCAGGGAAACCTCCCTCGGAATCTCCAGTCCGCGTTGCTGTAAAAAACGAAACACCGCATTGGTCGTAATTTCGTCAGGGGCCAATATGGCCGTAGGCGGATTTTCCCCGTCGAACAACGGCTCCAAGGCCCGTAAATCCACCGGCACGGAATCTTCACTCGATGTTGGGTTGGGCAATTCCACAATGGCGGCGGTGGCCTGCGCGGATTCCTTTTCCTCAAACACAAAGCGGGCCGTATCGCGCAGCACCGTTCCCCAATTCATGCGTTGGTAGAGCAATATCGCAACTCGCCGATGGCCCAACTGCAACAGCCTTTCGAGTATCTGCCGGAACGGTGCCACATGGTCCTGATCCACCCAATAGACGCCCGAAGCGCATTCCACCGGGTCGGGTGAAAGAGCCACCACCTTGACGCCCCCATCTATCAATGGCTGCAAATCGTCGCGACGACTCCCCTCCACAATAACCCCACCCAGACGTTTATCCACCACAAGTTTGCCAACATCCGCCCAAAGCCTCCCCTCCTCATAAAATAAAGCATGCACATCATAGCGCCGCGCATCCATGACCCGATGCACCCCTTGCAGCACCATCCCTGTTGCATTGTAGGAGGGTATACGCCGCAACCACAGCGGCAACAGCACTCCTACCCCGGTGGCCAACGGCGGTTCGGCGGCCATGCTGATAAAATTGCCCACCCGTTCCTGTTTGGTAATAATCCCCTCACGAGCCAGCTCGGCCAAAGCCCGCCGCAGGGTAACATGATTCATCCCCAATTCTTTGGCCAGGGCCGGCTCCGCCGGCATCTGGTCGCCGGGCTTGAAACGGCCAGTCTTAATCCATTTCAAGATTGCCCGGCGGGCCATATCCGCCTTAAAACTCTTCACCGCCATCGCAATTTTCCTGAAAAAGCACGTTCACACCACATTATATTACAGTCCGCGCGATTCAAATGCCACCCAACTCCCCCCATCCAATCTCCATGCGCAATTCCCATCGCCCGTCTGCACCGTTAGCCCGCAGTCGGCAGTACACGCTCCGACGGTTCTACCATGGTGGCCGGATTGAGTAATTCAGCCAACTGCGCCGCGGAAAGCGTCGTGGTGGCGGCGGCAACTTCGCGGATGGTTTGGCCGGTCTTCGCCGCTTCTTTGGCGATAGCGGCCGCCTTTTCGTACCCAACAACCGGAGCCAGCGCCGTGGCCAACATCAAGCCCGCTTCCACCAACCGCGGCCCGCGTGCGGTGGCCGTAATGCCATCCACACATTGCCGGGCCAAGTTGTCGGCGGACCGCCCCAGCAGCGTAATGGATTCCAGCAGGGCCAACGTCACCACCGGAATAGTCACGATCAACTCAAAATTACCCGCCGAGGCCGCCGCCGTGATGGTCGCGTCATTACCGATCACACGCTGACCTACCATTAAAGCACTTTCCGCAATCACCGGGTTTACCTTTCCAGGCATAATGGAACTGCCGGGCTGCACCGCGGGAATTTCGATTTCGCCCAGCCCGGCCCGGGGACCGCAACTCATCCAGCGAATGTCATTGCAAATTTTGGTCAAACTGACGGCCACGGTTTTCAGGACACCGGAGGCAAAGCAGGCGGCATCCAAGGTGGCCTGGGCTTGAAAATGGTTACTGCTTTCCCGAAGGTTGAGCTTCAGCCATTGGGAAAGCAATTGGCAAACGCGTGGGGCAAACTTGGGATGGGCGTTAATACCCGTACCCACGGCGGTTCCGCCCAGGGCCACTTCCGAAAGATCCGCGGCCGCCGCTTTAATCCGCTCGGCGGCACGCTGCATTTGCCCGGCGTAGCCCAGAAATTCCTGCCCCATGCGAATCGGCGTGGCATCTTGCAGGTGGGTGCGGCCGGTCTTAATAACGGCCCAGGTTTCACGGCTCTTTTTTTCCAAAGACACTTGCAGCCGGGCAATGCCGGGCAGCAGGGTCTGATGCATTTCCATCAACGCCGCCACATGCAACGAGGTCGGAATGGTATCGTTACTCGATTGGCCCATGTTGACATGGTCGTTGGGATGAACCGGAGCCTTATCGCCGCGTTTGCCGCCCAGAATTTCATTGGCCCGGCTGGCGATCACCTCATTAAGATTCATGTTGGTGCTGGTACCCGAACCGGTTTGATAAACATCCACCGGAAATTGATCCGCGAGCTCACCGGCGACGATTTCATCTACAGCCTGGCAAATGGCCCCCGTCCGCTGGGCATCCAACATTGCCAACTCATGGTTGGTCATGGCCGCGGCTTTTTTGATCAAAGCGTGGGCTTTGATAAAAGATTTCGGCATCGCTTGGCCGGAAATGGGAAAATTATGCATGGCCCGCAAGGATTGCACGCCGTAATAAGCGTCCGCGGGAACCTCGAGCGCACCAAGGGAATCCTTTTCAATCCGGACATGGGCTTTCGCAGCATCTTGCGACATCTTTCATTTCTCCTTAATCGATGGGGCGATCCAACACCCCGACTCCGACGCTCAATCTAAAAGTTTAATGGTTGTCAGGCGAAAATACCATGCGACGGTGCCGGCTTACCACCCCGCGAAAACCGACAATTTACAATCGCTCCGGCGTGGCCTATGATGGATCGGCTGATGATTGCCTGGGATTTTACTTATGGCCGGTAGCGATATTCTTGAGTGCCCCACCAGAACATCTAACCATCTGGTGGCGGATTGGATGGAACTGGCCAAAGTTCGCCTTACCGCGATGGTGGTCATTACCACGGGCGTCGGGTTTATTCTTGGATCGGCGGGCCATATCACCTGGCTGACGCTTTTGTATACGGTCATGGGCACTTGGATGCTCGCCGGGAGCGCGGCGGCGATCAACGAAATTCTCGAAATAGAACCCGATTCACGCATGAACCGCACCAAAAATCGCCCTCTGCCGACGCACCGGATGTCGGTTGCTGCGGCGTGGCTTTTAGCCGGAATTGCCGCCATCACCGGAACCGCCATGCTGCTGTTTCTGGTCAACTTGCTCACGGCCTTGCTGGGGCTGCTAAACTTGGGAATTTATGCCTTTGTTTACACACCGTTGAAACGCCGCACCTCCCTTAACACGCTGGTGGGTGCGGTATGCGGTGCCATTCCACCCATGATGGGCTTTACCGCCGCGACCGGCCACATCACCGTGCCGGCACTTCTGCTGGGCACACTGCTGTTTGTGTGGCAGATACCGCATTTTCTCTCACTGGCATGGATGTATCGCGAAGAATACCGGCGGGCGGGCTTCAAAATGCTGCCGCTGGTCGAAAATGGCGGCACGTTAACCTGCCGCATGATTTTGGCCTACAGCTTGGCCCTTATTCCAATAACTCTGGCGGTGGCCTTGTTGGGAATCACAGGTGGCTGGTATACACCCGTGGCCATCCTCACCGGTACAGCCATGGTGTACCTGGCCGCGCAAATGATGCGCAATCCCAGCAGGGAAGCGGCGCGACGGGTTTTTCTGGCCAGCGTTACTTACCTGCCGCTTATTCTGGTCGTGATGGTGGCCCAAAGTGCCCATCATCAGGGTCGCTGGAATTCCAGCGCTCAAGCCGCGGTTACTGCGGCAAAACCTTTGCTTGCCGACCATGGGCAGCCGCCGCCGAATTGAACCCTACGATCATGGGCGACAGCTCCGCTCGTTCGTTGCGGTCATCGAGGCCGCCGATGCTTTGGCCCGAGATGCATTATGAAATTCGCCTCGCGTTTTTTTGCTCACGGTTGGTGGCTTATCACGCTGTTGGGAATCTTCAGCCTCGCCGTAGTCATCCAAAATCTGGCGATTCCCCTTTGGCATGGCCACTTTTTCACCACCACAGGTGATGGCAAGCACGTAGCTTCCTATGGGTTCAACCTGGTGCCGTGCCTGGTGCCACGCCGACAAATACTGGCCTCCGGCAATGTCAAAAATGGACTCTCACCATTGAATCGACCACGAACCCTTTCCGTGAAACAGGTCCAATCTCTGAATAATTCCATGCGCGACAGCGGCGGCTTTATCGCAGCGCCCAATCGTGTCATTGGGGTTGTGATTCACGGCCAGGCCCGAGCCTATCCCATTGCCATGCTCAACTGGCATGAGATCGTTAATGATCGGCTGGGATCTGTGCCCATTGCTGTTACCTACGACGGTTTTTGTAATTCCGCCATCGTGTTTCGGCGACAAGTCGCTGGACAAATACTGCGTTTCGGCTATAGCGGCCTGGTGTATCAATCCAATGCACTCCTCTATGACCGCCAACCCCAGCGCCAACAGGAAAGCCTGTGGAGCCAGATCCAAGGCCGCGCTATTGCCGGCCCGGCGGCACAACGCCGCGTTACTTTGCAGGTGGTGCCCTGCCAATTGGTAACCTGGGGATTCTGGCGCCAAGAACACCCTCACACCCGCATGATTGCGGGCGTGCGTTCTTTGTATCCCGCCTACCGCAAAAATCCGTACGGAGCCTATACGTTTCAGCAGCATAATTTTCGTTATCCGGTACAACCCTTGTGGCAGCGGCCTGATTTTCCACCCAAAACCCAATTGATTATCGTGCGTTTCAACCACCACTGGCAGCCGGTGTTTTTTCCCGATTTGTTTCGCCGCGTCAATACTTTTGGTCTAGCCAAAATCTCCATTGAGGGCCATCCATGCGTCTTTCGCTGCCAACATTTGCCGGGTTCACAAACTGTATGTTTGCTGGCTCCGGCCCATCGTGCCGACGCTTATAGCCTGGTTTTTGCCTGGTATGCGCAGCACCCAAAGGACTTTCCCATCGGCTCCCCCACGACCACCATGGCTGCTCCGACAACGAAACATCAATCTCCCTGAAGAGCACGCTCCGCTGCCACCTAAACCCTATGGTGGCCGACTATAATTGAACGGCTGGTCCGTAATGTTTTAAGTTTTCGGACCGATGATGCCGATGGCAGAGTGTATAATGGTCCGTTTTTGTGCCCCGGACCAGCATGGCGGTGGCGTGATGGGCCAGCCGGTAAAATACGGAATCGGAACGCAACTATGAACAGTTTCAACAGTGCTGATGCCGCGGTAGATTCGCGAGCCGTCCCCCGGTCGGATCGCAAATACTTCACCATAGCTCAAGCCATGCGGGCACTGCCACTGGTGCGGCGCATTGCCAGCGATATTCAGGCCGTGGAAATGCAACGGCGCGAACTGATTCAATGGGCCGGCACCAGCTTAACGGAAAAGAATGCGGAACTTGACGAAGTTGGGCTGGGGCGCAAATTCGAAAGTCTTTCCCGCGATATGGTCCGCCTGATTGCCGAACTTTCCACGATCGGGGTGGAACTCAAAGACCCCGCCCGCGGCCTGCTGGATTTTCCGGCAATTTTCGAGGGTCGGGAAATACTTCTCTGCTGGCAGTTGGGCGAAACCAGTCTAAGCTGCTGGCACGAAGTCGACGCCGGTTTTGCTGGCCGCCGCTCCATCAACGAATTGAACCGCTCACCGGAAACCGTGGGTTGATACCACGCGAACATCCTTCCCCTCACGACAGATCGGTCTGTTCGATAAATCGCAGCGGTGCCATCCGCCAAGCCCCGGCGTAATCCACACCAATACGCGGCGTGATCCTGAGGGGCGGATGATGCCGGAAATTCTTGAGTAGGTATAAATCATCGCCGGTAATATCCAATCCGCGATCGGCCAAGGTAATACCATAGGCTCGGGCCAGTTTGCCCGGACCGCCGAGGTCCGCCTTCCAGCCGTTCAGCGGCTCCCCGGCGCGCAGCAGCACCGCATGGGGATCGCCCTCCGGGGCGGTGACGATATTGAACATATAGTACATGCCATAAATGAAATAAACGTAAGCATGCCCCGGCGGACCAAACATCACCTGCGTACGGGCGGTGCAACCCTTGGAGGCGTGGCACGCCAAGTCGTGCGTGCCTACGTAGGCCTCGGTCTCCGTGATGCGTGCTTGCCGCAGCACACCCTCCACGCGACGCACCAACACAGCCCCCACCAAATCCGGAGCAACGAGGTCCGCGCCCCGGCTGAAAAATCGCCGGTTTAGTTTCCTTGGGTTCATGGATACACCTTGGTACGCGACTGTCCGCGACCACCCTATCAGAAATGCGGCATCATGGGCTTAAGCGGCCTCGGAAGCCAGCGCCACCGTCGGTGATGGTTCCGGTGCCTCCCGCAAACCCTTGCCATCAAAGCGAACCGCCACCCGTTTGCTCACACCCTGTTCCTGCATCGTCACACCGTAGAGTAAACTGGCTATATTCATCATTGCTTTGTTGTGTGTGATGACAATAAACTGACTGGTGGTCATAAATTCGCTGACAATCGCGGCAAAGCGACCAGTGTTGGCCTCATCCAACGCGGCGTCCACTTCATCGAGGATGCAAAATGGCGACGGCTTGCTTTTGAAAATCGCCATGATCACAGCCACCGCGGCCAGTGTTTTCTCTCCGCCGGAAAGCAAACTGATGGATTGCTGTTCCTTCCCCGGCGGTTTAGCCAGAATATCAATACCTGACTCCAACACATCCTCCGGATTTTCCAGGACAATATCCGCCCGTCCTCCGCCAAAAAGCCGGCGGAACATCTCCTGAAATTCCACGCGTACCTTCTCAAAGGTATCGATGAACTTCTGGCGGGAATCTTCATTAATCCGGGCGATCAATTCTTCTAACTGCCGTTTGGCATCTTGAATGTCAGCAATTTGGCCGGAAAGAAATTTCTGCCGTTCTTCCAGCTTATCCTGTTCATCAATCGCATCAATGTTCACATTGCCCAGCCGAGCCATCCGCCCCTTGAGGTCGTTAATTTCCGCAGCTACCGCATCCCAGTCCATTTCCACTGCCTGATAGGTAGCGTGCGCCTCCACGAGATTTAATTGCAACTCGTCGGCGGTCCGTTCCACCAAGGTTTCCAGCCGAACGCTTACTTCATTCTCGGAAAGCGACAGGGTATGTTCCAGCTTCTGCACCTGGGCATGTTGCGATTCCATCTGATCCAGGCCGACCGTGGCCTGTTGGAATTGATCGCGTAGTCCAGCCAGATGCCCGTTTTGTTCATCCACCAGCCGGGCGGCCGCACCCCGGCGCGATTCCAGATTTTCTATCTCGCGTGTGCAATCCTCCGCACTCTTTTTGGCCGCCGCCACGCGTGCGTCCACCTGGCCAATCTCTCGATTCAATTGGGAAAGCTCGGCCTCGGCGTGCCGCAGCGCCGATTCCGCAACGGTCAACTCGCGTGCTCGGGCGGTGCGCTGTTCCTGGGACTGCCCCATGGCCACCCGCAATTTTGTAACATTTTCCCCAACCTCCGCCACCTCGTGCTGGCGCAAAATGAGTTGTTGCTGCATATCGCGTACGGTCTTTTCGGCCTGCTGCGCAGCGACTTCTTTTTCAGCCGCTTGCGTGCGATAGGTCTCCTGCCGCTGCGCGCACTCCTTGATCTCCTGCACCACCCCGTCAAGTTCACCGGCCATCATAGGCAAGTCACCGCGCAACTTCTGGACCTGCTGCCCGGCCTGCTGGCTGCGTGCCCGCACCTGTGCCAACTGACTTTCCACGGTAAACAGCTGATCTCGAAGTTGCTGCTGCGATTCATTAAGCTCTCGGGTCTGTTGATCGCACTGCGCCGCTTCCGTAGAGAGCTGCCCGATACGGACTTCCATGGCCACCAGATCCTGCTCCAGCCGGGCCAGTTCGCTGCGCCGGCTGATGGTGCCGGCCCGCCGGGACATATCCCCCAACTGCACCGTCCCATCCGGATTCACGACTTCCGCGGCCCGGGTAACAAACCGCAACCCGCGTGGGCCTTGACGCAGCAGCGTCAAGGCTTGATCCAGGCTCTCCACCAGCAAGGTACTGCCCAATACATGCAACGCCAGCGTGGCCATGGCCTGGTCGTAGGTTACCAGATCGGAAACACGTATCACCCCCGCACCCAGCGCGGATGGCGAAAAATCTTCCTTGTAAGGCGGAATGTTATCCAGCGCCAGCGCGGTAACCCGGCCCGGCAGCGATTGAAACTGTAGCTGCGCCGCTAACAGTGCCTCGCTGGTATCCAGCACCAGGGCATTTTGCATCTCGCCCAACGCCGCTTCCACGATCGCCGCGTGTTCCAAACTGGTGCTGATATATTCTCCCGCAATCCCCTTGACACCGGCAAAGCCCCCACCCGCATCGCGTGCCTTGAGCACCTCCTGAACAGGCTTGGCCACACCTTCCCGGCGCGCTTGCAGATCCATCAACACAGATTGGCGGCTTTTCAGCCCGCCGCGAATTTCCCGCTGCTTCGAGAGTTCCTCCAAAATCGCCGCATGTTTGCGGCTGTTGGCCGCAAGGCTGGACCGCAACCCTTCGGCCAAAGACCGCAACTCTTCTGCCTGCACAGCCAGATCCCGCTCTTGGCCCTGGAAGCCCGCCAATTGCTGCTCCAGCAAGGCAATCTGTTGATCCATTTGGCTCCGCGCTGCTTGCAGCCTCTCCACCTGCTTATCCAGATTTTCTTTCCGTACTTGAGCCGCACTGCATTCGCTGTTAAGCCGGGCCGCGGCCCGCATCATGTCCAGCGCCGCACTTTTGGCTTCCTCAATAGCCCGGTGCAACGAGGCGGCCTCCCCGGCGGCCTGGGCTTGTTGGGCCACCGCCTCCAGTACGGCCTGTTCATGGGCCTTTACCTGTGTGTCAATCTCTGCCAGGACCACCCGATGGTTTTCCACCTGGCCACCCTGTTCCGCTTTACGTTCCTCGAGTTCCGCCAGCCGACGCTGGTATAGATCCAGTTGCTCGGAAAGCTGGGTGATTTGCTGCTGGGCGAATTGGCCCTGCTGCACCGCGCTTTGCCGCTGATTTTCCAGGACCATCAGTTCGCGCTCGGCTTTCCTGGCGGCCTCGGTCAAAGCATCCATATCGAGCTGTAGATCCTGCCGCTGACAGCGTATTTGCTCGCATTGGCGGGCCAGCCCCGCCAAATTATCCACAAGTTCTTCCCGTTGGCGGCGAAAGTCCGTAAGCCGCCGGTGCAATTGATCATATTCCCGCAGGGAATGCGCCTTGCGCAGCTCATTAAGCCGTGCAAAATACTCCTGATAATTTCTGGCCCGGCCGGCCTGAACTTTTACACTGCGCAGTTGCCTCTGTACTTCATCCAGCACCAGTTGCACCTGGGCCAGATTTTGATCCGTGCGTTCCAGTTTGCGCAGGGTTTCCTTCTTGCGCACCTTGAAACGGGAAATGCCCGCGGCTTCTTCGAAAACCTCCCGTCGATCCACACCACTGGCATCCAGCAGCGCGTAAATCTGCCCCTGTTCAATAATGGAATAGGCTTCCACCCCCACGCCGGTATCCAAAAACATTTCGCGAATATCTTTCAGACGCGACATTTCATTATTCACCAGGTATTCCGACGTACCATCGCGATACAACCGCCGGGTTATTTTGACCTGCGGGGCCTGCACGGGCAGCCGATCATCTTCATTGGTAAAAGTGAGAGAAACTTCCGCCATGCCGGTAGGCTTGCGGCTGCCCGAACCGCAGAAAATAACATCCAGCATCGCATCGCCGCGCAGAGATTTTGCCGACATCTCTCCCAGCACCCACTTCACCGCATCGACAACATTCGATTTACCCGAACCGTTCGGACCAACAATTCCGGTAATCCCATCGTCGAATTTGAATTCGGTCGTGTCCGCAAAAGATTTGAAGCCCGCAAGTTCCAGGGTAGCCAATTTCATCAGCAAACCTCCGTGTAATCGCCCGTACCAGCACCCGCAACGAACCGTATGCCAAAACGGGATGGATCACCATCCATAGCGTTCGCTCATAGTCTACCATACCCTATATGGCGGACGCAAACTATTCCTGATCTTCGCGCAACTTGGCCAGCACGGCGTAGTCTTCCAGCGTGCTGGTATCGCCAACCGATTCTCGTCCAGCGGCAATATCGCGAAGCAATCGCCGCATAATCTTGCCGGAACGGGTTTTCGGCAGGCCTTCAGTAAAACGTATTTCATCGGGACGGGCAATGGAACCAATTTCCTTAGCCACCCAACCCTGCAATTCTTTTTTGAGGCTTTCACTGGCCTGCTGCCCCGCTTTGAGCGTTACAAACGCCGCCAACGCCTGCCCCTTGAGGTCATCCGGCCGCCCCACCACCGCAGCTTCGGCCACTTTTTCATGGGCCACCAAGGCACTTTCCACTTCCATGGTACCCAAGCGGTGTCCCGCCACATTCACCACATCATCGACACGCCCCATGCACCAGAAATAGCCGTCTTCATCACACCGGGCACCATCCCCAGTAAAATAAAATCCCGGTATGTCGCTCCAATACTGTTTTTTATAACGTTCATCGTCGCCGTAAACCGTACGCAACATGCTAGGCCACGGCTTGCGAATAACCAGATATCCTCCGGTGTTGGCGGGAACAGCTTGGCCTTGTCGATCCACGACCGCCAAATCCACCCCAAAAAACGGAATTGCGCAACTGCCGGGCTTAGCCGGTGTAATACCGGGCAGCGGCGAACACATGATAGAGCCGGTTTCCGTCTGCCACCACGTATCCACGATCGGACAACGGCTCCCCCCGATCATCTGGTGATACCACATCCACGCTTCCGGGTTGATGGGTTCTCCAACCGAACCAAGCAGACGCAGGCTGCCCAGATCATGCCGCCGCGGATATTCATCACCCCATTTGATAAACGCCCGGATGGCCGTGGGTGCGGTGTAAAACACGCTGACGCGGTACTTTTCAATAATCGCCCAGAAACGGTCCATATCCGGGTGATTGGGAGCACCTTCGTACATCACCACGGTCGCGCCACAGGCCAGAGGTCCGTAGACCATATAACTGTGCCCTGTTACCCAGCCAATATCCGCGGTACACCAATACACATCGTGTGCTTTGAGATCAAAAATATAATGGCAGGTCAGGTAGGCCCCCAGCAGGAAGCCCGCCGTGGTATGCACCACCCCCTTGGGTTTACCCGTGGTGCCACTGGTATACAAAATAAACAGCAGATGTTCACTCTCCAGCGGCTCCGCCGCACATTGGCTGGAAAGGCCGGGAGCCGCCATTAAATCGTGATACCACACATCGCGCTGCGGCGTCATGGCAATGTCATGTCCGGTGCGTTTGACTACGATGCACTTTTCAATGGTGGGTGCTTTGGCCAGAGCCACATCCACATTTTTCTTCAATTCCACAATCTTGCCGCGCCGCCAACCGCCATCGGCGGTAATAACCATCGTGGCTTTGGCATCATTGATGCGATCCGCCAACGATTCGCCCGCGAATCCCCCAAACACCACCGTATGCACCGCTCCAATGCGGGCACAGGCCAGCATCGCAATGGCCGCTTCAGGAATCATGGGCATGTAGATCGCCACCCGATCACCGACCTTAACGCCCTGCCCCTTCAATACATTGGCAAAACGACACACCTCGCCATGCAACTCCGCATACGTGATACGCCGTGCATCTCCAGGCTCTCCCTCCCACAACATCGCTGCTTTGGAGCCATGACCGGCGGCAATATGCCGGTCCAAACAGTTGTGCGCGATATTGATCTTGCCCCCGACAAACCATTTCGCAAACGGCGCATGGGACCAATCCAGTACCCGCGTCCATGGTTTGAACCAGTCCAGCTTGCCGGCCATATCGGCCCAAAAGATTTCTGGATGGTCGATGGATTGGCGATACAGCCGGGCGTATTCCGCGGAGTCCTTCAAATTCGCCTGCTGCACAAAAGCCGGTGGCGGCGGAAAAGATCGTTTTTCATGCAGTGTGGATTCGATACCCGCTTGAACCGCCATAATGGCCTCCAAAAAAAGGAAAAAAACAAACATTGGGCCGCCATTTTGCCCGCTGGAGCAGCAGGGCATCGCCAGCCAAAAATTTTAGTATACCTAAGGACGGTAAAGATCGCAAAAAATCCGGCTACACATCTGACCGGGGATCGGTGTAACAGGTTAAATATCACAGGTTGTTGTGCATCGTCCAGCGATATTTCACAAATGTCCACCAGAACAACAATGATGCCGCCGCCGTTCGGCCGCAACAGATTGGACCGGTGATTCTCTCGCATAGCCATAGCCTGTATCCAGACACGATGGTGACCGCCACGACAATCCACCGTAAAAACCACCACGCGGAATCTGTTTCGCGGCTAACCTGGGGACGCCACGGTATCGGCAATCTCCTCCGGCTCCATGTCCCGCTGGAAAAACCGCTGCCAAAAGAATGCATAGAACGCAATAAAGATAAAACATCCGAGTGGCATCAGAAATCCCACCCGCATGGAATACTGATCTGCCAACCAGCCCATGAACATCGGCATAATGGCCCCGCCGACGATGGACATGACGATCCAGGAGGCCGCGAGTTTGGTTTTTTCACCCAAGCCGCGGATGCCCAGCGCAAAAATCGTTGGGTACATGATGGACATAAAAAAGTAACTCAACATTAGAGCAATGATGGATATCCAGCCCAAGTTTAAATACACCAGCAACATCATCCCCACGTTAACCAGCGCATAAATCCCCAGCGTAATGTGCGCTTTGCAATAGCGCAGAATGGCACTCCCGGAAATCCGCCCCA
>JAJYZF010000180.1 GCA_021800165.1 Planctomycetota bacterium | reverse complement strand
GGGGGTGGCAGTGGCGCTGCTGGGGCCGGAGGTGGCCGTTGCCGGGGCCGTCTTGGTAGCTGCCGACGCGGCGGAAACGGCTGCCGATGCCATCGCCACCGAAACTGCCGCCCGCGCGGCCGCCGCAGCTGTGGTTGGCGCTGGCACGGTGTACCTCGCCACCCGCATGGGAGCCGGGTCGGGCGGGAATAGCGAAAGGTGGCGGGAGAGCTGCGAGCCCGACGAGCCGTGCGAATACTACCTCGCGTGGTGCAACTGGGGCGTGCGATGCGGGTACAAACCGCCAGAAAACCCCGGCCGCTATTGGACTCTCACGGCGGCTGAATGTGCTCATTGTTACGTGGAATGCAAGGCTCACAACCGCTGGCCCTTCGAGGATTGCCGGTTGTTCAGCGACATCGTACCACGGTACCAGGATAGCAGTCGGGCCCTACCGGATGACGGGCCATGCCCGTAGAGTAAAGACCCTTATATAAGCTGGAAGTATGTCGCCAACTTCCGCTCTTTTGCCAAACTTTGGACGGTGGATGAATTATTATCTCGTCATAGATCAGGCGAGGGCGTTGGGGGCTGGGGTAAGCGTTGAACTGCGCCGGCGTCCGGGGCGCCGTCCGACGTTATGCTTCGTCAGGATATATACGGTGGGTGACGGCTGGCGGAAGCTGTTTTGGATTGCGCACGGCGGCGGCTCTTGGAAAGTTGGACTGATGAGCGCGAGGACCTATGAATTCGCTTCGGCGGAGAGTGTTCTGCCATTCATCCGCGAATGTGCCAGCCCGAGATGGAGGTTTTTTAGCAGCTCGCTGCCACCCGAACTGATGAAAATCGCAGGCCTGAGGCAGGTAGATTGGCAGCCGTGCGACACCGAGCCGCCACGACCACCGAGGCAGTTCAGAAAAAAGGTACCGAAATGAGAGACGATCGTTTCGGCGATATTGATGACCAAAGGCCACGCAGCGCATACTTGGCAACCGCGCGGTTAAGGCGCCAGCCATTCCACAGCGCCAACGACCAGCGGGACAACAACTATGTCAATCAGATCACCCAGCGCAGCATAAACGGCATCGATACGGCCCTGTTCGAATACGACAACAACTCCAGCCCGTTGCCGGGCAACGGGAACCTGACCGACGACGGCACCCTGAATTATCAATATGATGCACTCAATCGCCTGATCAGCGTTAAGCGGGCATCCGACGGGGCAGCCATCGCTGCCTACGTCTACGATGCCGGAAACCGGCGTGTACGTAAAACCGTCACCAATGGCGGCCTGGCGGGCAATATTCCCAATGGCACGACGGACAGTTGCTGGTTCGGTTGGCAGACGATGGAGGAACGCAATCCCTCGGGCGGTACGGATACGCCGACCAAGCAATATGTATGGGGCAACTACATTGATGAATGCCTGCAGCTGAACCTGCTTGCCGTGGCCGGGCCGCAGCAACTGGCGGTAGGCGTTTATTATCCGCTGCAGGATACGCTCTACCGCACGATGGCACTGGTGAATTCAAGCGGCACGCCGGTGGAGGCGTACGATACCGACGCCTACGGCAACACGCTGATTTTCACCGGCCCGGGGCCGGACAATACATGGTTCACGGACGATGATGGGCAGTCGAGCTACGGCGCAAGCGGTATTATTTACTGCGGCTACCGGTATGATGCCGAAACGGAAAATTATTATGTGCGGAATCGGTATTATTCGCCGGTGTTGGGAAGATGGCTCACCCGCGATCCGATCGGGTATCGGGGTGGAATCAATCTTTACATGTACGCTGGGTCCAATCCTGCGATTGCGACCGATGGGTGGGGGACCAAGGCGGCGATTCAGGTCACAGGGAACCCCAGCACCGACACGCGGGCGTATATCCACGCCCTGAAAGACTACGGGGTTGACGCCGCCCAAGAGTTCCTCACCGAGGCCGCTCGGAGGTACGCCGAGGCAGGTACAAGCAACCGACTCTCCGCCTCGCTCGCGGAAGCGGTGGCGGCAAACGGCGGAACCGCGGGGCGGATCGGCCGGGCCCTCGCTGCCGCCGCCGATAGCGTGATGAAGTCTGGAATGGACGCCCTGGCGAAGGATCTGGGTGGCCAGGTAACTGCATGGGGGAACGGCCTCGCAGCCTTCGCATCGAACCAGTACTGCGCGAGCTGGTACCGCCAAGCCTACCAAGCAATCTTGGCGGCCAAGCATGGCGATCCGTCGCTCTGCACGAGCCTGAATAGCCAGCGCAACAACGCATTCACCGGCTGCTACAACGCGCTCGCCACATCGAGCCTGACCGACTCCGGTCCGCTGGCCTTGGCGTTCCACAGCTTCGCAGGCTACTTGGCGGGCAAATGCAACCGTTGCGGCGCGAAGAAAGGCGGTTGAACGATGGCGAACCTGAGGTATGCCGCAATTACCCTGCTTGCGGCCACAGTTGCCGGCGTGACATTGCTTATGGGAGGGCACTTGGTCCGCCGGGCCACGGCCGGCAGCGGATTGGCGGTGGGATTGCAGGGCAAGAACGCCCATCGGCGCACGCCGCTGGAAAGGCTGCGGTTGAGGCGGGCATGGTGGTTTCAAGAGAAGTGCTCGCCGTGCTGGCTCGCAGCGTTCAGCCCGGGTAATCGAGAGATATACCTCTTCGCGGGGGGAGGGCCGGCGCGTGTTCCGAGGGGCGCCTTTCAACTTCCGAAACCTCTGACACCACTACCTGCGAGCGCGGGGTTTCTTTCCTGGCAGTTGATGCCAGTAATTTCCGCCGACCGGCAGCTTTTCGGTGCCATTTTCAAGAACCGTGGAGGCAGGCGCGCAGTCGCGGTGTGGAGCCTTAGCAAGCCAAGAGGACCCAAAATCCTATACCTTCCGAACACTGTCGATACAACAGTGTACGCCCTTAGTTTCTCGCCGCGGAACAGGCTTCTCGCTGCAGGTTACCGCGGTGCGATATTCATCTGGAACCGGCGAACCGGGCACCTCAAGGAAGTCCTCAAGGCGGGTGGCTGGCGACCGCCCCTCAGCCCGAGGGCGATAGTGTTCCTCCGCGGAAACCGACTGGCGGCGGCGGTTGGCGGGTGGGTCCTCTGTTGGGACTACAAAACCGGGCGGCTGTTGTATCGTGCCAAAGTTGCCACCCTGGCGGGTGTACCCCTTGAACCGGAGAACAGTGGCAGAAACATGCGGGGCTCTATTGAATCCATGGTGTCCGTTAGGCATCGCACCGTTCTTGCATGCGGCTGGGGAGTATCGTGGCCGAGCGCCACGATAACATTCTGCGACGCGTCGAACGGGAGGCCCATCCGCAACATCCGTCTATTTTCACCGCAGATGCGGGGCGTAGCAAAAGACTGCTCGGTGGCGTGCATGGAACCGGTGAGCGGCAACCGACTGGTGGTGGGGATCATGCACGGCTTCAAGTTCATGGGGAGGGTTGCGATTGTTGCCGACCGCAGCGGCCGCATATTGGCCCTGTCGCGCCGCGTCGTCGGGGGCTGTTTCTATGTGTCGGCGGCGAGAAAGGGGCCCTGGGTTCTGAGCGCGGGATTTCTCGGGGTGCGGCTGTGGCGGGCGGGGCGTTAGCCGGCGGGCTGCCGGAGCTACTGCCAAATGCCGTGAATGGCGGCAGCCCGGCACCGCGGCAGCTTCCGCGCCCCGCCCCGGCGTGTTATGATTTTGGCATCGGTTCCATTTTGAGGCCAGGTTATGGTCGCGATCAATGAAATGCCAATGGCAAGACGGAAGCGGGAAGTGCGGCGGGTGCGCAAGACGGTCACCAATGGCGGCCTGGCAGGGAATATCCCGAATGGAACCGCGGACTCGATTTGGTTCGGCTGGCAGACGATGGAGGAACGCAACCCCTCGGGCAGTACGGATACGCCGACCAAGCAATATGTATGGGGCAGCTACATTGATGAATGCCTTCAGCTGAATTTGCTTGCTGTGGCCGGGCCGCAGCAGCTGGCGGTGGGCGTTTACTACCCGCTGCAGGATACGCTCTACCGCACGATGGCGCTGGTGAATTCAAGCGGCACGCCGGTGGAGGCGTACGATACCGACCCCTACGGCAACACCATCATCTTCACCGGCCCGGGGGCGGACAATACGTGGTTCACGGACGATGATACGCAGTCGAGCTACGGCGCAAGCGACATTATTTATTGCGGCTACCGGTACGACGCCGAAACGGATAATTATTATGTGCGGAATCGGTATTATTCGCCGACGCTCGGCCGCTGGCTCACCCGCGACCCGATCGGCTATCAGGGTGGAATAAACCTTTACGGGTATGTCGAATCCGGGCCAGTGGGGAATGTGGATGCGGAGGGCACGAAATGGACGATCACGCGGGACGGCAAGGCCCGCGCAACGGTTTCGGGCCAGAAGGGGGACA
>JAJYZF010000179.1 GCA_021800165.1 Planctomycetota bacterium | reverse complement strand
ATCTAGTGCCCTGTTCCGGTCATAATTACGGGTTGATTGGCCTTAAACCGGCCAGATGCAAGGAGTCGGCGGTGAGAACCGGGTTCGTAAACCCCTTGAGCCGACGCGACGCCGCAGATGGCCGGTTTAAGGCCAACCCTTCGGGCGGGGGCCAAGGGGCCGCGGGCTTTGTCGCTCGTCGTCAACGTATGCATCCATACGCAATCCTCCTCGCTTCGCGCCCACAACCCCTTGGCCCTCCGTCAACCCGTAATTATGTCCGGAACAGGGCACTAGGATATGGCCAGGGCTTCATGACCGAATCCGCGATTTTGCTCAATCAGATGCATGATGCCACAGAGATGGTCGATTGGATGGCCAAGATATGTTTCGCACCCAGACAGCCGCACCCTTACCGGGTTCCCGAGAGCATCATTATGAAATCCAATGGTTCCATGTGGGCGCGCGGAAGTGACTTGGGCAACCTGTTTCAGATGGGCGAAGTTATTAACACGTGCGACATACCTCTCGGTATCGATGAATGGCATTTGCGAGCGTTTAAACTCATGCCTCGCTTGCCAATCGGGTGGAAGGGTATGAGTGTTCACAACTGGCCGGTGCGGGTGCTTTCTTCCGGCCAATCGCAGATGGCCAAGTTGTCGATGAATCTTATACGCGACAAAAATTGTGCGGATTTCAATTTGAAAATATCCGTCAACAAACCCGTTGACAACGCGGCCATTCGGCTTGCGCCATTTCCGCCTGGCGCGAAGAAATTGATTGTCATGGACAATCAGGGCAAGATAATTGCGACGCCTTTTGACTCCGGCGATTCCCAATGGGATTGGGTGCGCATTGGCGCAATTCTTAAATCGTGCCGCATCCGGGCACACGTGCAGCACTAAAATTATTTCAATAAGGAGAACCACGGTGAAAATGAATTGGCGCGTATGGATTTCAGGGGCGTTGGTCCTGACGGTTGTGGCCTTGACCGAACAATCGGTGTGGGCGCAACAGGCAGCCGGGAAAGAGATGGATGTTCCGGCATCAAAAAGCCGGCTGTATGCGGTTCCCTTATCGGCGGCTAAAAATGCCGGGCAAGGCTCCTTGATGCGGGGTTATCACCAATCGGATGGGGTGCCGTTTGTCCTTACACATCGGGTCATGGTGAAATCGGGGGGCAGCGTCAAAATCCCATTGAATCAGCATGTGCGAAAACTTTATCTGGCTGGGTTTACCGGTACCTGGGACAACGGCGAGCCGGTCTGGGGCAATCCGAATGGTTGGCGTCATATTATCTTTATCGGTGATCGGATGGGGACCTTGGCGCTGGACTACGCCGACGGGCACACGGTGCGATATCCACTGATTTACGGCTACAGTGCCTGGTGGTACGCTCCGCTGGAGCAGGCCCCGGAGCCGTTTGCCTCCAGTAAGGCGGCGCGGCGCGTGTTGCATCATGCGCTGGCGCTGCGGCCCACCGGTTTTGGGGCCGCCAGTGCTTATATGGGCGTCATTGTGCCGCTTCCGGGGAAAATTAAAGATATTCGGATTGAAGACAACCCCAAAAAAGCGGGGGTCCCAATCATTTCCGGAATAACTGCGGAAATAACGGGGCCGCCACCGTCCAACTGGCTTCGCCTGCCCTATAATCGGCCCACCGCCGCTGAGGCTCATTGGATCAGAACACATCCGCTGGAGCCTAACGCGGACCGCTTGCCGGCGGTGCAGGCCGCTTTGCGCCACTTACGCGGGCTTCTCTACACGACCCCTCGCGATTTTCCCTCGCATCTACCGATCAGCGTACCGGCTGACTACCGCGGGCCGCGCGTTCGTTTTCGTGGCTCGGTTTATGCCGATATTCTCACCAGTGTCTTTTATAACGACGTTCAAGATATTTTGAATAAAATTGGCCCTAATGGCATGTATCATACCTCAACACCGGGCGCGCCGGAGTGGTTGTACACCGGCATTGGAACTTGGCGGAAGCATGCCGGGGCCTACGCCCGCATGTCATGGGGGCGTGATCTCGGGAGGAGCTTGCAGGAAATCACGGAACTGGGGTTTCTCAAACGAGCCAATCGTGTCGCCGATTACTGCTTTCGGGAGGCGCGGCTCTGGACGCAGGAGTCGTCGTTAATCTATAAAGGCGCGCAAATCTGGCCGCCGGGGTTCGGTGCCTGGAAAATCGCGACGCTTAAGATCGGCGCATACGCCGGTACGCGAATCTGGCAGCCCAGCCTCGACCTGCGAGAACCCTCGCTGCCTTCCCAAGGCGTGCAACTTCCGTCGCACTGGTGCCGGATTATCAATATCCCGTCACCAGCTTTAGGAACGGGCGTATTTGAGAATGACGCCCAGGGGCTAATCATGTTGTTCACCTACAAACTCTGGCAGCGCCAGCCGCATCCCAACCGTTGGATGCACAGGCACTGGAAGGATATCTTGGCCGCCGGGAATTGGATCGGGTGGCAACTCGATCACCCGGCTATCTCAGGTTCCGACGACGGCGTATTGCAAACGGACAGCGAATGTGCCGGCGGCATCGGCCATGCCAAATACGCTGACGTTCTATGTGAACAGGCGCTGCGCGCTTACGCCGCCATGGCGGCTTCAATCGGTCAGACCGCGGTAGCCAAACGCTGGCAAGCCACCGCCGGCCGTTTATTCCAAGCTATTGAAAAGGTGTATTTCACCAAAGGCCGCTGGGGTCCGACTTGGACGCTGGTGCCCGCTGGATGGCCGAATCGAAGCACCAATATGGGACCGTTGATCACGATGGCCGATCGTCGCGGCTTCGCTCCGCACGACAACATTCCCGGATGGCATATTCGTGATCTCAACGCCTATCGCCGACTGGTCAGTTCCTATCATCCCTTCGGTTTTTATGGAACCGCAATGGGCTATGGCCAGGGGTTTGTGACCCAGGCCGCGCTATTGCTGGATCGGATGCGCGACGCCACGACCATGCTCAATTGGTTTGCCAAGGCGATTTATTATCCCGGATACAAACCTTACATTACCCCTGAAGGCTGTCAGGTGCAGCGGCATGGATTGTATTGGCATCGCACCGGCGATCTGGGTAACGGCGTACAAGAAGGCGAGACGGTCAAGACCTTGCGGCTGGTGATTGGTGTGGACGATAATCACCCAGGACATTTGCAACTGATTCCCCGTTTGCCGATCGGCTGGACGGAAATTCACATCGGAAATTATCCTCTTCTGACCACCGCGGACAATGGCCGTCGGGTACTACGTCATATAAGCTTTGACCTGCGACGCCACGGAAACAAACTGACATTGGTTTTCAAATCCGCTAAGCCCGTCGCTATGATGAATGTGCGGTTGGGACCCTTCGCCAATTCCACCATTCGGGCCGAGGTTGATGGACATCCCATCGCATCGGCGCGGCTGCGGGTGCGCCAAAGCGGCGATTCATATTGGGTCTGGTTCCCGACGATGCGGGCCGTTGGGCGGTTCCGTGCGGAGGTTTGGGGCCAATTTCCCACCCTCGGGAACGGAAGATCGGAGCATTGGTAAACCACTTGGAGCCGATGAGCAACTTAAGCGCGGTAATTTTCCCAGCGGCCTTGAAAGTTGACGGCCCAACCCCGCACCAAGTTTGCAAGAAAATCGTTTTACGGAGATATTAAAGTGTTCAGATTACTGGATAGCGGGACGCAAGCGATGGGGATCGGGAAACAGGTCGTACCAGGGATATCAATACCGCTGGTCGCCGGGCTATTGTTAATTGCGGTGTCGGCCGGGGCCTTGGTCGCTGCAGGCGTCAGTCCATCGTCGCGGCGCATTCTGATAGGCAATGTTTATACCAATACCGTTACCGGGGCGGCGTTTGTGGTACCGCATAAGGCCGCATTTCTGGTACGTATCGGTTGGATGCGGGGTGGACAATGGTTTGATTCATTGGCGGCGTTCAACCAGGATGTCCGACATTACCACGCCTCCAGCCCCGGCTGGAAATTCAACCGGGCCGTATGGTACATCGGTAAAACCAAAATCAATTTCCAATGGAGCCGCTTTGGCCGGGTGATGATGGGCGAGGTGAAAGCCAGTGGCAATATTCGCATTGCCCTTGAAGCTACAAGCTCATGGAAACAATTTGCGTCCCGCTATACGGTCCGCGGATCAACGATTTCCGGAGAAGCATGGCCCCGCGGACGGGGCGTTGAGCGCTGGGCGCTGCGGGCAACGCCTCGACCGATTGCATTGGCTGCCGCCAAAACCCACGCCGGCTTGTTGACGGCGCTGGCCGGCGGGCGATCAACCTCCCGAATGCGTGGACGCAATGTGGGCCTGATATTCAATTTAACCCCGCAGTCCCCTGTTTACTTCGCGGCCGGATTTGGCCAACTGCCGACGTTAAAATACGCGGCAACGCGGATTGCCGCCGCTCGGCGGGGGTA
>JAJYZF010000178.1 GCA_021800165.1 Planctomycetota bacterium | reverse complement strand
GAGTCCAGTCCACTCCTGCAACTGCCACGGCAATTGAAGGCGGCACTACGGATGCGGCCCCGGCCCCGTGTGCCACGGTTCCGAGCGTTCGTTGCGTTTTCCGTCCACTCGGCGGTAGCACGGATAAGCCCGCAATCACGCGTTCGCAGACCTTGTCTGCAACGGGCGCCGGTGTGGCGATACCAAATGTGAAAAACAATTGGCCAGCCCAACGGCCATTAGGCCCGCAGATTGTCGCCAGAAAATCCTCGTGTTTATCGGGCTGATTTACCTGCGCCCAAACTGGGGCCAGGAAGGCGAACGCGTAGTGGCTGTAAAAGCAATCCTTTGCGCCAAGAAGTTCCATTTTTGTCTGCAGCCGTTCGTGAATTTTCTCGGCCAGATCAACCTGCCAGGGCGTGGGAGGCGCCGTTCGATCAACGACGGCCGGAATCAGGTCCATGGGCGACGTGCTCGCGGCCAATATCGCTCGTTCCAGAAAAGGCCTCACATGCCGACGGCGCTCCGCGGCACGCGCCCTCCATAGCCCGGGGCTCCGTATTCGGAGGACGAAACCACCCTTGTCACCGGGAAGCTTTACCTTGAACCAATCGGTTCCCCCGTGCCGTCTGTTGCCTCGGTGCCTCGCCAATGCGGCCCGCCACGCCGACGGAAGCACCAAGCTTACCCGACCAAGGCCCAGTCGCTGCCCAGCCTTTCGGTGTTTTATCCTCACAAAACGCAACCGCCCGGAATAAATGAAATAGCGGCTGGAAAGGGACGACACCCACGACCCCGCCGGCCCCATCACCGAAAAAAACGGTTGAAAATTGTTGAATTTTTGCCAATAGGCGTTTCCGGCCTGCCGACGGAAACGCCTTGCTGAGGCCTCCCACGTCGGGAGGCCGCGCGTCGCGTGCCTCGGCCTCGCCGGTGTGGACGCGTCCTTCCGCGTGGCTGCCGATGTCCTACGTGGCGAACATGCGCCTAGGGCAAGTACGGGAATAACCAGAACACACAAGGTCAGCCGTTTCTTTCTTGACATAGTTATCACCATTCCAAAACAAGATAGACCAACGAAAGGTCAATGGCCACCGGAGACTTGCATGCCAGTCACTTGGAAACCGGTGAAATTTTTCCCCTTCAGTGTCCGCCTGTAGGTACCTGTAACGTTAAGCGTGAAATCACTCACATCACAGGCCCGACTACAACTAATACTAAACATGCCGGTGGCCATGTGATACCACCCAACCCTTCCAGTGACGTCGCCGAAAAAGGTCTGATTTTGGGGGTCGTAAATTAAGACCATGTTGGCATAACAGCCCTGTGAGCCGCGCCTCGCGCTTTGTGCAACCACGGTTTCAGCCCCAATTTTGGAATAATAGTCGAATATCCTCTCAGCAAATTCCCTCACGTTCTCCAGGATATGCTTACTAATTTTGTCGGCGAGGTCGTACTCCTCGGTAAAATCCATGTGCGAGATCATCTCGGCCGCCTTCAACAGCGTTACCTCCAAGTATGATGCGAGTGCGGGGAATTGCAGGCTTAGTCCCGAGAACCGCTTGGCCCTGTACAGCACGGATCCTTGGTTCTTTTTGCTAAGGCCATAATAGCCGTCCTTTGCCAGCTGTGCTGCAACTGCAATTGCCAGCTGGGTCATTTGGCCGCGGCCCAAATGTACCGGCCTCTGTCCCGGCGGGTCGAGCCTTCGAGACGGCCCGCCGCCGACGTACTCGTAAAGATTGATTCCACCCTGATACCCGAACGGGTCGCGGGTCAGCCAGCGGCCAAGGATTGGGGCGCTGCGATGGTTGCGGGTTACCGGTGCTCGGTTTTCGGCCTTGCGGTGGTGGACGAGACTGTCCGTACAAATGTCGTTATCGCCACCGCACCCTTCACCAGTGCATTCGCGCAACAGGATTTCATTGATCGCGACCATAACCCGGCCTCAGCAAACAGTTGATTTAATGGAATATACCGATGGAACCGCCGGGCCGCAAATTATGAAACAGCGAGTCATTGCGGTGTCGGAGCACACGTTCCCGCCGTAGACGCTTTTTACCCCTTTCCTGAGCGATCAGTTGCATGTCACGCTACGGCGTCACGGGACATGGGCGTCAAGGTATTTTCCGCCGCGTGATCACGCCGGTCCGCGAGATTTGGCAGTAGCCCTCGACTGTGACCGCTCAGGATATATCGACAGCCGGGGTCACCTTGCGGGCACACGACCGGGTCAGTGTATCCAGGCAAGCCACGCCAGCAGCGGCCGAAGGCACAGGAATGCGGCAACTGCGACCGCAGCAACGGTGATTGCGGACTCCGCCAGCCACCACCTTGGCCGGCCCTCATCCCGAGAATCCACGCACCGGCCCAACGTCATGGCAAACGCGCCGATGCATAAACCCACGCCTGCCGCGCACACCAGTAGCTCCGCTGTTCCAACATACGCCGTGACGCCCAACGCGGCCGCCAATTGGCGGAGGTAGTGGCTGCCGCCATTGGTGCCAAGGCAGTAAATGGGAGCAGTAATCAGCACAGCCACGATTGCGAAGCACCTTCCCGGCCACGGCGACCTCACTCCACCGCTAATCTTGTCGGTTTTACTTTCAACCATTCGTGCCTACCTTCCGTCCGTGTAACCGTTCACGGCCCTTCCGGCCTAACAAGTTCACTATAAGCCTGACCATGGATGAATTGTACCCCCCCGGAAGAAAAGCGTAACCGTTCACGGGAAAAAGTGGCGAAATAATCAAGAAAACGCCACTTTTTACATTTAGCGGCCTATTTTTCGTGGTCCCTTTTTTCTCACGGACCCCAAATTCCACATTATTTCTTTGATCTATCGCAATTTACGGCCCGTGAATGGTGACCAACTCGGGATGCAAAAACACCGAGGCGAGGATGTATAGTAATAACAGCGAGGGAAAGAAGAAGGCGTCAACCACCGCCAGCCAAAAACAAAGACGCACGGCGGGCCTCCCGCTGGTGCCCTTTCCGACCCAGAGCGCCAGGCAGGCCGAGTTCCAGAGCGTAAGGGCCAGCGTTACCAAAATCAACCGTGGTGTATCCCTGTACCCCAGGCGGGTTCTACCAATGAGCGATGCGACCGCCGGGAGAGCGAGAATAATCACGATTGCCGCTGCGTTCACCACAGCGCACAATGAAGCAAGCCGCGTGCGGAGAGGGGTAGGCGGATGTTGGCTGCTGCTGCTGGCGCCCATCATTGGATCACCACCTGTACACTCGGGTCGCTTGTTTTCCCGGTGGCCGCTGGCGGATTTCCGCCTGCTAGGCTGCGGGTGACTGTGGAATTCGCCCAAAAATCCAAGGCCCAGACAAAATGGAATGTCTGCTGCCACGCTTCCTTTCCATACGCCGATCCGGCCTCCTTTCCATTTGTGCAAACGGCAAAAGTTAGAAACGTCTGCTGAAAGAGGGCGTAATGGTGCACCGGGGCGTAGTCGCCGGGGTAGTCGTGCATCTGGGCTGGGGCCCTGGCGAAGCTGGCGAGCCAGGGCGTCTGGTACGGGTAGAATGGCGGCTTAGCAGCGCCTGGAATCATGTCGAGATGCCAATGTTGGTCGCTTTTGTGTACAAAATAGTACAGCCATCCCTTGTAAGCCCACGTTTGCTGGACAAATTGGACGAATTTAATCTCATTACAAAGACCACATTTTTTGACTTTCTCCGACGGGTAAAAGGAAAGCTGGAGGTGCGATGAGTAATTGGTGTGGCGTTTGAGGCTGCCTTTGAAATAACCGCGTGCCGGTTTCAGGGTCGCAAGCATACCTGGCACGGTGGTCGGCACCGCCGCCATTCCTGCCGCATCCACCATCCCCACCGGCGAGGAATTGACATACCCGTAAAGATTGGTTCCGCCGCGATAGCTGATCGGGTCGCGGGTGAGCCAGCGGCCAAGGATTGGAGCGCTGCGACGGTTGCGGGTTACCGGTGCTCGGTTTTCGGCACTGCGGTGGTGGACGCGACTGTCCGTACAAATGTTGTTATCGCCACCGCACTCTTCACCGGTGCATTCGCGCAACAGGATTTCATTGATCGCGACCATAACACGGCCTCAAAATTGGACCACTTGTGGAATCATACCGCGCGGGGCATGTGGAATCTAACCGCGTGCGAGACGCTCGCGCCCGATTTTCTGGCATCCTCTGCGTTCCCCTGCGTCCCCTGCGGTTAAATCGGTTTCTCTCCCTGCGGTTGGCAGCTGTCCACCGCGGTACCCACCGGTGGAGCAAATCCACCGGCTCGTATGTGCGATGGTCGTGAATCGTCCGCTCTGCGGCGCGGCCTCTCACCGCCCCGGCAAATTCGGTGACGGTATGACAATTGCGTGCGGAGACATCCACCTCCGGACTGCTTTGGATGTCACAGCGGCACCAAATTTACCTGCCGGTGATGGAGGGCGGC
>JAJYZF010000011.1 GCA_021800165.1 Planctomycetota bacterium | reverse complement strand
CGGGCTGCGGCCCGCGAGACGGGAGACGGCGGCTGTGGCCGCAGGAGTTAGAATCTGGGAGCTAGGAGTTAAAGGCGGCTGCGGCCGCAGGAGTGTTCACCGCAGGGGGCGCAGAGGACCGCAGAGGATGGGGCGCTGCGCGAGACGGGAGACGGGTTAAACACGAAGGCGCGAAGGCACGAAGTGACGACGCGGTGATCCACAGATTGCACAGATTACACAGATTAAACGACGGCGATTTTTTACCGCAAGGAGCGCGGAGGATGGACGAGGGGATGCTGGGAAGCGGTCCGCTTTCAGCGATCAGCTATCGGGGGCCAGGCACGAGGACGGATTTACCATCCCGGCGCGGCCGGGATAAACTCCGGCACAGGGGGACGCAGGGGTTACGACGGCTCGCGATGGGCGGCACCCGGCTTTGACGCGACCAAAGCGGTGGAAAGGGCGGCTCTGGCGCCCGATTGAGGCCGCCATTTCGCGCAGAGGCCGTTGTGGCCGCGAGAATTTGAATACCAGGCTGGCGACGCTCGCGGTACCGACTGTGAACCAGGGCTGCGGAACCCGTGGTGTAGGTCATTACCCTAAAGAGTTTTCAGAGATTTTCTTAACCGCGGCGCCTTGACCTGTTTAGAACTAAATGGATAATATCATCTAGTTATCCTGTTAATGGGTGGCTCGGGCGTACGGGTCGGCCGGAAGCAGGATTGGAACATTGCAAGGAGTTGATTATGAGATTCGCGACGGGATGTAAGCTGGTTTCTTTCGCAACGGTGGCGGGGATGCTTTTGTTGCCAGGGTGCGCCCGGCATAAAACCGGCACGGCGGCGTATGCTGGAGAGTCGAATGCGGCGGCCAAGGTTATCGCACAACGAAAGCTGACGCCGGCGGATGTGGTCGGCGCGTTGAAGACCTTTGAACCGCCGGGGCGGCGGGATAAATATCTGATGTTCGCCTCCGGTGGGCAGGGCGGGCAGGTACTGGTGTGGGGTTTTCCGTCCATGCGTCTGCTGCAGGAAATTCCGGTATTCACTCCTGATTCCATGGCCGGCTGGGGTTATGGCGGTGTTGGTGATCAGGTGCTGCGGGAGGGGTATATTCCCGCTTCCAAAATGGGCCCACGCCAGCGTATTCGTTGGGGCGACGCCCATCATCCGGCGCTTAGCGAAACGCACGGAGTTTACGATGGCAAATGGCTGTTTATCAATGACAAGGCCGACGGACGTGTGGCGGTGGTTGATCTGCGCGATTTTGCCTGCAAACAGATTGTGAAAAATCCAATATTCTACAATGATCACGGAAGTACCTTTATCACGCCTAATACGCGTTATGTCATCGAAACCTCACAATATTCGGCTCCCTTGGGCGGTGCTTACGCGCCGCTGCGCGGCTACAAACAGGATTACCGTGGTGAAATGACCTTCTGGCGTTTTGACCGAAAGACCGGTCGGATTGATTCCAAGCGCTCATTTGCAGTTGAATTTCCGCCTTATTGGCAGGACCTGGCGGTTTCAGGGAAATTAGCCAGCCGGGGCTGGGCATTCTGCAATTCCTTCAACGTCGCCATGTACCATGGCAACGACATGAACGGTGCCCCGTCGTTTGAAGCCGGGGCTACGCGACGGGATACCGATTACCTGCATATTATTCATCTGGCACAGGCGATCAAAGTTTTCAAGACGGGGTCGTTCAAGCGCATCAACGGCTTTCCTGTGATCCCGTTGAAAACCGCCATCGCCGATCATATTTTGTTCTTTACTCCGGAAACCAAAAGTCCGCACGGCTGCGATGTGGCCCCCGATGGCCGGTACATTATCGTCAACGGCAAGCTGGACCCGCATGTAAGCGTGTATAGCTTCAAGAATATCCAGGCGGCCATCGCAGCCGGACCAACCACATGGCGGCATGACGCTTATGGCGTGCCGATTTTGCCGATGCGGAAAACCATTAAGGCCCGTATAGAAGTAGGCCTTGGCCCCCTGCATACGCAATTTGACAACAAGGGTTTTGCCTACACCACGCTGTTTATTGACAGCGCCATCGCCAAATGGTCGCTGGGTGGCGCTTATGAAAAGATGCATCCCGACGTCAAGCCGTGGTCGCTGATTCAGAAATTGCCGGTGAATTACAATCCGGGCCATCTGGCTGTAATCGGCGGCGACACCGAACACCCCACCGGCCAATATCTGGTGGCCTTGAACAAATGGTCCATTGACCGCTTTGACTGTGTTGGTCCGCTTTATCCAGAGGATATGCAAGTCATTGACATCAGCGGTCCGAAGATGCGGCTGCTTTCGGATACCCCCTTGTGTGTCGGCGAAACCCACTATGCGCAGATCATCGCCTACAGCAAGATACACGCTTGGAGAGTATACCCGAAGGTTGGTTGGAATCCGCTAACGCAATCTGTGGATCCCAATGCGCCCATGCCGGGAAATGAACGCATTGTTCGCCATGGCAACAAGGTTGAAATATTTATGACGGCGGTGCGCAGCCACTATACCCCGGAAATCGTGAAGGTGAACCAAGGGGATCAAATAACTTGGCATGTTACGAATATTGAACGCACACCCAATGCCACGCACGGGTTCGCGGTTTCAGGGTACAACATCAACCTGACGCTTAACCCCGGTGAAACCGAGACGTTTCACATCCATGCCGATCACGCTGGTGTATTCAGTTTTTATTGTACCAAGTTCTGTTCGGCGTTGCATCTGGAAATGACGGGTTATCTGGTGGTCAAACCACGGGCCACACATTAAACGAGGAGTAATGTCATGAATGCGTTTGCCGTAAAAGTTCTGGGGCCGCGGGCAGCTCCGGAACTTGTTCACACTCACCCCTGGCGGTTTCGGCTGCCGTCGATGCTTTTTGTTTCGGCGGCGGTACTTCTGGTGATCTCCATATTTACGCCCTATTGGCAGGACACCATGTACGCGCCGCAGTATCCCCATGGGTTAACGGTCGTGTCTTATGTTAACCGTCTGACGGGCCGGGTCCATGAAATTGATCTGCTTAATGAGTACATCGGTATGAAGCCGCTGGAGGATGCCGCGGGTATCGAAAAACATACGGCGGTGTTCATCATTGCGGCATTGCCCTTATTGGTCATTGCGGCAGTGGAGATTCACAGCCCCTGGACCGCCCTATTGACGCTGCCGGCGCTGTTTTTCCCCTTTGGGTTTCTCATTGATCTGCAATTCTGGCTGGCGGATTTTGGCTTGCACCTTGATCCTAACGCGCCTTTGAATATGGCGGTCAAGCCGTTTGTGCCGCATGTATTGGGTGAGGGGCATGTGGGGCAGTTTGTAACCATTGCGCTGCCGCTGACAGGATTATACCTGAGTATCTCAGCCAGCATTCTCATTGTGCTGGGCCTATGGTTTCAACGCAGGGCATTTAAACCGCTGCGTGATAAACTGCTGGCGAATTCGGGTGCGTCTGGAACTGGGCCAACTACGAAGTAGGAGTATGGCTATGAAAATCCGGCGCGGAATAACGGCCTCGGCGGTGATGCTATTTTTCCTGGCAGGTCAGGGGATTGGCGCCCATGCCGCATCAGCCACCGCCACGGCGCACTGGAGTTTGCGCGGAGCATTGGCGGCGGCCAAGCCGGGTGCGATCATCCGCGTGCCAGCCGGAATTTATCATGGGCCGTTAACTATCACGAATCCAGTGCATCTGTTGGGGCAGCCGGGTGCGGTGATTGAAGGCAACAATCACGGAACGGTGGTTACCATTAAAGCCGCGGGTGTGGAATTTAGCGGGTTTACCGTACGCGGATCGGGGCAAAGCCTGGATCAGGAATGCGCGGGGATAAAGGTGTATGGGCAAAACACCGTTATTGAGCATAACAGGCTGCGCGATGTGTTGTTTGGGGTGATCTTGAAACTGGCTCCGCACAGCCGCGTGGAAGGCAACGACATTCGTGGGAAGAATTTGCCCCTGCCAGTGCGCGGGGATGGGATTCACCTCTGGTATTCCAATCATTGCCTGATTCAGGGAAACACCATTACCCGCGCGCGTGACGAAGTCATCTGGTTTTCCAAGCATGTACGGATTATCGGCAATACGGTCACGCATAGTCGTTATGGTCTGCACTTGATGTACGACCGACATATTACCATTACGGGTAATACCTTGACAAATAATTTTGTCGGGGCCTTTCTGATGTATAGTTGGCGTGTGGTGTTCCGGCGCAATGTATCGATGAATAACCGCGGTGTGAGCGGTTATGGCATTGGCATCAAGAACATCAATGATCTGCGGGTTGAGGATAATCGGTTTCTGAATAATCGCATCGGCATATATATGAACAGCTCGCCATCATCGCTGGGCGTTACCGACACGTTTCGCCGCAATGTTGTGGCGTATAACAGCATTGGCGTGATGTTGGATCCCACCGGCCAAAAGGATGTGTTCACGGAAAACAGCTTTATGAACAACACCCAGCAGGTGGACAAGGACGGCGGAGGCCAACTGCGGCATTATAAATTTTCATTGCACGGGCGCGGCAACTTTTGGAGTGATTACACCGGCTATGCGCTTGGAGAAAGCGATGTTGGGGCCATCCCCTATCGGATTCAAAACTTTTTTGACAACTTAATGGATGAACATCATCGCCTGCGGCTCTTCTTGTACAGTCCCGCCCAGCAGGCCATTAATCTGGCGGCCACCGCGTTTCCGCAAATTCAGCCGCATGCTGTACTGGTGGACCCACATCCTCTTTTGGCACCGGTGGCGGTACACGCGCCGGCATTGATGCATCGGCGATCGGCAGGAGCGGTCGGGGAACCTTGGGTCTTGCTGTGTATTGGAGGATTGTTGCTTGGCCTGGTTGGGCTGGAGCGCAAATCTGGCTGGGTGCCGTGGTGCCGCGTGAACACAGCGATTGCCGCCGACCCCGCGTTTTCTTTAACCCAGCCGTCGGAGATTCTCCGCATCAGCGGCCTGGTAAAAGCATTTGGCCGTAATCAGGTACTAAGGGGTTTGGAATTGCGGGTGCCGCCGGGGGAGGTAGTCGCGCTGTGGGGCGATAACGGGGCGGGGAAATCGACAACCATCAAGTGTATACTGGGGTTGTTGCGTTACAGCGGTGAAATTAAGGTTGCCGGACTGGATGCGGGGCATGATGCGCGGGCGGTTCGGCGGCGGATTGGTTATGTGCCGCAGGAGTTGAGTTTTTACCGCGATTGGGACGCCCGTAAAACAATGCGATTTTACGCCCAGCTCAAAGGTGCCGAGTTGGAGAGTATCAGTGAATTGCTGGCTGCGGTGGGACTGGCGGATCACACGCGCAAGCCGGTTGCGGCGTTATCCGGTGGGATGAAGCAGCGGCTGGCCCTGGCGATTGCGTTGCTGGGAAATCCCACTCTTTTGCTGTTGGACGAATTTACCTCCAATCTCGACGCCCAAGCGCGGGCGGGCTTACTGGAACTGTTGCATCTTCAGCGGAACAAGGATATTACCGTGTTATTTACGTCGCATCGGATGGATGAAGTTCAGATGCTGGCAGACCGGGTGTTGGTGATGTGTGATGGACGCATCAGCAGGGATTGTGCACCGGCGGCCCTGTCCGGGGCATTGGGTTTTCAGAAATGTATGTGCCTTTGGTTCGCGGCCGCGGATATTGCCCCGGCGCGGCGTCTGTTGGAGGCCCATGGGTACGCGCCGAAGGTACGAAATAATGGCATGGAACTGCTACTGGATCCCGGCATGGCGGCCGATCCTTTGCGGATCCTCATGGAACACGGATTGACCGCGACGGATATGGATATCCGATCACACCGGTATGGATAATTGCGATCATGATCCAAGGAGATTGTCCATGAACATTAAAAATATTCTGATTTTGATTCGCAAGGAACTGCGGGAGTCGCTGCGCAACCGCTGGTTTATCTTGTACAGTGTGGCCTTTGCGGTATTGGCACTGGCGATTTCCTGGCTGGCTTTAGCCGGGGCGGATCAATACGGGTTTGCCGGCTTTGACAGTACCGCCGCCGGGCTGGTGAACCTGGTGATGCTGATTGTGCCGCTGATGGCGCTGAATGCGGGGGCGGGCAGTTTCGCCGGAGAAAAAGAACGGGGTACATTGGCCCAGCTTCTGGCGATGCCGGTAACACGTTGCGAAGTTCTGCTGGGTAAATTTATCGGGTTGGCGATGGCCCTGGGGATAACTTTGGCAATTGGCTTTGGCATCAGCGGCATCGTGATGGTGTCGGAGGGTGGGCAAGGCAATGGCGGTGGCTATCTGACGTTGGTGGCATTAGCGTGGGTGCTGGCGGCGGCGATGTTGAGCGTGGGATTGCTGATTTCCGCGCTTAACGCCAAAAGCTCCACTGCGGGCGGAATCGCCATTATCGTTTGGCTGATGCTGGCGTTCGGCAGTGACCTGGGGCTGATGGGATCGGCTATTATATTTCGACTGCATATCTGGTCGCTGTTTAATCTGGCGATCAGCAATCCACTGGAGGTGTTCAAAATGGCCACGCTCTATAGTTCGCATGCCTCATTGCATGTTCTGGGTCCGGCGGGACGATACGCCATGAATAAATATGGCTCCGGACTATGGTTAATTTTTTTGACGGTGCTAGGAGTGTGGGTGGTGGTGCCGTTGGGGTTAACGTGGTGGACTCTTCAGCACGCGGAGGTACCATGAATAGGCCCGTTACCAGGAGAATCTTGTTACTTCTGTTGGCCGGAGCGGCGGTACCCGCGGTGTTCGGGCTCGGGGGTTGCGCGCGCCGGTCGACCGCGCTAAAACCGCCGCCAATCCATTATGGATACGATGTCTGTGCTTGGTGCGGCATGGTCATCAATAGCCAACATTTTGCGGCGGCATTGGCGTACCAGCGCAATGGGAACTCGCGTAATGCCGTTTTTGATGATATTGGATGTATGTTGGCCTGGCAAAAAGCTCATCAGGACAGGCGGGTTTTGCGGGCGTGGGTGAAGAGTTATGCCACCGAAAAATGGGTGGTGGCGCAACAAGCCTGGTTTGTACAAAATGCGGCGATACATACGCCCATGGCCTCCGGCATTGCCGCGGGTGCCACGCCGGAACAGGCTCGTGCGGCGCTTCCGCGGCGGATGCGGACGGCGTTGAGAACCATGGACTATTCCATGATTCGTCGTTTGGGGAGTGGGGAAAAAAACAAGGCGGGCGAAAAATAATAAAATGTGGTATAAATGGCCTAAGTTTGTGACTTTACGAAAGGAGATTCGATGGGAACCAAAATCAGTATTATTGTGCGAACCACGCTGTTGGGGGCCGGGATTGCGGGGACCGCGTTGCTGGTCGGATGCGGCAAAGGCGGCTCGTCCTCCAATTCGCAGCCGCCACCAAGGGTTAGCAGTTCCTCGACTGCCACGCCTGCCACACCGCAACCCATCGCTATTGTCGGCGACGCGGCCAAGGGTAGGCAGCTATTTGCCGATAATTGTTCGACTTGCCATGGCGACCATGGACAGGGTGTGGCGCATTTGGGCAAGGATTTACAAACGAGCAAGTTTGTGGCCGGACTAAGCGACGCCAAACTGGTGGCGTTCATCGAACATGGCCGCTCGGCGGCCAATCCGCTCAATACCACGCACGTCGCGATGCCCCCGCGCGGCGGTAATCCGGCGCTGCACGCTAAGCAACTCTATGACATCGTTGCGTATATTCGGTTGCTCCAAAAATCGCAGGGATCCAAGTGAGGCCATACCGCGACTAAGTTAGCGTGCGTCTTTTTCCTTAGGGATCCCGCCACCGGGTTTTGTTGTTGGATGTGTCAGAGCGCGTGCCGGACAGGTTTGACAGTCCACCGGTGAACCCTCCAGTGGTCGCGCACAGATACAACGCCGTGTGGGAGGATCATATCCGGCCAAGAGGGCGAGAAATTCTTCGGCGCAGTCGCGGGGAGCAACGTAGATTTTGTCCTCATGCCGGTCGACCACCAGAACGTCGGTTCCCACATGGGTCTGGTCGGCCAAATCCACCTGAAGCTGTCGGGCCACGGGCAACACCGTGGAAAAGTAGTAAGCCCAGCCACCGCCAAATCCGGAATTGCGGCGGTCTTTCCAGATGGTATCAAGGGCCTCCGGGTGAAAGGCGATGATAACAAGCCGCTCGTCGTGGAGGTATCCAAGTCGGATCGCGGCCTGGACGGCCGTGAGGCCCTCAAGGGTTCGAAATCCGGCGGGTATGGTGACAGCGGCACCGGTGTTTTCCCGGCCTCGATTATTCACCGATGTTACGTTGGTTTCGTTCATCGGCCCAGCTCCTTTGCGGCGTCTAATCTCCCCGCATCGCCGGCCATCCGCGTTTCGCCGCGTAATCTGGATGACTTTATCCATATTATAGCCCCAGCCTGGCGTGAATTCCATCGGTACCTTCCACGGAGCAGGCCCAACCCCGGGGAAGCCTTGCGCCTGAATTCGGCCGCAGCGCTATAATCAAATTAAGTATCCAGACGGGATCCATGGAGAAATGCCATGGCGAACAATTCTGAAAAAATACGTGTGGTCATCGTCGGCGGTGGTTTCGGAGGGGTGTATACCGCGCTGGCACTGGAGAGATTGCGGCGACACTGCCCGAATATGGATGTCACGCTGATCAGTCGGGATAACTATTTCTTAATTACACCCCTGCTTTTTGAAGCTGGTTCGGGTGTGCTTGAGCCGCGGCATGCGGTGTGTCCGATTCGGCCGCTTTTGCGGTGGACGCGAATGATCGTAGCACAGGTTGAGGAAATTGATGTGGACCGGCACGCGGTACGGGCCATGCATCGCCCGGACAACCACAGTTACCAGTTAGAGTATGACCAACTGGTGCTGGCCGTTGGCGGGGTGACCAATCGGGCGATTATTCCCGGATCGAAGCACGCCATGGCGTTTAAAACCTTGTCGGACGCCATTGCCCTGCGGAATAGGATCATTGATGTGCTGGAGCAGGCGGATGTGGAAGAGAATCCAACTCGCAAGAAGCAGTTGCTGACCATGGTGGTCATTGGAGCCGGCCTGGTGGGTGTGGAACTGGTGGGAGAAATGACGGAATTTCTACGCAATATTTGCGGAACCTACCGCCATGTGGGCTGCGAGGATATCAAGCTGTTTTTGGGTGAAGCCGGACCGATTTTTTTGAGGGAAATGTCCGGCGATTTAGCCTCCTATGCGCGGAGAACGCTCGAAGATCGGGGGGTGGAAATTCGCGTCAATACCCCGGTGGCGGAAATAACACCAGATGGCGTGACGCTTCGTGGCGGAGAACATATTTCCGCAGCGGTTGTTATACTCTGCGCGGGCGTGGCCCCCAACCCTCTGTTGGCTGGCCTGCCGGTGGCTAAAAACAATGGCCGGATTGCGGTCGATGCGGCCCTGCGTTGTAAGGACCGTCCGGAAATCTGGGCAGTTGGCGATTGCGCGTGGATACCTGGAGATCAGGGGAAACCCTATCCGCAGTTAGCCCAGCACGCCTTGCGCGAGGCACAGGTGCTGGCTCGGAACATTTGTCATGCGGTGCGCGGTGAACCATTGAATCCCTTTATGTACCAAACATTGGGTGCGCTGGCGGCTTTGGGTCATTACGCCGGCGTGGGTCGTGTCATGGAGGTGCAGCTACGGGGATTCCCGGCCTGGTGGGCGTGGCGCAGCTATTACCTGTTGCAGATGCCGGGGTGGCGGCGGCGGCTTCGGGTAATGCTGGACTGGACCGTCGCGTTATTCTTTCATAATGATGTGGTCAAGCTGGTGGTGGATTCGGGGCTTGCCGCCACTGCGCGTGATTTAGTGGTTGCTCCGCAGGCTGCAAAGCCAAGGGAAAATACTTCTTCATCAGCGCTGCCATAGGAGGTTTTGCCCACCGTGGCAGATCCATCAGTCTTGCGGCAAATCCAAAAATTCCAGTAGGGCCAGCGCTCCGTTGTGCCCTTGGTCGTGCGCAGCATAGACCAGGGTGACGTGGCCCTTTTGGATATGTTCGCGCAATGTTTGTACGGCCACTGGATTGGAGCGCAATTCCCTCCAATACCTGTTTTTGAACGCCTCCCATCTTGCGGGATCGTGGGCAAACCAAGTACGCAATTCCGGACTCGGGGCGATGTCTTTCAGCCAGAGGTCAATTTTCGCCTTGGCCTTGGTAAGGCCGCGAGGCCAAAGCCGTTCCACTAAAACTCGGAGTCCATCTTCAGGCGTTGGCGTTTCGTACACCCGTTTTATCTGGATTTTGGACATCGCGCGCTACTCCCGAATCATCGTCAAGAGCATGTGCAATGCCGAGACCGCCTGAACCGCGTGCGGTTTGCCCGCCGGTAACAAGATGGCTTCACCGGCCCGTACTGTGAAAGGGTTACCGGCAATGGAGATTGTGGCCTGGCCTTGCAGGACCTGAAGCAGGGCGTCGAACGGCGCAGTGTGTTCGGAAAGATCCTGACCGGGGGCAAATGCAAAGAGTGTAACATTGCCGGTCTTACGCTTGAGCAACACCCGGCTGACGACGGACCCAGGTTGGGTTTCAATCAAACGGGACAAATTGGCCGGCCCATTGGGCCAGGTACCCTTGTTTATATCCGCAGGTGATTCCATCGTATTGTCTCCTTGCTTGAACTACGTTAAATTCTACCGAGGAAATACGGTACGCGAAAGCGGGCTACTGGCTTTTATTGGTGTCGCGTGGTGTGTTGGCGGCGCCAGACATGGCATGGTAACTTGGAAGCGGATGAGCGCGTTTAACCACCTGAAGGAGATGATTATGGAAAGCCGGTTGCCGTACAAAGCGGTAGTGCCCGAGGCCTATCAGGCGATGCGGGGCGTGGAGAATTTTGTGCGGAACTGCGGGCTGGAAAAGTCTTTGCTGGAGCTGGTTCGCTTGCGGGCTTCGCAAATCAACGGTTGCGCATTTTGTATTGATATGCACACCAAGGATGCCCGAGCCGGTGGTGAAAGCGAGCAGCGGCTGTACCTGCTTTCAGCGTGGAAAGAGGCACCTTTTTTTGACGCGCGGGAGCGGGCGGCTTTGGAATGGACCGAGGCCATCACTCTCCTTGCCAATAACCATGTGCCAGAAGAACTGTACCTGCGGGTAAGGCGGCAATTCTCCGAAAAGGAAATGGTGAACCTGACCATGGCCATCGTCAGCATCAACGGCTGGAACCGGTTGGCCATCGCATTTGGAAGTGTTGCCGGTCAATATCAGCCGGGCAAAGGCGGAACGTGAGGTCGGGCTACGGGCCGCCATTGGGTCGAATATGGCTGGCTTGGGCCAGGCGGCCCAAAAGCAGATGAAAATAAATCAAACCACCATAGCCCTTCCACGGCTCAAGGGTGCGCTGGACCCCCGCATAATCCAATGGTTCGGCAAGATTTAACCAGGCACGCAGGTTGTTGCGCGCCCCCACGTCGTCACCGGGAAACAGATGCGTTCGCCCCAACCCCCGGAGGAGCACGTATTGGGCGGTCCAGCGGCCAACGCCGCGCACATTCTGCAATCGTTCCAGCGCTTCCTGATCGGGCAAATTGGCAATGGTCTCCGGGTCTAACCGGCCGGCAACGACGGACTGGGCCAGTTCAATCATGGCCCGGCTCTTGTGCCGGCTCAAACCGATCTTTCGCAACCCTGTCGGCGACGTGGAAGCCAGTTCGCGCGGTTGTGGAAAGGCGTGAACGGTCGTGCCATCCACCCGCATTGTCGCACCATATGTTGCGGCGATTTGGTTTAGTAAGCGGATGCCCACGGTGAGGGTCAATTGCTGGCAGGCGATGGCGTTAATAATGCCCTCAAAAGCGCTGGTGAACCGTGGTGGCTTCATGCCGCGAAATTGGCGGGCGAGGTCATGCAAGGAGGGATAATTCCGGGCAAAGCGGTAAAAGGGGGCCAGATCAAGTTGGAGGCCGAGCAGGCGATTGAGGGCCGTCGTGATCGTTTTTTGCATTGCCGCATTGAGTTCAGCGCCTCGTATGGTGACGCGCAGCCGCGGATGCTTGGGTGTGCCCACCTGCGCCACGGTTACTTCCACCGGCTGGTCCACCAACGCCAGCAGGCGGCGGTAATTGTGCCCATCCCAGCGATCCACAATGTTGTCAGGTCGGCGACGCAATGTCCAGACAGTCAGGTCCAGCCGAAATGGCGGTACCGGCTCAAGCCAAAATGTATGTTTCTGGATCAGGTCAACTTTACCCATGGCGCATCAGCTCGGAAGCCGCCCTTTGAGGTTGGCCGGGCCAAAGGGTCCGCTGGCGGCGATCAGGGTTCTGGCGGCGTCAACCTGGCCGAAGATATTCCAGAACAATACGCCGCGCACACGACGCTCTTTGAGGTAATAGATAACGCCTTGCCTGAGAGGTATTTTCCAATCCGCAAATATGTCCAGGCGGGAATCGATCTCGCCAACGGCTTCGTAGCCCAGGTCAAAGAGGTCCGAATAAAAGAACGGCAGATGATTGTAGGCCACCGACCGTCCGGCCATGGAGACGCCGGCAAAGCCGCCCATGGTACGGGCGTTATCCTCATGTTCCACGCGCAACCAGGCATTCAGGGACGGGTTAAAAAAAGTTGCCACATCACCGGCGGCATAGATATCGGGACCGGTGGTTCGCAGCGCCGGATCCACTCGGATGCCGTGGTCCAGCCGGATTCCCGCGGCCCGCGCCAATTCGACGTTGGGTTCCACCCCGATCCCGGCGACCACGCCATCGACTTCGAGAACCTCTTGGTGGTTGGTGCGGATATCCACCATGGTAAGAATCTTCCTTTGCTGTTTCGCCTGGCAGCCTATGATCCTGGTTTCGCCCATAATTGTAACCCCCTTGGCCTGATAATAGTCGTTGAGGTATTGTGCCAGCTCCGGCGGATACATTTTAGAGCCAATCGCCTGATCGGGAAAAACCAGCGTCACCTTCTTGCCATTCATGGCCAGAGCGGCGGCGATTTCCGAGCCGATAAATCCGCTGCCGATGACCGCAAAATGCGAACCATGGTCGGTCAGGCTGCGCAGGCGTCGGTAGTCGCCCAAGGTGCGGAAATAAATGATTGAGTCCCGGCCAAAGGGCAACCGGCGAGGGGTACAACCCGTTGCCAGCAGCAATTTGGAGTAGGTGTACGTAGTGTTACGGTCATCAATTACCCGTTTGCCGCCGGGGTCTAAAGATCTCGCGGTGCGGCCAAGGTGCAGCGTCAGTGCTGTTTTATCAAGCGGCTGCCAGATGCCTTCGAGGGATTTGTCTTTCCACAGCCCTTTGGAAAGCGGTGGACGGTCGTACGGCGGATCAACCTCCGCACCAATAACGCCAATGGTGCCGTTGCGGTCTACCTCGCGGATACCGGCCATCGCCGCGACCGCGGCCAAGCCGCCACCGATGATCAGGTAGGAATAATGAGGCATGGGGCCTCCATATCCGGCGGCGACGGTCGCGCTGGCGCCGTGCGGGTAATCCTGGATTGTCCGCCGCCTTACGCCGTAATGATTGTAGGCGGTCTGATGCCTGGAAGCCAAGCGTGGTTTTTAACGCCATCTCACGATCCTCATGTCCGCCTATAATAAGACGGTCGGACTCTGGCGAGTCGCCGGTGAGGTGCCGCCGCATGATAACGCCTTCGGCCAAAGATCGGTTTCAGGAGAACATTATGAATGACAACGTTTATCCGAACGTAACTCCGGAACTGGCCCGCCAGCGGCGGGAAACAGTTCCCGCTCAATTTGAGGCTTTTCATCAATTCAGCAAGCAGGTATTCGCGCCGGGGAAGCTGGATGCCAAGACGAAACAGCTTATCGCCGTGGCGGTGGCCCATGTCACGCAGTGTCCGTGGTGCATCGCCGGTCATTCCAGGCAGGCGGTCAAGGAGGGGGCGACACGCGAAGAAATTATGGAGGCGATCTGGGTGGCGGCGGAAATGCGCGCAGGGGCGGCCTATGCCCATTCCTTGATCGCCCTCAACGCTATTGCGGATCCGCAGCCGGAAAAATGACGGCTAGCGCGGCCGCATTGCCGGGCACCCGGCATCGAACGAGCCATGGCGAGCCATAACCACGGAGTCGCCTATCGGGTCAGATTGGCTCTTTTTTTTGAGGTTCCGGCATTCGTTGACGCGGGCCGCGTATGCGAAGGCCGGGACGACGTTTTTCAATTTCCGCCGTAGCCCGGCCAACAGCGGCAAGTTGCACCGGCGTGGCTCGCTGCTGTATGGATCCAAAGAGTACCCGCTCTTCCCAGCGAATATGGTCATGGAGGTGTCGGCCCAGCTCGGCGCACCACTGGACGGCGGGCGGGGCGTCCGATCGACGGCTGCGGCCTGTTGCCACAAGATCGCGGATGGTGTCATGCTCGCGCCGTAACCGCTGGGTTTCTTCCGGCAACATGAGCGGGATGAGCAGGTTCTCTTCTTGCTGAAAGTGGTCGCAAATTTCCGCATCCCAACATTCATAGAGGTAGGTAGCGGCGGCGAGCCTGGCGGAATCGCCCGCCTGGGCGGCGAGGCGCAGCCGATTGGCGGCCCGCAGGCCTACAAAGTGGTCGCGGGAGAATGGTTGCAGGCTGTGGTGGCGTTGTAATGGAGGATGGTCGTGTCCGATCATGGGATGCTCCTAAATGTTCCGACGGGCGCGCATTTGTCGCCCGATTTCCGCGATCACCTGCGAATCAAGCACTCGGGCAGCCAAAGGGAATATCTCTCGTTCTTCCAGAGCGATATGAGGAGTGTAAATGGCGAGAAGTTGATCAACGAGACGGCCAAATTCATCCCATTCCTCCTGGGTGATAGCGCCGGTGTCAAGCCACGCCCGGCCTAAAGCCTCTATGCGCTGGTGCAGCATCTGGGCGTCGGCGTGTTCCTGCGCAACTTGTGCGAGCCGTTTCCGCATTGCCGCAACCTCGGGAATGGAAAGCGCGCTCAAGGCTGGAAACAGGGAAGCTTCTTCATCCTGGTTATGACGTGGGCCGGCTAAGACAAAATAGTGCAATGCCGCGTCGAGCGCTGTTCGGTGGCGCTGGTCGAGCGTTCCTTCTTTGGCATTGGAGGCTACAGCCCGCAGCGCCTGGAGAAATCGTTCAATTCTGCGGTGGCAATCCATCATCAATGCGATGGGGTTGCTGAAATCCGCCTGGGGCTTATCGCCGATGTTCACGCTCATGTTTGCATCCAAAAAAATGTGGCCGGGGCCATTCGTGGGGTCCGGCAAGACGCGCCCAATCATGCCGTTGGAGGGGCCTTGATGCATGACTCACACCGTGAGAGTATAGGCGCGGATTTGGTGCGTCAAACCGGGGCCGCCAAATCATTCGAGGCGGGAGGCACTTCCTCCGGTGTTGGGCCGTCAGCGAGGCGAACCAGTTCGTGCGGGCGTAAAATCAGTATGCGACCAGTGTCGAACGCGATAATCTTCCGCCGTTTCCAGATATTGAGCAATCGGCTCGCGGTGTAAAGGGTGGTGCCGGCCATTTTTGCCAGATCCTGCCGGGACAGCCGCAAATCCAGCAGCACCCCCCGTGCCACGCGGCGACCATGCTGCCCGATAAGCCGGAGAATGGTATGGGCCACGCGCTGCCGCACTTGCTCCGTGGCCAGCTCAAGACATCGACGCTGCAACTCCTCAATTCGTTGCACCATCAGGCGCATGGCGTTGAGTGCGATTTCGGGGTGCTGCCGCATCAGCCGCTGTATGGCATCGGTTCTCCATGCCAGCAGGCTCGATTCGCGTACGGCTTGGGCGTTGATCGGGTAGGTCATCCCGCCCACGGCCGCCATACCGCCAATCATCTGGCCCGGTCCGATGAAGCGGTAGATGATCTCATGGCCGTCGGAGGTAATTTCAGAAACACGGATTTGTCCACCCAAAACAACATAAATCACGTCGGCGCTGGAGCCTTGGCGAAGGAACGACTGCTTGGCTTTAAGCCGACGGGCCTCGGCTAAACCAGCAACGCTGTGCAATTGCTCGGTGGTAAGACCGGCAAACAGCGGTACGTAGCGCAAAACACCGGTTACCGATGGGATGTCCGCATCCAGAACCATGGAGGCGATGATACCGCGCGGTGCGCCCACTGGCGAGGCGGGAGCCCGGAGGGGGATAAAAATAAAGGGTGGTACCCGGAACGAAAATGGCACTTTTACAGGCCAAAAACCATGCTTTAGCGGCCGGTCGCCGCCGAAGGCGGTCTAAAACCTTGCTCTGGAGCAAAGATTTATTTTGGCGGTGAGCCATAATAAAGGTGGTGCTGTGGTGGAAAGTGAGATTGGTATGAAAAGGATTAGGAAAGAACAGATTATGGGTTTGTCAATTCGGGAGTTGCTGGATCGGTGGCCCAGTATGGCAGGAGTTTTTATCGGCCAACGCATGGCGTGCGTGGGTTGCCCGATGGCCCGGTTCGAAAACATCCGCGAGGCGGCGGATAATTATGGTCTGGATGTCACCATTCTGACGGCGCGGTTGGCATTGAGCGCACAAAAGTCCGGATCAAGTAGCGAATTCGGGCGGTTGCGGAATGTGGCTGCCGGGCGGGGAGTGTAAATATGGCGATCGCGCTGACAGAAAATGCGGCCCGGCAGCTTGAAAAAGTAATGGTAGAGCAGGGGTTGAGCCGAGAGCGCACGTATTTGCGTGTGGCCTACAATGCGCGCGCCCCGCAGTCGCGACGCTGCAGTATCGAATTGCAGGAGCGGGATACCGCAGATTCAGCCGTGGACGTGGTTAGCCAATGCCACGGGGTGGAGGTTCGCTGCGATGAGAAGAGTCATCGTTTTGTAAATGACATTACCATCGATTATGAGTCGGGTACCATTCCCGCCGGATTTACCATCACCAAGCCGCCCGGCAAGTGGCCGGCCAAGGAGCCCTTTGCCGCACCCTGGATTGAAGCGGCCCTGCGTAATGTCATTGATCCGGAAGTGGGCGTGAATATTGTGGATCTGGGATTGATCTACGAGACTCGGCTCAGGGCCGATGAGGTCACAGTTATCATGACGATGACCACTCCGGCATGTCCCATGACCGAGATGATCGTTTCCGATGTTAAATCGATGCTTTTTCGCTTCGGGCCGACAATCAAGGATGTCCATGTCGAATTGGTGTGGGAGCCACCGTGGACCTCGGAAATGATCTCTGCGGAAGCGCAAGAGCAGATGGGTTGGCGTTAGCTAGACGTGCGTTTGCGGATAGCGGAAGTTTTTGTAAGGAGTTCCTCCATGAGTGAAAAAGTGAATATTATCGATGTGCGGTCGATCGCGCCACGAGAGCGGCATCCGCTGATTTTTCAGACGTACGCGCAGTTGCCGGCGGGGGGCTGGTTTTACCTGGTCAATGACCATGATCCGAAGCCTCTGCGCTATCAGTTTGAGGCGGAGCACCCGAAGGAGTTTACCTGGGAATATCTGGAGGAGGGGCCGGATGTGTGGAAGGTTCGAATCGGTAAGCCGGCGTAACAACCTCGCTTGGATAAGCGTCTGGCCAGGCCGGAGGCCACCGCAGCCGGATTTTTTGGTGCGCAGGTAACACACGATGACGGAGTGACTTATGATTGTGCATAACGTGGGAAGCTTGGAACAGTTCCGCCAAGGCCATTATAACGCGGTGCCGCTCGGGGGCGGCAAAAACAGCAAAGTGATGCTGGTTTGTCTGGAATCCGGACAGTTTATTCCAGTGCATGATCCGGGTATTGACTTGTGTCTGCTGATTATCGCGGGCGAAGGGATTCTGGCCGACGAGGCCGGCCAACAGATCGGCAAGGCCGGCGACCTGCTGTATGTGGTGGCTGGTGAAAAACGAGGGCTGAAGGCCACAAGTCGCCTGGTGGCGTTGGCGGTGGTGGCTCCGCCGCCAGGACCAGAGGATCATGTTCAGGTGGAGCGATTGCTCAGGAAAGGTCGGTGGTGTGATGACGGTTAGGATGGTCACGCTACAAAGAGATAACCGTCGGCCGGCTGTACCCGCGACGCGGCTGTGGTGGAGATTTCCGTTGCTGGTGGCGGCAATAGCCTCGATGGCGGTGGGAATTTGGGGTGGTTTGGTCCGACTGGGGTGGGATTGGGCTGTGCCGGGGCGGGCCGTGGTAGACCACGGGGCCATCATGATCGGCGGTTTTCTGGGCACGCTTTTGGGATTGGAACGGGCCGTGGCGCTGGGTCTGGGCTGGTGTTATCTTGGACCCGCGGCTACTGCCGCTGGGGCTATTTTGCTGCTGGCCGGCGCGCCGACCGACTGGGGAGCCAGCTTGATATGGGCCGGCAGCGGCATCATGGTCATCGACTTTGTTTTTATTTTATGGCGGCAGGCGGCGGTGTTTACCTCGGTCATGGCGGCTGGGGCGGCGGCTTGGATGGTGGGCAATACACTCTGGCTGGCGGGAAAGCCGATCTACCTTTTGGTATGGTGGTGGATGGCATTTCTGGTTTTGACCATTGTCGGCGAGCGGCTGGAATTAAGCAGGTTGCTTCCGCAATCACTGGTTAAACGGGCGACGTTTCTGGTGGCGGCCGGAATTTTGGTCTTAGGTATGCTGGTAACTTTGAGGGCGGCAGGACTGGGTGAAGCCATGGTCGGTGCGGGCTTGGTGGCGTTGGCCGCATGGTTGTTGGTTTATGATGTGGCCAGACGTACGGTGCGGCAAACCGGGTTGACACGTTTTGTAGCCGTCTGCCTGTTGACGGGTTATTTGTTTTTGGGAATTGGCGGAGTCTTGGCTGTTTTATGGGCCGGGGCGTTGCCGCTGGCTCATGGACGCGTGTGGATGGGGGATTCCCTGCAGCCCGGTTTGGCCTATGATGCGGTCCTGCACGCGGTATTCCTGGGTTTTGTTTTCGCCATGATCTTCGGTCACGCGCCGATTATATTTCCCGCGGTGCTGCGGGTACGTATTATTTTCTCCCCGCGATTTTACCTGCATCTGGTGCTTCTGGAGGGTTCCGTGGCTTGGCGTTTAGCCTGCGATATGAGCGGCGCGTGGTCGATGCGCCAGTGGGCGGGGATGCTCAATGGACTTGCAATTCTGCTGTTCCTGGCCAATACTGTGGCCTCGATCAGGCGTCGTGTGGATGAGTCGCCACTTTCCATCGCGAAAGGTCTCACATGAGCGTTGCCGTAAAACTGTTGATTTTGTTTTTGATCTTAGCCGCCGTGGCGATCGGTATCTTCCTGGTCGTCGCCGTGTCTACGCGGCGGCCGCCCCAAGATCAGCATGAGGTGGCACGCCGCGGCTACACCATTCGCGGCTGGTGGTTTACGTCGCTGCTGGCATTTTTTGTTGCGATGTTTGCAACATCCATACCCTTTTTTCCATATTTGGCCGGAGCCACCGCATTGCAGCCAGCCTTGAAAGTGCCGGTCATTGCCATGCAGTATGCGTTTATCATGCCGACACATTTTCCTGTGAACAAGGCCATTATTTTCGAAGTCACCTCGCGTGATGTCAACCATGGCTTTGGCATCTACAATCCGCAGGGCCATCTGGTGGCGCAGGTGCAAGCCATGCCTGATTACACCAATTATCTGCGGGTCATCTTTCATCAGCCCGGCATTTATACAGCGCGTTGTCTGGAATACTGTGGACCCGGCCATGCGTTGATGGAAAAAACCTTTGTGGTGGGAGCAAAATGATGATGGTGGATTCGGAACTGCTCAAGACCGATGCCGTAGGGTGCCGGGTGATGCGCTGGTACATGGGGACCGGGCTGTCGCTGGTGGGCTTCATGATGCTCGTGGGCCTGTTATTGCGGGCGTCCCAGGCGCATTGGATGCCCCTATCCGCGGATACTTTCTACGCGCTGCTGACCCTGCACGGAGCCATGGTGATTGTGGCCCTGAATATGTGCGGTATGGGAGGGTTGTGGTTCCTGATGCGTCAGCAGATCAGCCTGCGCCCGTCGGTGGCCGTGGTCGCATACGTATTGACCGTGATGGGGGCCGCGGGTGTTGTTATTGCCACCCTGATCGGGCAGTTTGCGGCTTTGTATACGTTTCTGGCACCATTGCCGTTTCACGGTAACTGGCCACACTGGTCCACGGGAGTTTTTCTCATCAGCATGGCCCTGATTACCATGGGCTGGATCGGCTGGTGCATGCAGATGCTCGGCGGTGTGCTGCGCGCGTACGGCGGGTTGCGGCCAGCGATGGGGTGGGATTTTGTTTGGCACCGGCAGTCTTTTGATGCCGCCGGAGGCAGGGTACCTCCGCCGCAGGCCTTTCCGGCTCTGATGGTTGGCTTCGATGGACTGCTTGCTGGAACCAGCGGTATGCTGCTGGGTATTGCGCTTCTGGTGCATTGGGTTGACCCGCGTGTGCTCATCAGTCCGCTGTGGGCGAAAAATCTGACTTATTTTTTTGCCCATACCTACGCCAACCTGATCATCTACATGCTGGCGGCGCTAATTTATGTGGGGCTTCCTTATGCGACCGGACGGAAATATCACACCTCGGCGGTGCTGGCCATCGGATGGTGGTGCTCCATGGCGTTGACGCTTACCAACTATTTTCATCACCTGTATATGGATTTCGTGCAGCCCGGAGCTTTTCAGTATCTTGGCGAACTCTCCAGCTATCTTAGCGCGCTGCCCGTGACGGCCGTGACTATTTTCAGTGCTCTCATGCTGGTCTGGCGGTCCGGAATGAAATGGACCTTGGGAGCGGTTTTCATGTATGCTGGATTGATGGGGTGGGTGGTTGGGGGCATCGGAGCGGAAATTGACGCCAGCGTGCCGTTCAATGTGCATCTGCACAACACGTTGTGGGTACCGGCGCACTTTCATACGTACCTGGTCGGCGGATGCCTGCTTTTTGTGGTGGGCTGGCTGTTTTTGTATGTGGAAGCGCGTAGTGATCGAAGGACCGGTGCCGCGATGCGCTGGCTGGTGGGTCTTCTAACCTTCGGTGGGATGAGCGTGTTTTTGGCGGGATTTTATTGGGCCGGGGCTTACGGTGTACCGCGTCGTTACGCCGTCGAGCCGCCGCCAGGACCACACTTGGCCAAGATTGCCTCGATCGGCGCGGTGGTCATGCTGCTGGGCTTTTTCGTGGCGTTGTTTGAGTGGCTTCGGTTGCGTTTCGGTTATACCGCGCGGTACCGCGCCACCATGATTCCGGAGGTGGGCGCGCATGACTGATAGGACGGGCCAATTCCATGGGCTACGGGTCGTTCTGGCTATCATCGGAGCGGTCATCGCCGTGTCTGGGATAACTGCGCCACTCTTGAGCCACGAAATGACCACGATTGCGGCGCATCATCTGCTGCACGCCGGAATGGCCGCCGGAGCGGGCTTGCTGGGCTTGGGGCTGGCTCGCGGTCGAAGAGGCCTTGAACGTAGTGGTTGGCTGTGGCCGGCAGTGATAGCCCCGGCGATTGGTTTAGTACTGATGTGGCCATCGGAATATGCCTGGCTGATGAGCCATCCATGGCTACACATGCTGGACCATCTGGGCATTGCGTTGTGCGCGCTGCTGGCGGTTTATGCGGCCCAGTCGTATGTAGGCGGATTGGGCTGGCTGATGTTAGTTCTGCTGGTGGCCATGGATGCCGCATGCGCCGGCGGCTTTGGCGTGGCACCTGGCCCGAGCTTCCTGCTTGAGCCGGGTAAATCGGCCGTAGCTATGGCCAACATGACTCCATCCACAGGCGGGAAATCCGCAACTTCACGGCCCGCGGCCACCATGAGTGCCATGGGATCCAAGCTTTACCAGACGATGGGTTGCGGTGGTTGCCATAGCGTGGACGGGACCAAAGGGGTTGGCCCTACCTGGAAAAACCTGGCGGGTTATCCGCAGAAACTAAAGGACGGGAAAGTCGCAATTGCGAGTTATCAATTCCTACGCATGATGATTCTTGATCCCGGTAAGATCGATCTGGCCGGTTATCCTCAAGGGGTCATGCCAGCCTCTTATAGAACCGCACTGGCCGGTCCGCGGCACCCGCATGAAACCCGCCTCAACGCCATTATTTGGTATATTAACACTCTCAGTAACCGTGCCGGTAAGGTCAGCGAGCCGCCGGTCCCGGATGAAATCAAGCCTTAGACGGCGTGTCGCTGCGACGGGCCGCCGAGTTGGAAAGGAAAAATGAAATGTGCGCGTCGGAAAATGCCCGATTAAGAAATCCTCCCGAAGAGAGATTTGCCCCGCCTTCCCTGTTTGTAAACCTTGATACGCTGGCCACGGTCTTGCGGAGAGAGCACAACGCCGGGGAGCGCGGCCATCGCCAGCAAACCGTGTTCAAACACGGCAACGTGACGGTGGCGCTGTTTGCTTTTGATCGCTTTTCCCACCTGCCGGAACACGTGGCTCAAGGCATTGTCACCATGCATGTGCTCAAGGGTTGGATGAAAATTACCGCTGGCGACACGGAGCATGAACTGAAAGCAGGACAGATACTGGTTTTGGCTGCGGGTGTGCGCCACGCGCTCAAGGCTGAAGAGGAAAGTGAAGTGCTGGTGAGCGTTTATCTGGGGGCTTGAGGTTCGGGCGGACCACGCAATAAATGCAGGGCCGGCGGAGCACTACCAATGACGGCGGGATGATGGTATTGGTTCATGGCAACTGCGGTGATAGGGGCGATCGCCGACGGCGAGGGTGCGGCTGGGCAGCTTACCGCACCATGATGTGCAGTGCTGCGGAATTCCAAGGCACCGCTGCATGCGGAGGCATCTTACGCCCAGGGAAACAATCTCTGCGCTCGTGCGGGCGTGCGGTTGAGGTTCGCCGCGGCTATAGCAGGCACCACAAAACAAAAGCAGCCGGAGAATGCGGGGCGGGGTCAGGGTGCCAGGGCGGCCAGGGCTTCGACATCGCCGGAGGTTTCTTCCGCCGCGGCCTGCGGCGCACTGCGCTGAGGCAGGGTAGGACCGTACTGAGCATCTTCGCGACCGGCGCGCACATCTTCGCGAACCTGCTGAAGCCCCTTGAAGATATCCGCGGCCGATCGATAAGTGGCACTCGCACCATCCACCGGGCGCAGGATGGACTCGGTGAGCCGCTTGATGAGCCGGGATTCCAGAGTCCGCGGAGCAAAACGCACCAGGCCCCGGAAATCGGGATTACCATGGGGTTTATTGAACTGCACCGCCAGATAGAATAAATCAACCGCCTTATCCACCTTATGATGGCCATCGCTGAGCACACGTGAGGTCACCAGGCCCTGATCTTTCATCTGGCCGAGCATACGTTGAATCTGGCTGGTGCGCATCATTTCCTCAAAGAGGGTGGACAAGAGTGAATTGTCCGCGAACTTTTCGCCCACCCGCACCGCGGATCCAAAGTCAATAAAACCGACGCCATGTTCCGTGACCACAAAATTATCCAGCCGCAGGTCCAGGTGAATCACGCCGATTTTGTCGTGCATCACGGCCAGCAATTCCGCCGCCTGGGAACAAAAATCCAGTTGGGAAAGGCCGGCACCGCCGTTGCGCATCCAGTTCATATACAAAGTGCGCACGAAGCCGCGGGAATCGTGTTCCACGCCCAGACACTGCGGCACCCGATTTTTGTAGGGTTCGGGCAGATCGCGTTCCAGAATCTTGAGCATGGCCGCTTCGCGGGTCAGAAAGACCGGGAATATTTTTTCCGTGAATTTTCCGGCCCGGCGCCGAATGTCATCCAGGGACGCATCCGGGAATCGTTCCTGCAGGCGCGCCATCACGCGGTCAATGGTGGGCACGCGCTTCACCACCAGATAATTTTCATCCTCGGGATGTCGTTTGGCCAACTGCACGTGATACGTAAAACGATCGGAAGATTGGCCGGGTTTGATCAGGTCCACCTTCCGCACCACAAAGTAATGGACCACTTTGGACCAGGGCAGCGGCAATCCGAGCGGGGCGCTGCGCACGCGCGTCACCGGCACATCAATGACAAACCCGGCCCACCGGCTGTAACGCTGGGCCAAACTGCGAACGGCGTGTTCATCATCGGAGAAGAAAATGGCCCGCCCGCCCCACCGCAGACTGGAAAATAATTCATCCGGAGTCGCGTTTTCATTGGCGGGAATGAACAGATGGTACGTCAACCCGCGCTGCTCGCCGCTGAAACCCTCCGGCAGCGTCTGGAGGTATTCGCCGTCGTATTCAAACACCTTGCGCTGTAAAACAGGGACCAGCGGAGACTTGTCGGCAAGTTTAAGCAGGCGATCCAGAATTACCGAGTCATGTGCGAGCGTCATATTCAACCCACCTGTGAAAACGTTCAGGTCTGAAGCCACGTCCCGCTCAACGTTTCCCTCCGGTGCGCCGCCGGTATCCACCACCGGGTCACTTCCCTGGCGCTGTGGGTTCGAGGCCTCTGCAGCAACCCCGTCTTTCATCGGTGAGCCATCCATACGCGCATCAGCAAAATAACGCCCGCCGCGGATGAAGGCGGTTCGCCGCCAACATCCCGGTACTTGCTTATTATGCGCTGCTTTCGACGAATAACCAATTTATTTTGCCAAACCGGCAGGATTATCGGCTGCGTGGATATGAACCCGCGGTGGTCCATGTCGGTGGGCTGATTTTATCTGTCGCGGCGTATTTTCGTTTCCGGACCCGCGCCCGCCGCGTGGCGGGGTCAGGGATTTTGGCCCGCGCCTGGGCGCTGGCCAGCGCCGGCGGCAATAAAGGCCCGCACCACCTTGGCGAGTTTGCGCCGCATGGGTGCGGGGTGATAGACCATGTGCCCGCCGCGAAAAAATACCTCCTGAATATTGGTCTGGAGCCGCGGACTTAAGTTCAGATGATCCATGGTGTAGACGGTGGCGAAGAAGGGTGTGGCCAGATCAAAATATCCACTGCACACCAGGACTTTCATATCCGGATTGCGGATCATGGCCCGTTGCAGATTATCCGCGACGTTGAGATAGCCGTTGCCGCCGACATTGAATTTCCACGGGAGGTTGGCCAGCGTTTTGTAGCGCAGATTGTTTTTGTAGTGCAAGTCCCGCCGCACATACCAGTTAAACGCGCTGGTGAACGGGGCCACATACCGCGACAAACCTGGGTCATACGGAGCCGTACCAGCCGTCGGGTCCGGATTATAGCCGGTGAGCCGGGTGTCCATTCGACTCACCACCAGGCGCTGGGAACGCAGCAGCCGCTGTTCAAAGGCAAACGGATTGATGCGCAGGTTGGCCAGCAGAATATATTTTTCCGGCAGGCCGGTATACCGCGCCAACTTGGCGGCAATCGCGATGCGTCGGGCTTTACTTAAGGTATTGCCTTGAGCCAGAGCGGGCATGTACACGTGCAAGGCCCATCTTTCGACCTTGGCCAGGGTACGATGGAAATGTGCCTGCAGGGCCGCGGGAAGCTGGTGCTGATACCACGCCGCGGCGGTGTAGGACGGCAGATACAACGGGTACGGAACATCGTTGCCGGCCGAGGGTTCGAGCGTTTCAAAATTGAGCACCGCAGAAATTAAGATCACCCCATTGAGGTCCAGTCCCTCGTGCCCGCTTAAATAATCGGCCAGCGCCGCGGCCCGCGTGGTGCCGTAGCTTTCGCCAGCCAGGAACACCGGCGACCCCCAGCGCCGATACGCGGTGATGTACCGGCGTATAAAACCACCCATCGATTGAATATCGGGCATCACGCCGAAAAATTTGGAGCTCGGCACTCCGGGTGCGGCCCGGCTGTAGCCGGTCCCGACCGGATCGACAAAGACCAGATCGGTGGCCGTCAGCCACGTCTGATGGTTGGGGGCGAGTCTGTAGGGTGGTGGCGGCACTTTGCCCCTGGCGGTCAGCACCAGCCGCGTCGGCCCGGCGCACCCCAAGTTCAGCCAGACCGCCGCGGCACCGGGACCGCCGTTGAAGGCAAACGTCAACGGCCGGGCGGACTTTCGGCCTGCTGCCACATCCTTGGTGTAGGCAATAAAGAAAATGCGGGCCAAGAGCTTGCCCGATCCGTCGGTCATGGGCATATATCCACTGGTGATGGTGTAATGCAACGGATGACCATGGATGAGGATCTGTTGATGAACGATCGATAAAACGTTGGGGTTCGCCGCGGGCACATGCCCCACAACGGCGTGGATGGCGGCCGCGGTCGCCGGGCCGGGATGCGGCCTGGACGAAACCTTGATCGGAGCCGGTTGGGGCGGCGTGGAGGGCGGAGGATTGCCGGCTCGGGCTACCGCCAGGCTGGAGATCAGGGCCACACCACAGGTTATTTTGAAGAGGGCTTTGGTCATTAAGAATTTCCTGCGTTAAAACCAACATTCAATCGGCCAAGGCTTTATAAAGCCTATACGCGGATGAAGCAACAGGGTTCAAGCCGCGATCCATCTGTTCCATTATTATTCCATCGCCACTCGGCCAGCCAAGCCTCCGGGTGGTCTGACGCGGCCATCGGTCCTTGACCACGAGTGAGTTGCAAACGCCAACGGGGAAATTTTTGGTCGGTCGGTTCCGGCTGAACCATCCAGCGTTGTCTGGCCGCACTTGATTCCCGCGTTTCCCATACGGGCCGGGCCAACAAGCCATATCCACCGCCCGCTTCCGCCGCGAGTTGCAACCGCCGACTGCCCACGGGGGTACATTCGCCGGCATCGGCCACCACCGCCGCCACCGCGGGACACCGCAAAGCCTGCTCGATTACCCAAAACCGCAATGCCGCCGTGGGTGGATCAATAAAAATTCCCCCCGTTTGCCACTGGCCAAAAGGCAGGACCAAATGTAACAGGGTCAGACTCGGCCAACATCGTCGGCCAACAAAAAAAATGCTCGTTCTTGGACCTTTTAACAACCGCTGCACCGCCAAAAAACTCATCACGGTCAACGGCGCAAACCAGTTGCGCTTATACGGACCGGCCACAGCGCCACCGGGCCAATCGTAAAACCATTCCTGGATTCCCACCATGGGTTGCAGCGGATACGGTAAAGATGGAATGATCGCATCCAGTGCGGCGGGATGCGGTTTGGCCTCTTGGTCGGCCTGCATCCACGGCCCCATATCCTTCAAGCATAGCGCCGGATTTTTCCGCAGTTCCACCAATACTTGTGCCACATCCATGGCCGGTCCATTTCCACTGAAACCACCTTGCAGCTCGCCGCTCCCTTCCAACCAATGTTAGTATTATGTTAGGTATTTTGGATCAAGTCAAATCCAACGGGCGCAGCATCCGGCATCCAGCCCATGGATAACGCCCGGCGATCGCCTACGGCTACCGGCCGTCCCCCGGTCGCTGGTACGCGAGCCTCAAGCCCTGAAGGGATGGACAAATCGCCCGGAAACGGCCCGCCACTGTCGGCGGACGCGGGCAGATCTACAAAAACAGGGCCACCTCGTCTATGGCGGTGTCCAGGGAGTCATCGGCAAGAGTCAGCAGGTGGCGGGCACAGCGGCGGATCTGCTCTTGGACTGGGGCCTCGACGATGTATTCCACCGGAGATTTGCCGTCCATCCGCGCCAACATCAACGCACCCAGCATTTTGCCGCCGTTGGCGTTGACTTCCTCGGCCAGGTCCGGGCCGACGTGTGTACGGTACGTATGCCAGAACTGGTCGGCGGCGATCATATAAGCTCGCCAGGCCGGTCGGCGGTGAAAGCCTTTCAGCAGCAGGTGGTTGATGAGCGTAGCCACATCGAAGACCGGGCGGCCAAAAAAGGCGATTTCAAAATCCAGCAGCATCAGATCGGTGGTTTTGGTTTCGGGATCGGTTTTGACCAGGATATTTTTGGGCGAATAATCGGCGTGAATCAGACAAACCGGTTTTTCCAAGAGCATGGTCATAAGCCGATCGAGGGGCCGGCGAAGGTCCGGGTGTTTTTTGGCCACGGTTTCCAGGTAGGGATCGATGCGCTGTTGCAGAAAGCCGCGCTGATCTCCAAACCGGGCGAGGCATTCGGCATTACCCACGGTGGAGGCATGCATTATCGCCAGAATCAGGGCTGAGAGACGCACGGCTTCGGGATTGATGCGGCCCTGCAGCAGGTCGTTTTTCCAGCAGACAAATCCGACCGGGGCGCAGCTCATGGCCAGCACGAAGTTTTCTTCATCGCTCCACAGGACTTCCGGTACGCTGCCGGCCGGCAGGATGCCGGCCAGAAAGGCCATGCAATCGCGTTCAACCCAGATGCGATCTCGATCGACCAGCCATTCGGCGGCGGTGCGAAATTTATCCAGCGGCTGCTTGAGGACAAAGCAATGCCCCACGGCGGGGCGGCTGTCGGCAACGCCACGGCGTTTCTGCGATTCGCTGCGCGTATCAGTGCCTATTTTTTCGCCGGCCTCCAGGTCCAGAATCTGGAGCACACTGCCGGCCACGCCGCCGGAAAGGGCACGCACCAGAACTTTTCCAGTTCCCACGGCACTGCGCAAACGGAGGTATTCAACGACATTGTCGGGGGTAATTTCCAGCATTGAGCTTGTATCCATTCTCTGTTCCGGCCATAGCCACAACGTACGTGCGGTTGCACCTATTGCCCCCGGCGCGGCTGCGGCAACTGCCGCACTTTTACCCGGTTGGGCGTGATGGTGTAAAGTCGGCCCGGGGATAGCCTGGGGTAACGCGCAAACAGGCGGTCTATGGCTGCACTTTGGGCCGCCGGTGAACCGGCACTCACCAGCAGCACCATGATGGCCGGGCCGGGCAGGCGCTGCGCGCAGGCCTGTTGTACCAAGTCGCGCTGATTGGTCAGCAGCATCCATTGCCGCGCGGCAATGGCGGCGAGAAAATCTCGCGGGTCGGAAAAATCAGCCACGCCAGGTTCGCCCGGAACGTCAAGGTTTAATTCCGCTGGTGCATGCACCTGATGGCCGGCCGCCTTAAGCTTCTCGGCCACACCGGGATCGAATTGTCCGTGCAGAAAAAATCGCATTCAATCGTCCTGTTCTGTTGCGGTCATGCGGGCAAAAACTTCCAGAGCCTGCCGGGCCAGCGGCACCTGATGCACGCGATGAATTCTAACGCCGCGGGCCGCCGCCAGCACGGTAATCTCACTGGTGAGAATATCTCTGGCCGCCCAGCCCTCCGGGCCGGCCTGGCGCTGGTGCGGCGGCAGCAAGTCGGATAGAAATCTTTTCCGCGAGGCTCCGAGCACTACGGGAAATCCGAGGGTAGCCAACTCGCCGATGCCCGCCAGGAGTTTCCAGTTATCCGCGGGTGATTTACCAAACCCCAGGCCCGGATCCAACAAAATTCGGTGGGGCTGAAGGCCGGCGGCCAGTGCATCCTGGCTGCGCTGCCGCAGATAACCGACCACCTCCGCGCAGACATTGGCGTAAGTCGGAGGGGCTTGGCCGGGGCGTTCTTCCCGGCGGTGCATCAAAATGATGGGGCAATTCATGCGGGCGGCCAGCGGAAACATTTCTGGATCGTCCGTGCCGGCGGAAATATCGTTGATGATATCGGCACCGGCCCGCAGTGCCGCCGCCGCGACCACGCTGCTGCGCGTGTCGATGCTGATGAGTGGGCTGTGGCTTGGGCCACTGGCCACAGACTGCGAAGAAGGCGGCGCATGGCCGCCGGTGGAGGTCGCAAGGTGGCTGGCTGAAAAATCTTCCGTTGACCGTGGAACCGCCGGCCTTGGGGTAAGCAAAGCGGGGGGAACGCCATCGGCGGCGCGCCGGCGGGCAATGGCTTCGATGATGGGCAAAACGCGCCGAATCTGTTCCTCGGGGGCAACTGGCCTAATACCGGGCCGATGAAAGGACGAGGCTTCGCCGCCGAGGTCGAGAATAGCCGCCCCTTGGCGGGCTAATTCAAGAGCATATTCCACGGCGGCGGCGTGGTTGATACCGGTACTGGTTTGAAATTGCCCAGCGTCACTGAAGCTATCGGGGGTGACATTGACAACCCCCATGAGGACCGGGGCAGTGAGGCGGTGAGTGAGAAAATCGTCGGCGCGGCTGATCATCATGGTAGAGAGTATAACCGCGAACAGCGCTGCTCGGCAGCCGAAGGTTGAAGATGGCGCCAGCCGGATGCGGGCATATTTTTTGGCAACGACCGCGCGGAATCCAGGCGGACTTCCGCCCTCTGCCGGCCAAGAGAGCCGCACCCCAACAGGGCTTGGTGGAATGGCTGGGCCAAAGAATATGGCCGCAGCCCGCCGGCCTCCGGTCCGGAATTGTCCCAACGCTCATAATATGCTACGATCATGATGGATGAATGATGTTGAAGCTGAATTGCGGACCAAATAAAAAATGGATATAAGACAATTGATGTTGCCGGCGGGTGTGGGGGTTTCCCGGGTCAAGGTGGATACGACGCCGGGGCCGGACGGCGCTATCGGCGGAAGTCCACATGTGCATACCGTTTGTTCGGAGATGTACTATTGCCTGGCTGGACGCGGCTATGTGGAAACCTTGTCCGGTGAAGGGTATCAAAAGATTGAACTGGAGCCTTCCAAGCTGGTGGCCTTTCGCCCGGGGCTTATTCATCGTGTGCTTAATCCACATGAAAACCTGGAACTTTTAATCATCATGCAAAATGGGGGTTTGTCGGAACGCGGCGATTTTGTGTTGACGTTTCCGGAAGCCATTGTGAAGGATCCGACGGCTTATACGCAGGCGGCATTGGCCAAAACCGAAGAGCAGGCGCTGCGCCGCCGGAATCTGGCCGTGGAAGGTTTTCAACCATTGCGGCAGGCGATGGAACTGGACCGCTCGCAAGGGTTGGAGATGCTGCGCCGCTTTTACAGCCGGGCGCGCGATATTATTGCTCCGAAAGTGGAGGGGTTTGAATGGGTATTGAAATCCGGCGTACAGGCGGAGATTAATGGAGGGCTGGATGCGTTGGATTTTTTGCGGATGGGACGGGTGCAATACCTGGAGCGTGCCGGTGCTCTGGCGATATCGACAACGGGCGAATCGGCCAAGATGGGGCTGGATGGGAAAAGTCACCCGTACGCCCGCGCTGAAATATTTCTGGCGGAAGGCAAACGTGCCGGCTGAAAACCACTTCTGCATTGATGATCGCTTGAGAATGTGTCACTAGAGAAAGGGTTGTGCGGGATGAAATCTCCTCCGGTTGTAGCAATTGTAGGGGCCACGGGCGCGGTGGGTGTGGAGTTTGCGCAAATGATGATGCAACGTCATTTTGCGGTGGCGGATTTGCGCTGCTACGCATCGGCGCGATCGGTGGGCAAAACGGTAACATTTCAAAATCGCCGGATTCCGGTGCAGGAGCTTACGGAAAGCAGTTTCACGGGTGTGGACATTGCTTTTTTTTCGGCGGGTTCCGGCATCAGTAAAAAGTTCGCTCCGGCGGCCGTGCGGGCGGGGGCGGTGGTAATTGACAACAGTTCAGCCTTTCGGATGGATCCATCGGTTCCACTGGTGGTGCCGGAAATTAATCCCCAGGCGATTTCCGGCCATCAGGGCATCATCGCCAATCCCAACTGTTCGACCATTATCGGCATTGTGCCGTTATGGCCCATCCATCGGGTGAACCGTATTGAGCGGCTGATTGCGGCGACCTATCAGGCGGCCAGCGGGGCCGGAGCCGCGGCGATGCAGGAACTCCTTGCCAGCACCAAAGCCAAGCTGGAAGACCGCGATTATCCTCCCCAGGTGCTGCCGCATCCGTATGCGTTCAATGTGTTTTCGCATAATTCGGCGGTGGATGCGGCCACCGGCTACAACGAAGAAGAATTGAAGATGCTGCGGGAAACGCGGAAAATATTTGGAGATCCGGACATTCGCGTGTCGGCCACGTGCGTGCGTGTGCCGGTGCTGCGGGCCCATTGTGAAGCCCTGACCATTGAATGCAGCCGGCCTATTTCGCCAGGGGAAGTGCGGGACCTTCTGGGCCAAGCGCCCGGGGTGAAAATTGTGGATGATCCAGGGCATAACTATTTCCCGATGCCACGCGATGCCAGCGGCCAGGGCGATGTGCTGGTGGGACGCATCCGTCAGGATATGAGCGATCCGCGTGGCCGCTCGATTGCGATGTTTGTGGCGGGTGATCAATTGCTTAAGGGCGCAGCGCTCAACGGCCTGCAAATTGCGGAACTGCTGGTGCGCTAAGCTATGGCTTGCCCGCCGGGCGGTGAGGACGTGTGATGGCCATGGTCCGGCTGAAAATGATTGTGTCCTATGACGGCACGGCGTACTGCGGCTGGCAGCGGCAACGCGACCCGGTGCCCACCGTGCAGGCCACGATCGAAAAATCGACCGGAGAAATTGTGAATCATCCGGTGACGGTGCTGGGATCCTCGCGTACGGATACCGGGGTTCATGCCCGCGGACAGGTGGCCCAGATGACGGTGGATACACATTTGGATCCGAGGCGATTGCGTATGGCGATCAACAGCCGGTTGCCGCCGGATATTGTGATTTATCGCATCGAGGAAGCGGACCCGGACTTTGACATCCGCCGTGCCCGCAGCAAGCGCTATCGGTACGTGATCTGGAATCAGCGCGATCGCAGCGTGTTCTACCGTCATTATGTTTATCATTTCTGGCATACTGTGGATCTGGGCCGGATGCAGCAAGCCTGCGCCCGGTTTGTGGGCCGCCACGATTTTGCCGCCTTTCAGGGAACGGGGGGCGACCGTGACACCACGGAGCGGGAGATTTTTCATTGCGGCATTCATCAGCGCGGACCCATCATGATCTTTGCGGTGGAGGGCAGCGGCTTTTTGTACCACATGGTGCGGACCATGGTGGGTACCGTGTTGGAAATAGGTCGCAGCCAGGGTGATCCGGACGACATTGACCGGATTCTTGCATCCAAAAGCCGGGCCTTGGCCGGCCCGTGCGCTCCCGCATCCGGCTTGTGTCTGGAATGGATACGCTTTTAGGTTGGTTACCGCGACGGGCTTTTCATCGGTACAAGGTCTGGCCATGTCGGGATTTTGAGAACGATCGGCGTGAAGATACTGCATATTATTACGCGGCTTATTGTGGGCGGTGCCCAGGAGAACACGCTGCTTACCTGCCAGGGCCTGCAGCAACGCGGCCACGAGGTAACGCTGCTGACGGGGCCTAGCGTGGGGCCGGAAGGTTCGCTGCTGGAGCGGGCACGTAGAGACGGCTATACGGTGCTGGAACATCCGGCCCTGGTGCGCAACCCGCGACCGATGAAGGACGCCTGGGCTTATTTTGCCATTCGATCCATCTGTCGTCGGCTGGGGCCGCACGTGGTGCATACCCATTCGAGTAAAGCGGGCATCATCGCCCGGTATGCGGCCTGGCACGAAAAGGTGCCGGTGGTGGTCCACACTATTCACGGATTGCCGTTTCATCCGTATCAATCCGACATTATCAACACCGCCTGGATCATGCTGGAACGCTCCGCGGCCCGGCGCTGCCACGCCATCATCTCCGTGGCGGAGGCCATGACCGCCACCGCCCTGCACCACGGCATCGGCCAGCGTGAGCAATTTCACACAATCTACAGCGGCATGAATACGGCACCCTTTTTAAGCCCGGCGAACACGAGAACCGCCGCCCGGAAAACCTTGGGCATTCCCGATGATCGCCTGGTGCTGGGTACCATTGCCCGACTCCAGCCGCTCAAGGGCCATGATGATTTACTGGCGATAACCGCGGAGCTTTTGGCGGCCTGTCCCCAACTGCATTTTTTGTGGATTGGGGATGGTGTGTTCCGGTCCAGATTTGCAGAGACGATTGCAGCGCATGGCTGGCAAGACCACTTTACCCTCACCGGTCTGGTGCCGCCCGCACAGGTGGCTGAATTAATTCCGGCAATGGATATACTGATACATTCGAGTTTTCGGGAAGGGCTGCCGCGGGCGGTTCCGCAGGCCCTGCTGGAAGGCGTGCCGGTGATCGCCTACGACTGCGACGGTGCGCGGGAAGTGTGTGTGGCGCAGCGCACCGGCCTGCTGGTTCCACCCGGGAATCGGGCGGAATTGCAGGCGGCGGTTTTACAACTGGCCGCCCGCGCCGACCAGCGAACCTCCATGGGAGAGCAGGGACGGCAGATGTGTCAGCGGATGTTTGATGCCAACGTGATGGTGGAAAAGATTGAGGCACTTTATGAACAACTGGACCAATCCCCAAGGCCGGTCTAAAAGGACCGTTGCCAACCGGCCATCCTGGCGGAGCCGCACGGCCCACACCCGCCGGAGCCGTTGGGCCGCGATGGCGGTAACGACCTTGCTGGCGGTCCTTTGGCTCGGCGTGGCCGGGGCGGATATTCCCCAGCCGCTGATCAACCAGCCCGCCCACCGCCTGCACCGCGCCATCGACCGGCTGGACAACCAATTGGCTACTTTGCTCGAAGCGGTGCCGCCGCAGGCCAACGGTCAATTTACCTCCACCGACGTACGTATCAGTTATCTGATCGTCATACGGCATTTCTACAAGGCCGCCCGGCACACCCGCAACGCCGACCTGAAGGCGAGCCTGACGTTGCGGGCGGATGAGCTGGCGGCGGCGGCACCGGCCTACCAGGCCATTGTCAAGCGGGTATTTGCCGCCAATGCCGCCGGCAGCGCCCCCCCCACTCCCGCGATGATCGCCGGCTATGCGGCGCTGCGGCGGTTTGAAAATCTGGGCAAGGCCTTTAGCGCGCGACTCCATTCAAAAGCGGCGCTGCATCACTACGTGCGTCAGGTCTTATCCCCCCTGTTGCCGCTGCTGGCCATTGATGCGCCGGCACCGACGCCAGCCCAGGTGTGGCCACCGATTCCCGCCGCCGGGCAGGAGGCAACCCCGGTTGGGCCGGCCCGGGAGATACCCATCGCCCAGACTCTTTTGAATATCCAACGGGCCAATTTGCTCCCGCAGGTGCGTCGCGTCCTGCGGCAAATCGTGCATCAGATGCAGACCGGTTCCCCCGCCCATCTCATTGCCGCGGATGAAGGTTATTACCGGCTGATGCTGGGCACGTTGGCTTTGGCCGAAAATTTACAGGCCAGCGCCGCCCTTGGCACCGCCACCCAAGTCAGGCTCAACCATGAATTGCTGGTGGGGTTGCTGCTGTTTAAGGATCCGCGAACTCGGGCGGCGGCCACCCGGCGGCTTACCCGGCTGGCCTTCATTGCCGGAGCCTTAAATACATTGGAGGATGCAGCTTTGCCTCCGCGGACCAAGGTGGTTATCGGCCTGCGGATGCACTCGGCCATTCGCCAGTTGGCCCACCAGCGCACGGCGCGGACAGGCGTGGCTCATCTGCAGGCTTTGGAACAAATGATACAAAGTTACAGTGCTTTTGCGATCGTCGCCGCCAACGCGCCCGCGGGACCGCAGCAGCAAGCGTGGCAGCGTTGTCAGGAAGCCGCGGCCAAAATTATCCAACGAACCACCCTCATGTTGATGGACGGCTACAGCAACAGCGCGGTGCAGGATGCCACTAGCCGACTGGCGACCATCACCAAAAATCTGCGACTGTTGCTGGCCATGGCGGCGGTACAAAGCCAGGCCCTGATTTACCGTCCGGTGCCGATCAATGGCGTGCAGCGCAATATCGTGCGCTGGACACGGGACATAGGGTCCCAGCCGGATGCCATGACCCGTGGGGCCCGTGATTTTCAGCGGATGCAATCATCCCTGGCCGTTCTGGCTCACATTCGCCTGGCCATGCCGCACCATGCGCCGGATAAAATTATTCAACGTTTGAGTGGCGGAAAGTATGACCAGTTCATCAAGCTGTTTCTGGCCACGCAGCGCGAGCTTATCAACTCCCTGGCCCAGCGGCACATCAGTCCCGGCGGCTATGTGGCCACATTGCAGCGCGAACTGCTGGTCTTCCGTTGTACGCGGGATCTGGCTTTGCTGGAAACCCGGGCCAAGCCGCTGCATCGTCTCAATGGTTGGGGAGCTTGGTTTATAGCCAGCACGCCACGGGAGATGTTGAATCGTGAATTGCAGGAAGCCCTGGAAATGCAATACATTGTGGCCACCGGCGGCAGTCCCCGGGGAGATAACTGGCTTACGTTTGATCAGGCCGCACCGGCGATACACGCTCTGGCGGTGGCCTGCCGAGCGCTTAATCCGGCATTGCCGACCAAGGTCAATTCGTTTAGCACCTTGTTTCTCAAGGCCGCCACTTTCCCGCCGGGCAATGCCCTGCTGCGATCGGCGATGGGGCATTTTCAGATGGCGGCTGACTGGCTCAATGATGCGGGGTACAATGAAAATCTGGGGCGAACCGCGGCAGCCAAAAAGATGTTGCGCCACGCCGTAGCCGTGCTGGGCGCTGCCCCCCTGCCGCCCGTGAACCACTAAGGTCGGCTTGGGTACGGACCCGCTTGACGGCCATGATGGATTAACCGGTTACCGACGCACACAGGAGAAATTATGCGTGACCAACGATTGGACAAGCTGGCCTCGGTTTTGGTGGGCTATTCAGCGGGTGTAAAACCGGGTGACTTATGCCGAATCAGTGGGGAATCGGTGGGGTTGCCGCTCCTGGAAGCCATTTACGAACAGGTGCTCAAAGCCGGCGGCCATCCGTTTGTAAGCGTGGTTTCCGATGCCATGGAAGAAGCGTTTTATCGGGTGGCCAGTGAAGCGCAACTGCAATACGTCTCGCCGATCAACAGTTTTGTGGTGGATCATATTGATGTTTCGCTGGGAATCTGGGCGGACGAAAACACCAAAAGCATGAGCAATGTGGACCCGCGGAAGCAGGCCGCCGCCGCCCAGGCCCGCAAGCCCATCAGCCGACGTTTTTTGGAACGGGCCGCCCAGGGGAAATTGCGCTGGGTGGGCACCCAATATCCCACGCAGGCCAGCGCCCAGGATGCGGAAATGTCATTGCGGGAATATGAAGATTTTGTCTTTCAGGGCGGCCTGCTGCATCTGGCCGACCCGGTTGCAGCCTGGCAGAAAATCAGCGAACGGCAACAGCGCCTGGTGGATGTGCTGGATAAAGCCCGTGAAATTCATGTGGTGGGGCAGGGCACCGATTTACGGCTCGGCGTGCAGGGCAGAAAATGGATCAACTGCTGCGGCCATGAAAATTTTCCCGATGGCGAGGTTTTCACCGGCCCGATTGAAGATGCGGTGAACGGCACCATTCGCTACAGTTTTCCCGCGGTGCACCATGGACGGGAATGCCATGACATTGAATTAACATTCAAGGCCGGGAAAGTGGTAGCGGCCCGGGCCTCCAAAGGGGAGGAATTTTTGCTGGCCATGCTGGAACAGGATGCGGGCGCGAAAATACTCGGCGAGTTTGCCATCGGCACCAACTTTGCCATTCGCCAATACACCAAGAACACCCTCTTTGATGAAAAAATCGGCGGCACCTGCCACGCGGCGCTGGGAGCGGCCTATCCGGAAACCGGCGGCAAGAATGACAGCGGCCTGCACTGGGATATGGTCTGCGATCTGCGCCGCCCCGGGTGTCGCATCGAGATGGACGGCCAAACCATTCTCGAGGCCGGCCGTTTTGTGGATGCTTCCTGGCCAAATCCGCAGTGACCAAGCCGCAGCGGCCATGCCGGCGTCAGGATGCGCCTGAAGCGGATGGAGATTTTTTCAGCGATCCGGCCTCTCTGACCGGTACCAACCGCTCGCCGCGAAGGCCACGTACATCGTGCAGAAACACTTTTCTTAGCACGTAGCGCACCGCCACCAGAGCACCCACGGCCAAAAGAGCGCTGCCCAGCATTCCGCAGCCGTGGTGCGCCGCCCAGCCGGTCAGCACACCGGCGCACCATTCCCCGGAACTGATGAGAAAAAACTCCAGGTAGGGGCGTTTCATGCGGATAAAATCCCGCTGTGTGCGTACATAGCGCGCAAAAAAGAGCAGCGTTATCAGAATCATGGCCAGCAGACCCAGGCCCAAAGCCGGCAAAAATCCGGTCTGGGCCATCCGCACCAGCAAAGCCATTGTGCCCAGTCCCACCAGTGCCCCACAGGCGCAGACAATCAGAAATTTCACCCGCGGTGAACCGCGGGGAAACTGGTAGTCGTAAAGCCGCGATAGATGTTCCAGGTAGCGGAATTGTTCGGCCAGCGTCAGTTTGCTTTTACCACGGGTGCGGTTGCGGAACACAATGGGCACTTCCACGATCCGCCGCACACGGCCTTTGACGATCAATTCCAGACCGATTTTATAACCAATCGGGTTCAGCGCATCGCAATCCGCCAGCAGTTGGCGGCGCAGGGCGAAAAAACCGGCCATGGAATCCCGCACCCGTCCGACAAACGGCCGGCTCAGGGCGGTGGCGACGGCACTGTTGAGCCAACGGAAGATCCCCCAGCTCTCGGTGCGCCCGCCGGGAATATTTCTGGAACCAATGACAAAATCGGCCCGGTTGTCCAATAAGGGTTCAACCAGGGCGGGGGCCATTTCCGGCGGATGGCTAAGGTCGGCATCCATCACCACCAGATAGTCAAAGCGGGCCATGGCAAAGCCGGCCAGCACCGCCGAGGAAAGGCCGCGATCTTCCTTGCGAATTAAAAAGCGAAGCTGGGGATGATCTTGGACCAGCGCGGCCAGCACGGTGGAGGTGGCATCGGGCGAGTTGTCATCGACAACAATAATCTCCCACCGCCAGCCGCGGGCGTTAAAGGCCTTGGCAACCTGAGCCACCAGCGCCGGCAAATTTTCGGCCTCGCCATAGGTGGGCACAATAACACTGACACTGATACGGTTTGTTGCGGGTGAATCCATTGATCATCCAAGTCCGCGGACCACACCGACGGGCCACGCACGAAGTATAACCGCTGGCGGGATGATCCGCCCGCGAAAAAAAGCTTGCCTCCCGGGTCTTGATGGTTGAAAGCTCTGACCAATTACTGGGTTGCCACGGAACCGGCGTGTGCGATAATGGTGTCTGGTTCGGAAAAGGAAGCCATGATGGATGCCTCGCCGGTTCAAACAATTCTGCTTCGCACAGCGGGCACCAACTGCGACCGCGAATTGGCGTTGGCATTTGAAATGGCGGGTTCTCATGTCGACACCGTGCATATCAACGGGCTGATGGCCAATCCGGGCCGGTTGGCGGATTATCAGATTTTAGGTTTGCCGGGGGGCTTTTCCTACGGCGATGATATTGCCAGCGGCCGCATTCTGGCCAATCAGCTCGTTCATCATCTGGGCGAGGCCCTGCAACAATGGATTGCCGACGGCAAGATGATTTTGGGAATATGCAACGGATTTCAGGCTCTGGTGAAGGCGGGGCTGCTGCCCGGCCCGATGCCGCAATTAAGCCCGGGCGATGCTTTTCCGGCGACGCTCACGGATAATAGCAATGGACGGTTTATAGACCGCTGGATTCGCGTGCGCAGCACCTCGGCCCATTGCCCATGGATGGGTCAGGACAAATGTCTGGATTTGCCGATTGCGCACGGCGAAGGACGCTTTGTGGTGCGCGATCCAGGCGTGCTGGAAGCCCTGCGGGCCAATGACCAGGTGGCGTTTCGCTATATCGATCCCGCCGGGAATGTCGCCCAGGCTTGGCCGGACAATCCCAACGGCAGCATGGACGGAATTGCCGGGGTTTGCGATGTGACCGGTCGTGTGCTGGGCATGATGCCGCATCCGGAGCGCTTTATCAATTCGTACCTGCATCCGACGTGGACGCGGCAGCAATTACCGCCCGCACCGGCCGGCCTGGAACTATTTAAAAATGCGGTGGACTTCATACGGCGGAATATGGCCGTCACGGTGTAAGCTACCGGAGAGAGCCGAGCCAGAGGTAAAATCGGAGTGGCCGGAGGATTGTCGGCCAGCGCTTTGAGGTGATTTCATGCCCAACGGCACGGAAGCAGTTGGATTCAAAAAGAGACGCTGGCAACTGCCGGCCACGCAGCCCCCCACCGCGGACGAAATCCGGTTATGCCGGGAGCTGCAATGTGATCAGATCATGGCCCGACTTCTCGTGGCCCGATCGCTCAACAGTGTGGAGTTGGCGCGGGAATTTCTGGATCCGCGACTCACGCGGCTGCATGGGCCGGAACTGCTGCACGGCATGGCGGCCGCGGCGGAAATCATTGCCTTGGCCGTCGGCCGGCGGCAGCGGATTGTGCTCTTTGGCGATTACGATGTGGATGGAATTACCGGCACGGCCATGTTGTGGCGGATGTTGAAAACCGCCGGCGCGGAGGTGCGTTACTACATACCGCATCGGGTGGAGGAAGGCTACGGAATGTCGGTGCCCGCGGTCGAACGCATTGCCGCGGAGGGATGCGACCTGTTGATCAGTATCGATTGCGGAATCACGGCGCTGGAACCGGTGGCCAAAGCCCGCAGCCTGGGACTAAAAGTCATTGTCAGCGATCATCATACTCCTGGTGCGGCCCTGCCGGAAGCGCACGCCATCATTCATCCCCTGCTGGGGGAACCTGCGTATCCCAATGCCAATTTATGCGGTGCCGGCGTGGCCTTTAAGCTGGCCTGGGCCACAGCCAATCGCTTGTGCGGTTCCCCGCCGCTGCCCGGCACCTATCGCCATCTGTTGATGGAGTTTTTGGGGCTGGTGGCGCTGGCTACGATCGCGGATGTCGTGCCCCTGATGGGGGAAAACAGAATTCTCGTCAAGCACGGGCTGGCCCAGATTCCACGCAGTGAATTTGTGGGTATTCAGGCCCTGCTGGCGGCCGCCGGATTTGCCGATCGAAAAATCGATGGCACGGCAGTCGGCTATTTTTTAGCCCCGCGTTTGAATGCCGCGGGTCGTATGGACCATGCGGCGCTGGCCGTGGAATTGCTGACCACCTCCGACCCGGCGCGGGCCGCGGAGATCGCGCAATTCCTGGAAAAGCAAAATACTCAGCGCCAGGCCACGGAACGCAAGATAGTTGAAGCGGCCATGGCCCAGGTGAAAACCATGACCGACTTGCCGCCGGGCCTGGTGGTGTGGCAACAGGGCTGGCATGCGGGGGTGGTGGGAATAGTGGCTTCGCGGCTGGTGGAGGCGTTTCATCGACCGACCTTTGTACTGGCCACGGATGGACAGGTGGCGGGCGGATCAGCCCGAAGCATCCCGGGCTTGGATCTGCATCTGGCCATAGAGGCGTGCCGGGATTTGCTTATCAGCGGTGGTGGTCACGCGGCCGCGGGCGGGGTGCGTCTGGCCCATACAAATTTGGAGTTATTTCGGCAGCGTTTCTGCGATTATGTGCAGCAACACATACCGGCAAATGCGTTTGTTGCTTCCATGGCGGTCGATGGATGGGTGGAATCGCGGCAGCTTACCACGGAACTGGTGGAATGGCTGGAAAAGATGGCCCCATTCGGCCATGGTAATCCGCGCCCCCGGTTTGCTTTGCGTCAGGCTCGCATCCAAGCCCCGCCACGACGGGTGGGCGCGGGGGGCACCCATTTGCAGTTGCAACTTAACGCCGATGGTATTTTGTCTCATGCGATTGGCTTTCGTATGGGCATGTTGGGTGAATCGCTCTATGCAGGTTTGATGCTGGATCTGGTGTTTGAACCGAAGATCAGCGAATATCAGGGCCGCCGTCGGATCGAAATGCATTTGCTGGATGCGGCGCGATCGGATCGCGAGGCGTTTGCGGCACCGGCGGCGGTGTGCGCGTGAAATGTCGGCCGGGCGGGATAGCCCCATTATCCGGGCCGGGATGGCTATAATTTGTCGGTGCGCGGCAGCGGTGGCGTTTTACAAGCCGTGTGATTCTTGTCAAGGAGATCCGATATGGCGGTGGAGGTGGTTTATCATGGTCATTCGTGCGTGGAACTAAAATCGGACCGGCATTGTGTTCAAATTGATCCATTTTATGATCATAATCCGCTGGCAGATGTAAAGTCCGGGCAGGTGCATCCGTCTTTTATTTTGTTAAGCCATGCCCATTTTGATCATGTGGATGACGCAGCGCGAATTGCCCAGCGCACCGGCGCACCGATTGCTGCCAACTACGAGATAGCCGAATATTTTGGACGGCAAAAATTGAAAACGGTGGGAATGAACACCGGGGGCGGTATGAATTTTCCCTTTGGCCGGGCCACGCTGACCATGGCTTTTCATACCAGCACCTTTGCCGATGGTACGCCGGGCGGTGTCGCGGGCGGCTGGGTTGTGGAAATCGGGGGGAAGGTGATTTATTTTGCCGGCGATACCGGCCTGTTTTCGGACATGGCGTTCATCGGCAAGCTCTGGCGGATTGATCTGGCCTTTTTACCGATTGGAGATTGTTTTACCATGGGGCCGGCGCATGGCTTGCAAGCCGCGGAAATGTTGCAGGCTAAATCGGTAGTACCCATTCACTACAACACGTTTGATCCGATCCGGCAGGACGGAGCCGCCTTCGTGGAGGCACTTAAAAAGCGGGGACATCCCGGTTTTTTGCAGGGCTTTGCGCTTAAACCCGGCGAACGTTGCCAGGTTCCGTAATGAGAGCCGGCCCTGCGCTTCTGCCGACTGCGGACATGCCGGTTTTATATTCTGATCCACGGTCTTTTTTAGAAATGACTGCCCGAGATATTGTTGCGGACCGGGGGTTCACCTCGTCCGGGCCGATTCACAGTCAGAGCCAATACTTTGCCGCTACACCAAGGCCGCGGAAGCGGAAAAAAAATAGGCCGCCAACTGTTACAGCACAGTGGGCGGCCTATGTTATGGGAGGAAGATCGTATAGCTCTCTAACAAAATCCCTTGGCCAACCGTCCGGCTGGCATTTTTGCTTCTTCAAGCACTATTTTTATCGGCTTACTACAACCTAAAGCTTTAATAAAAGCTCATATTTTTAAGCCGCCTGCCCCGGAAGTCGGCCTACCACCACCAAGTGGGGCCATTGCTTGCCAAGTCTTGGCCGATTCTTAACCGCATCGACCAAGCCCATCCGGCGAGGTGGATAATCATAGCGGGGCCTGCGGCATAAAGCAAACCACCCGCCCAAAGGCGATCATATCTTGGCCTTACGTCAATAGGCCAGATCCCCTGCTTGGATGGCAGTCAAGCCCCCCCTGCTCTTTCATCGCCTTGACTATCTTAAGAAGAAAATAGCATGGGTGAGCCATCGCTGCGTGCCCCAGCGTCGCTTCAGGACTTTAAAGACTGGGCGCTGCGTTCCACCGCCTGGCGCAGGTATTGGCGAAAAGTAGGAATACGCACTTTAGCCCAGGCCTGTTCAATGGTTTCCACCAGGCGCAGATTAACCCGACGAAGTTCCTCCAGCGCCTTGGCATCAGCCGAGCCTTGCGGCGCGTGCAGGTGGCGGTCGTGCGCATCGGCACGAAAAAAGTAGCCGGTGCCATCCGGAGACTCCTCCAGCACCAGCTTCATGTGCGGATAGGTTCGATGGCCCAGGCGCAACACGTACGAAGTACGGTTATTCTGCAATTGAGTTTCAAACCACTGCGGCTGAACCGGTGCCTCATCGGCTGCGGTATCAAGTGGAGCAACACGCTGCGTCACCGCGGGCGGAATGGCAGCGTCCTTATAAGCGTGCTCCACAAAAATGCCAACCGCCTGACGTAATTGACCAACCGTGGGAAGTAAAGGAGGCATCCGGACAGCTCCAATGGGAAACCAAACATTCGCATTTGCCGATATTAACCCCATGGGGCGGCAGCAAACGTGGATCGCCGCACATCATTATAGCAGGATTCAGATTTTTCAAACTACCGTCATCTGGTCGATAATTTATTTGGGCTTAACGGACGCTTTTAGGCTATAATTTTAGCGTCCGGTCAGGTAAGCTATCCTCCTCGACATGAGGGGATGGCGGGGATCGGCGGGACAGGTGGTTTTGGCGGGATGGATTCCATGGCGCAGACCGTTTTAATTATTGATGATGATCGCGATATTAATGAGATGCTTGGTCGACTGGCACAAATGGCCGGCTGGGAATATCTCAAAGCGGAAACCGGAGCCGACGGCCTAAGGCTGGCGCGCCGCGAGCATCCCGATGTTGTGATACTCGATATGATGCTACCCGATGTGGATGGCTATGCGATATGCCGCGATCTAACCTGCAACCGCAGTACCAGTGATATTCCTGTGATTATGCTTTCCTGCATGTGTCAGCCGTCCGACGCCTTGGAGGCGGCGTTTTGCGGGGCATGTCGTTATCTGGCCAAGCCGTTCAGTCCAGATGCCGTTTTGACCAACATGCGTGAGGCGGTGAATTCCAATAGATCGGCCACGCCGCCCCCACTTTCCGGCCATTTCGAACTTACGGCAACAGAATCAGTCAAGTCACTCTCGGCCATAAGTCGGATGATTCGTGATATTGCCCTGCTCACGCCCCTGCATGATGACGAACTTGAGGCATTACAAAAGGCCTTTATCCATCTGGCGAAATGGTTTATTCCCAAGGATAACCCGGCCACCACGGTTGCTCGTACTCCCTTGAGCGTGGATTACCAAATCCGCCTGCCCAGCCCCGGACAAGCCGCTACGGCCGAAGCTGATTGCGGCATACATTGGACGTTCGGCCAAACGCCCGCCGATCTGTTGGCCAATGTGGCTATTGCGGAGCGTCCCCGAGGCCGATTTCTACGCCTGCCCACACGCCGTCGCCGGGAAAAACGACCCATCGAATCGGCGGCATACCGCCACTGGATGACATTTATGGAACTGGGGGGATTTACGCTGGTTGAACACCGGAAGGGAGCCGGATCGGTACACCTGGTGAAGCGATTTCGGCCCACCAGCTTGATGGTACCGGCGGACGGCACCGTTTTACCCGTAAGTTCTATCGCGACCACCCAGCTTAAGGGTTAGCGATCTGTGGCATTGGTTCCAAGACCCTGGAGTTTTTTTTAGATCCGCACTCTGGTTAAAGCCGACCTACCCGGCCTTCTGCCGCACGCCGTCGGTCCCGATCGGCTGCGCGCACGGTGCCGTCTGGTAACCGAAAAACCTGCTGCGACTGCTTGGAACTGGCGTGGTATCCGCGCGTGGTGGATCAGATCAAGGATATACCAGTTCGTAGTAGATGGCATGCGTGGCAGCCCCATTCAACACCAGATGTCCTGCAGTCACCGGCAGCGTTTTTCCGGTGCGTTGCCCGGCATCATTGAGCACATACACCGTGGGCGTACCGGGGCGTTTAAGGGTCAGATCCACTTTGACCGGTTCCATACGCATGGGTGGATTGCCGGCATTAATCAAGTAACCCCGGACCATCTTCATTCCCGTGTTGTACACTCGGGCGATGGTGGTTACCAAAATACGGTGCCCGGTGGCGATGGTGCCATGGCGGCCCAGCGCGGTAACATAAATTGCCGCGAAGCGCGTTCCGGAAGTGATGACGACATTTTTCAAACCAATTGGTCGGCCAGCGGCAAAGCCCACGACAGCTTGCGTGCCCGGAGTGTTCACCGTGATAAAGCCACTTGTTGGTAGGGTGCCGGCATGCCAGCCCAATTGGCCGGTAGAACTACGCCACATTCCACCCTGACGATACGCCTTAAGGGACGCCGCGGGGGTGGTTTTGAACTTCTTGGTAAAAGTAACGACACAACGCCCCACGGCCAGAGCCGCCGCTGGAACCTTGTTGGTGGTGAACGTTTTGACATCACCATTTTGCGTGATGTCGTCCGTGAAACCCAGCTTGGCATGGAACAAACTGCGGACGCAAACATAGCGTGGCAGAATCAGTTTGGATTCCCGTACGTCGCCGCGCAGTATCTGCCGGGCCACCGCCGGAAAAATACCCATAATTTGCGGAATGTTGACTTGCCATTGGTTCTGGCCAACAGAGGAATCAAATCCGGCGCGTCCGGAAACGGCAAAAATCTGCGAGGAATCCCACCCGTTAAGCCCCATGCCGTAAGCCCCGATGATGGCCGGTCCTTCCACACCGAACTGATTGGGAAAAACGCTGCTCCATTCGGAAAGCATGAAAGGACGGTTCTCCACCTGTTCCATACCGGAACTCAAAATAGCGTCCCCCGGAGACACCAACATGGAGCCTCTGCCGGTAAAGTAATTGTGGCGGTCGATGATGTTGCCGCAGGTTGCGTCCGAGTTGAGGTTGAGATAATTAGAATATCCGGAGCCAGCCTGCCAATTCGATGTGACGATCAAACCCTTGTAACCGGTGCCGCGGATGGCTTTAACATACCGATGATAAAAGGCATTTTGCCGGTGGTAGAGAAATCGCAATGTGTCCAGCAGCCGAGCCTTAAATGGACTTTTTGCCAGTTGTTGCGGGGAAACTTCCCACAAATTGGCATCTGGATAGATGATGCCGCGGCTCCAGCTTTCTCCGCCAAAGCCGTCGCCGGCCATGGCGTTAATCGCACGGGGCCCCCACGCGGCCAACAGGGCCTTTTTACTGCCGTAGCGTTTCTTAAGCCAGCGGAAAAACTCCTGCCCCGCCAGTTCCTTGATGGCCGGATATTGCCGCAAAGCCCCGGCGGTGGTCCAGAAGAAGATGTCGTTTTCGTTGACCAATTCCACGCAGAAGATGGCGGGATCATCGGCATTGGGACCGCCGGTATATGAATTCCGGTGATTCAAAAAATTGACTTCCTGCTCGATTTGCAGATTTTGCAGTGCCGACGAAAACCACAAAGCGCCTTCTCCGGTTTCACGCCAGCCCGCCCCATCCGCAGGCCATTCCTTGGCATACGGAATCTTGGCCGCGTCCTCCGGCCCCAGACGCACCGCCCCGAAATTGGCGGAAAGCTCACAGTAGATACCGTGCAACCGGAGCTGGTTGATAAAGCTGTCCAGCCGACTCAATTGCAGCGGATTAAAACGCACGAAGCTCTGCTTGGAGCAAATTCCCGCCCACCCAGGTCCATCCGCAAATTTGTGCAGTCGCACCAAATTAATGCCGTAGCGCGCATAAAAACGGGCCCGGGCTGATCCGATGCCCACTCCCCATCGCTTATACCAGGCCTTTTTGACGCCCCAGCCTCGGGGAGGCGCGCACTGGCTGTAGGCGGTGTTCACACCCCAGAGCTTTATGGGCCGACCGTGATACATCAGGCGGGAACCGACCTGTTTAATCCACCCAAATTTGCCCGCCGGCGTGCCCAGCCAGTTTTTCATGCTGATAACGCTGGGCGTATGCGGTAAACGTTTGGCATTCCACGCAAACCATTGGCTCCAATGGGCCGGAGGCGGTACACTGGCCTTACCCGGATAAAAGGTGAATGCCGTCGGTAACGTCAGCGTCGCTACCACACGTCGTGTTACGCCGGCCGCAAGATGTTTGGTGGCAAGCTGCAGCCGAAAGTCCCCGGCGGTTACGCACGAAATGGGTGGATTCACGCCCAGGCGGTACATCCGACCCGCGGTGCTCTTGAAATCGATTTTCCGCAAGGTGTTAAACACGGTACTGTTGCCGGCCGGAAGACTGATGGCTTTTTTGACCCCGGCGGCGTTGTAGCAGATGGTCCGGCCTGGGCCGGCAAAAGTGCTGCCGGCACTGATCGCCAGCACTGCCGCCGTAAGATCCGTGCTTTGCAGCATGCGAAATGAAACGGTTATCCTAAGCTTATGAGTACCCACTTTTCCGACCGTGGCGTGCAATACAAAGGGAACTTTTGTGCCGCCCAGATCGCCTTGCATCATGAGATTGGCTTCTTGTTTCCCGTTGGCCGTGTAGGTATTTCGAGTCCCCGTCCAACTCCAGTGCGGTCCCCAGATAATCGGTTCAATATCAAACAAGTCCGCCTGGTTTGCGGCAACGACGCGTATGACCTGCCCCTGCGCCAGCACCACCAGTCCAGTGGGTTTCGCATCGGTGGTAGCGGCCGCAAACAGGACCAAGGCCACCGCCAACAAAGCCGGTAATAGCCGTATTCGCTGTATCTGATTCATGGAAACTGATCCTTTCGTGGTGTAACAAGCGCCGGCCGACCGCCAAGCTGGCTCCCCGGTGCTCCAGTATGATACTTTACGGCCAACAACAATGAATACAAGGCGGATTAGCGCATTTCATGTATCCCAGTGCGCAAATAATTAAAAGCGGAGCCGACTTCTTTACCGCCGTGACAGAGGCGTCGAGCTACCCACCCCACGCGCGGCCATTATTCTGCAAGGTACAGTCCATCACGCCAATCTCGTGGCGTTACGCCGACTTCGCGATGAAAAATCCGGCTGAAATGATTTCGGCTGACAAAACCGCTAAGTTCGGAGATGCGCTCCATTTTCATGGTCGTTTCCCGCAAAAGTTGCTTGGCCCGTTCCACATGCACACGCCATATTTCCCGCTGCGGCGAGCGACCGAAATTACGCTGGAAGCCCATCTCCAATTTTCGCCGTGAGATCAATGTGTGATCTAAAACCTCGTCAACCGTCAATGGTCGAAAGGCGTTCTCCCGAATGTACCGCACCGCGCCGGAAATATCCGCGTCATCCACCACCAAAAAATCAGAGGAGTGTCTAACCACCAGCGGTAGCGGAGGCACCTTGACCGTACGGTCCGCGGGTTTACGGCCATGCATGATCCGATCGAGAAGCTCAGCCGCCATCGTGCCCTGCTTGCGCAAGTCCAACGGAATGCTGCTGAGTTTCGGATTGATGATTCGGCAAAGAGCTTCCCGGTTATCCACACCCACCACGGCGACATCCTCCGGAATATGCAGGCCAAGACGCTGACCGGCGTAAACCACGTGCCGCGCCCACATATCCGAACAGGCCATAATGCCGGTGGGATGGGGCAGCGTAGAGAGCCATTGACCCAGGGAATCGGCCTCCCATTCCCGAAACAATTGGCCCCAGCGAAAGTCCTTGCGCAGGTGGACCGAACATTCATGTCCCTTCTCCTGCAGCGCTGCGACGAAACCGTCACGCCTGATTCGTGCATACGGCATGTCGCCGCCGTAATAACCGAAGTGGCGAAAGCCTTTATCCAACAGATGCTCCGCGGCAAGTTTTCCCACGGCGATGTCATCCGGGATCACTTCAATGAGTCCCGAATCCATCGGTTCCGCTAAAATAGCTACCGTGGGGACGCGAACCGCGCGGATGAAATTCAGTTGGCGTTTCCAAACTCGGCCGCGTGCCGTACTGGCCGTCAGAATTCCATCCAACCGCAATTTGCGCACCGTGTCTAGATCGGCCCAGAGGTCGCTTTGTCCATGCAGGTAGACGGTCCATGGATTGTGGGCATTGACGTAGTCCACAATACCATGAAAAATTTGATTTTCCCGACAATTCTCGTCGGCGACATAGATGGCCACACGCGGATTCTGTGTGCCTCCACGTTTACTGCCGGGCCGGCGTAATAATTTTCGTCGTGTTTTCACACCGGCATCGTAGCGGTCGGTGCGGCTGGATGTCAAAAGCGCCCAGGAATCCGCGGTGCCGTTGGCCGCCGACTGCCGCCGGCAATTTTCGTACGCTCCTCTATTGCCCGCACCCCTACCCCCTCTGGCGGAGGCGCCCCAGCAACACCAATCCCAACGCACCGCCAAACACTTCACGCTTCACCTGAGAGCTTCCACCCGTTGGTGACATTTCCTGTTGTCCGCGTACAATGCAGACTCCCGGCGGTTGAGGCAGGGCCGAGGCCGCCGTGAACCAAAGTGTGTACCACGATTTTAAGACAAGGTGAAAAAATGGTATTGATTGAGGCGCTGGCCGCGGTTCGCTATCCGCAACGGCAACAGACCGATTTGGTGGCCCCACCTTACGATGTGCTCTCGGCCGCGGATAAGGCCCATTTACTCAAAAGAAATCCCCACAACATTGTGGCTGTTGATTTACCCCATGTGCCCCCCAAGGCCGCCGGTCCCGCCGAGGCCTACAAAGCCGCCGGAAAAACATTGCATGACTGGATCAGCCAAGGCGTTCTGCAACAGGATACCCAACCGGGGCTGTATCCATACCAACAAATTTATCGCCATGACGAGATCACCTACCGCCGCCGCGGCCTTTTTTGTCGGGTCCAACTCGAGGATTTCGGCCCGCAGGGTACCATCCATCCGCACGAGCAAACCTTCAGCGGACCCAAGGAGGACCGGTTACTGCTGATGCGGGCAACGGCGGCCAATCTTTCACCGGTGTTCGGCCTGTTCGACGATGCGGCCAATGACGTCACCAAAACTCTTTTCGCCGCCATCGAAAATCGTCCACCCTCAGCCATCGCCACCCTGCCGACCCAGGATGGTGCCGACACCGTACTTTCCGAACTCTGGGCGGTGACCGACGATGCCGTACTCTCTGCGGTACGTCAGTTATTGCGCCCCAAGCACCTCTACATTGCCGACGGCCACCATCGCTACAGCACCTCTCTGACCTATCGCCGGGAACTCTCCGACCGGGCCGGCGGCCACCTGCCCGCCAATCACCCGGCCAATTACGCACTGTTTGTGCTCATTGCCATGCAAGATCCCGGCTTGATCGTACTGCCCACCCACCGGGTCGTGGCTAATCTCAACGGCTTTTCTCTGACCAAATTTCTGGCCGCGGCCGGATCCATGCTCAAGGCATTGCCCATGCGCTTTGGAAAAGACCAACTCGCGGATCTGGAAAAAAAACTGCCCGGCTATGGTCCGCACGCCATGGGCATTTATGACCCCCAGGCCGGCGAAGCTCTGGTCGTAGTCCCCACTTCGGCCGATCCGCTGGCCCAATTTCCCAAGGACTTGCACCTGACGGATAAATCAGCGGCGTGGCGACAACTCGATGTGGCCATTCTCCAGCATCTGATATTTGACAAAATTGTGGCCCCAACGTTTGCCGAAGGAAAATCCCTCCAATGGGCGTTCCCGCACGAAGCTCCAGAGGTGGCCCACTTGTGCGCTGCGGGGCAATTTCAGGCCGGTTTTTTATTGCAGCCCACAGCGCTGGCCGCGGTGCGGGAACTCTGCACCGCCGGCGAACTCATGCCCCAGAAAAGCACGTTTTTTTATCCCAAGCTGGCCACGGGCATGGTGCTGAATCTGTTGGATAAAGCTTAAAAACGCCCCAGCGCAACGTCTCCCGGTGAAGCCTCCCAGGCCACGCAGCACCGGCGGCACCCGGAGGCAGGACAACAAAATTGGTCCGGCCACGTTAATCCAAGACTGGGCTTAACGGAAAACTTTCCCGGCTCAATAGGGCGATAACGGATGAGGCTCATGACGATCGCGGCAATTGAAATTCATTTTCTCGGCCAGCACGGCGAGGCCTGGTGGGCACTGGTGGTGCTGGTGCTGGGAGCCGCCTTGTTGGGCCACGGGATTTTGCAACTGCGCCGGTCCGGGCGCAAGGGCCGCCCCGGCGGCAGGCCGGATCCAGAGAACAATTCGCTGGTAAGCCTGGCAGCGGGCGCGGCCGCCGTTGTCTTTGCGGTAGCGTCGGTCCTTTTGCCGGACATGCGCTCCGTACCCGTAGCCCTGGCCTTTACCACGGCCACTGTGGGACTTACCATCTGGCTGTTTTATAAAACCGTGTACCGCTATCTTGGCAAATCGCGGATGGCTATTCTTTTTGCGCTGCGTTTGCTGGCCGCGATTTTTCTACTGCTCTTGTTGTTTCAACCGGTGCTGGCCCTGGTCCATCGCCCCCACCATATCGGCACGTTGGGCGTGGTTATTGACGCTTCGGGTTCCATGAGTGTCAACGATGCCCCCAACCAGCCCAGCCGCTACCTGCAAAGCACCCTGGGCGCAAAAATGCTGATCAAAGATCTCCGGGATCAGTTTCACGTCTTGTGCTTTGCCTATGACGGTAAACATAACGGACCGCTTACTTCGCCCCGACAATGGAACAGCATCGCACCCGACGGCACCATGACGGACCTGCCCACCGCCATCAAGATGGCTACCAATTCCGGGGCCACCGCGGTGGTGCTTTTCAGTGACGGCATCCAAAATGGCCCCAGTAAAATTGGTTCGCTGCGGCATTTGGGCGTGCCGGTTTATACCGTGCGCGTTGGCAGCACATCCGCTAAAGCCGCGGGGGTACCGCAAATTGAAATCGTGCGTATTGATGGCCCGCAAACCGCCCCGGTGGATACGCAAGTCACGCTGACCGCCATCATCCGTTCCACCTCCCTCAACGATCGCACCGTTCGGGTGTTTCTCGATCACCACAAAAAGCCGCTCCAGTCCCATCGACTGGTCTTGCATTCCGGTCGTGTACCCCAAAGCGTCAAGCTGGAATTTACGCCGCACCATGTGGGCCGGATGGTGCTGCATGTGCGCATTCCCGTGTTGCCCGAAGAGCGGTCGACCGCCGGCAACGAGCAGGAATTTCCCATGCTCATCACCAATCCCAAAATCCGGATGCTGTACATCGAGGGCCGAGTGCGGCCGGAAGTAGGCCCGTTGTACAACGATCTGGCCATGAATCCCAACATCAGCCTGGTAAGCCTGATCCGCACCCGTCCGGGATATTTTATGATCCGCGGGAGTGCCGGTGGCAAGACCCTTACCGGCCTGCCGACCACCTTGAAACAATGGGAACGCTTCAAAGTCATCATGCTGGGTGATGTCAGCGCGGATTTTCTATCCCCACAGCAACAGTCCGACCTGCAACAGGCGGTGCAACATGGGGCGGGTTTTATCATGATCGGCGGCCAAAGAAATTTCGCCGTCGGCGGCTGGGGAGAATCCAGGCTGGCACCGGTATTCCCGGTGCATCTGCAAATGACCACACCGGCGCAGTTATCGGAGGCTTTTGTGCCGCAATTGACGGCCTTTGGTGCCGCGAGTCCTATTTTACAGGGCATTACGGGTTGGTTTACGCAGGCCAATGGCAAGCCCGCCCCGCAACACCTGCCGGACCTGGAAGGTTGCGTGGCTTTTGCCGGTGCTAAGCCCGGTGCTACCGTACTGCTCACCAACCCGGCGGCCCAGGTCGATGGCAAACCCGCCATCGTTCTGGCGGTGCAACATTATGGTAAAGGCCGCAGCGCCGCTTTCGCCGGCGACACCACGTATCGCTGGCGGCTGATTTTGCGCACGCTCGGAGCCAAATCGCCCTATCAACGGTTTTGGGGCCAACTGGTGAATTGGCTGGCGGGCCAATCCAAGACCAAAACCTCCAATGGCCCCTCCGTGACCGCCATGATCCGCAAACAACGATATCAATCCAATGAAACCGTGCGCCTGCGCGTTGCCGTAACGGATATGCACGGCCAATCCACCCGCTATGCCCATGTCCACGCCCTGATCACCAATGCGGCCGGCAAAACCCGCACCGTGCGCTTGCACGCCGAAGACCGTCAGCCGGGCATGTACAAACGCAATATCATGCCCCACGCCATGGGCCAGTATCACGTCGTCTTTACCGCCACCATGCACGGCCACCGCCTGGGTCAGGATTCCAGCGATTTCTATGTCACTTCGCCCGGCGGCGAAATGGACAAACTCGCCGCCGAGCCGACCATCTTACAGCGAATCGCCAGGCTTACGGGAGGCAGCTACGCCGAACTGGCCGGCATCAATGCTTTGGCCCGGCGAATTCAGGCCGCCCAGCCCCCAGGATCAACCATTCAACGAACTTCCTATCCCTTGTATGACAACAAGGCGTTCTTTTTGCTGTTCATCGCGGCCCTTTCCTGCGAATGGTTTCTGCGGCGGAAATGGCAACTCCAATAAGCCGCGCCGTGGCCTTCATAAATCCTTGAGCCACCGCACCATCCATAGCCGAACTCTACCACAGATATGTTCAAAGCGGCGTTGGTTTTAGCGGCGGCGGTGCCGCAGCGGCTTGTTCCAGCAGTTGCCGTATCGGGCATTTCAGCACGGGATGTTGCAAATCCGGCACCAATTCGGCCAGCGGAACCAGTACAAAGAGTCTCTCCGCCAGGCGCGGATGCGGAAGCCGCAGGCCCGGCAGCTCGCATACCACTTGATCAAACAAAAGAATATCCAGATCAATCACCCGCGGACCATGACGCACCTCACAACCACGGTTCCGCCCCATCGCCCCTTCGATGGCCAACAGCCCCTGCAGCAGTTCCACGGGCCTTAGCTCCGTGCTTAGCTCCACCACCGCGTTAAGATAATCGCCCTGCCCCGGCGGTCCACCGACAGGCTTGGTTTCCATCACCGCCGATTGCCTGCGCACCAGCGTCTGCGAAAGCAGCCCCATGCGCCGGATGGCCTGACCGATATTCACCTCCCGAAGGCCGAGATTGCTGCCCAACCCGACATAAGCACGGTGCGGCATGGCTAAGATTCCCCAAGTCCTGTCGGCGGCGCGTACGCGGCCTGGCGCGGTTTTTGGCGGGCCGTAAAAATCACGTACATCAGCAGCACCGAGCCCCACAGCGATACGCCGATGGTTAAGAGCCAGCGGTGACCATTAGGCCCGAACACCTTGCCGATGTCCGTGGTTAAAAACATCAGAAAAGCGGCCGCCGCCAAAGCCAGGGCGGCCTGCCGTCGCTTGGTGTATGCCTGCGCCGGATCGCTAAGCACCATGGCCACCGCCATCAGGGTAAATATCAGCGAAACATAATGTGGCACCCAGGTGCGCGGTGAAGCCCAGAGCATGAACGCCGCCACGGCACCGATGTGCAATACGTAGTCGCGGCTGCGGGCGTTGGCAACGCGCCGGCGCATCCAATACAGACCCACGCCGCCCACCACCACCAAAATGCCGCGAATCAGCCAATCGCTGACATTGCGGGACAAATTCCACACATTGACATATTGGGCCAATGGATGCCCGGTGCGTTTGGCGTACATAAACGCCGGCACATGGCGAAACAAGCGCGAAAGAAAACTGGGCACCGACTGGCCGACGTAGTATTCCACCCGGCCATGTTCAACGTATGGCAATATCATAATGTGAATCCATTGGTTCAGCCAAAGCAGGTTTTGCCGCCAGCCAAAGGCCAAAGCCGGCACCACCAGCAGCCATACACCCATGCCCGCCACCACCCCCAAGGACGCCACAAATCGCCTTTGCCAGAGCAGATAAATCAGAAAAATAATCGGCGTCACCTTAATACATATCGCCAGCGCCACCAGCAAGCCGCCGGCACTTTGTCCCGGCCAATCGTCCCTTTGGATCAGCCACAAGCCCGCGGTAAGCGGCAGCAGCATCAGCAAATTCGTCTGTCCCTCCTGCATGTCGCCCAACACCGGCCACAGCCACACCGCTAAAACCAGCAGCATCGCCAGGACCGATGGTTCCACCCCGGCGCGCCGGACGATTTGCAGCGCCAGGAGAAAGATTCCCGAAGCCAAAAAGAATTTGCAGCATACCCAGACAAACTGGGCATTGGGGGGCGTCATCCAGGTCAACGGAGCGAAAACCAGCAGCGTGACCGGCGGCGTGGGAAAGCTGTCCGAAACGTAATTGGCATGTTGCCGCACAAATTGCGGCACCTCGGTCATCCAACGATCAAAATCATTGACCTGATGCGGGCTATGGGTTCGCTCTTTTTTGAGCTGCCGCTGGCGGGCCTGAATGGCCGCCACCAGCGTGATGGCCACGGCAATACCCACCGCAATCCATGCCACCACACGCCGGATGTCCGGAGTTGCATTCCCTGCGCTTTTATTGGATGGGAGGTTGGCCACTACCACAAACTCCTGGCTGCACCATCTAAGGCATGCTTGCCCATTTCATCTCGCCTATACGCTTTACCGCCTGGTGAATACGGCCTTCGTCCACGGTCAACGCCATGCGTAGATACCCTTCGCCGGCGGGGCCAAACCCCGCCCCCGGCACCGTTACCACATGGGCCTCGTCGAGCAAGCGGGCGCACAAATCCATGGATGGCAATCCACCCGGCGTGTTGACCCAACAGAAAAAGCCGGCCGTCGGCTTGCGAAATTTCCAGCCCAATCGGCTTAGCCCACCGTGCAGGGCATCGCGCCGACCACGGTAAATATCCATCTGCTTTTTAACGTCCGGATGGTCATAATGTTCCAGCGCCGCGGCCCCGGCCACTTGAATGGCATTAAACTGCCCCGAATCCACATTGCCTTTCACCTGACCCAAAGCGGCGACAATGGCCACATTGCCCGTAGCCCAGCCGATGCGCCATCCCGTCATATTGAAGCTTTTGGAAAGTGAGTGAAATTCAATGGCCACCTCTGCCGCCCCCGGAACTTCCAGAATGCTTCGTGGCGCTTGCTCAAAATATACCTCCCCATAAGCCAGATCATTGGCAATGACCCAATCATACTGCCGCGCCATTTCCACCGCCCGGCGGTAAAACTCGATGGGCGCCGTCGCCGCCGTCGGATTATTGGGATAATTCAACCACAGCAATTTCGCCTGCCGTCGAATATCTTCCGGAATGGCCTCCAGATCCGGTAGAAAGTTATTGGCTTCCAACAGCGGCATCGTGAAAACACGCCCCCCGGCAAACGTCGTACCCGTGGCATAGACCGGATAACCCGGCTGTGGTACCAGCACCACATCGCCGGGGTTTATGACCGCCAAAGGCAGATGGGCAATGCCATCCTTGGAACCGATGGTGGTAATGATTTCCCGATCCGCATCGACCGATACGCCAAAACGCCGGTGCATAAACGCTACGGCCGCTTTCCGAAATGCCGGCACGCCCTCATCAAACGGGTAACGGTGATTTTTCGGATCGTAGATAGCCTTGGCCATCTCATCAATGATAAACCGATGCGTCGGTAAATCCGGATCTCCCACCCCCAGGTTAATGACATCCTTGCCCGCCGCCAGGAGATTCCGCTTTTTTTTGTCAATTTCAATGAACAGGTAGGGCGGTAACTGGGCCAGCCGCTCTGATTTGGTAAAAGCCATGCCTGCGTTCCAAAAAGAAAACCAGCCGGTCTGCCACGGATACGCCCCGCCGACAGCCGCTCCATCTTTAGCCCGGTGAGTTTACGCCAAGCTCACGCCGCGGTAAAGCATGCCGGAAGTCGTGGTCAAACCCCAGTAGAAATGCCCTTTTCTAAGATGGCCTGGAACGGCTCATGATTGAGGGATTGCATCCTTGGCATGGATGGCCTTATATTATCTGCGGTAGCGTTGGCAACATTAAACTTGCTTGCAGGAAATATCACCCATGGAATATCGACCGCTAGGAAAAACCGGCCTGAAGGTCTCCGCGCTTAGCTTCGGCGCGTCATCCCTGGGCGGCGTGTTTCATTCGGTGGTCCGCGAAGACTGCATCAAAACCGTACACACAGCCTTAGATCTAGGCGTTAATTTTATCGACGTCTCCCCCTATTACGGCCTGACCAAGGCGGAAACCATGCTGGGCTACGCCTTGGCCGGAATTCCACGCGACCGCTACATTTTAGCCACGAAGGTGGGCCGTTATGGCGAAAGCCAATTTGATTTTTCCGCCCGGCGGGTGTGCGCCAGTGTCGATGAAAGTCTGGCCCGCCTGGGTTGTGGCCATATTGACCTTATTCAGTGCCATGACATTGAGTTTGTCCGCCTGGATCAGATCATCCAGGAGACGCTTCCGGCTTTGGAAAAGCTGCGTCAAAGCGGCAAAGTGCGTTTTGTGGGTATTACCGGATTGCCCCTGAAAATTTTCACGCAGGTCTTAAAATCCGCCCCCATCGACACCATTCTTTCCTACTGTCGCTACACACTTTTTGATACCTCGCTGCTCCGAATTGTTCCGGAACTGGAAAAGAAAGGCGTGGGCATTATGAGCGCCGCCCCCATTTCCATGGGGTTGTTAAGCCGCCGTCCAGCGCCGTCTTGGCACCCCGCGCCGCCGGCAATTCGTGAAGCCTGTGCCCGAGCCGCGGCATTTTGCCAAAGCCGTGGCGTGGACATTGCCAAACTGGCCATTCAGTTTGCCGTCGCGGAAAAACGTATTGCCACCACCATCGTCGGCACCGCCAATCCGGAAAACTTCCGCAACAATGCCCGTTGGGTCGCCGAGCCGCTGGACCAGACCCTTCTACAGCAGGTACAGGATCTGTTAAAACCCATTCATAACCACACTTGGCCGTCCGGTCTGCCGGAGAACAATGACTGAACTTATGAAGACCGTGATTCTCAACAAGCCGGGCGAATTCGCCATGATCGACCGCCCTCAACCGGCCGCTCCCGGCCCCGGTGAAGTGCTGGTGCGCATCGCCCGCGTGGGCGTGTGCGGTACCGATATTCATGCCTACTGCGGCAACCAGCCATTTTTCAGTTATCCGCGCGTGCTGGGCCATGAATTAGGCGTGGAGGTGGTGGCGGTGGGAACCGGCGTGACCCACGTACGTGTCGGAGATCGATGTGCGGTGGAGCCTTATTTAAGTTGCGGAACCTGCATCGCCTGCCGCCGCGGCAAAACCAATTGCTGCGTGCGACTGCAAGTTCTGGGCGTGCATTGCGATGGCGGCTTGTGCCAGTTTCTGCTGCTGCCGCAAAATAAACTCCACCCCTCCCGACAACTCACGCTGGAACAACTGGCCCTGGTGGAAACGCTGGGCATCGGAGCACACGCCGTCGATCGGGCGGCGCTGGCAAACAACGAATGGGCTTTGATCATCGGGCTGGGACCGATTGGGCTGGCGACCTTGCAATTTGCCATCGCCGCCGGAGCCAAGCCCATTGTGATGGAACCCAACCTCCACCGGGTGGAATTTTGCCAAAAGCAACTGGGCATCCAATATGTGGTCAATCCCGGCCAGGCACCGCTGGAGCAACTTGCTTCCATCACTCCGGGCGAGTTGCCCACGACGGTCTTTGACGCCACCGGCAATGCCAAGTCGATGATGGCCGCGTTTCAATACGTCGCCAGCGGCGGCAAGCTTGTGCTGGTAGGGCTTTTTCAGGGGGATGTTACCTTCCACGATCCGGAATTTCATCGCCGGGAAATGACCCTGCTTTCCAGCCGCAACAGCCGGGGACAGGATTTTCAGCGCATTATCGCGTTGGTGGAAAGCGGCCAGGTGGATACCCGTCCCTGGATTACCCATCGCGGCAAGCTCCTGGACGTGCCGGGTCTTTTCCCGACCTGGGTGAAACCGGAAACCGGAGTCCTCAAGGCCATGATTGAAATTGAATAGCGCACTGCGCAAAAGCCATGGGGCCAGGCGACACCACGCTGCACCCACCCTGGACCGCAAATGCCCGGTGCCTGTCGGCTGTCCATCGGCGACGGCACAAAACACACCCAACATAGGATGACCATAGAGATGAAACTTGCTCAATACTCCATGGGTATCGGAGACCGCTTCGGACATCAGGGCCAGGCTCAACTGGCGGCTTTTGTGCGCGCCGCCCAACAGGGACTCCATGTGGTTCCGGTCTGGAATAAATCCAACCGTGAACATTTGATTGTGCATAGTCAGCCCGCCGCGGTCCGCCAGGAAGCTGATGCCGCCGTGCAAGCGCTCCACTGGTCCGCCGGCTACCATGTGGATGCAGATCATATCGGCCTCAAGACGGTCGATCGGTTCCTGGGCGTGAGTGATTTTTTTACCATTGATGTCGCGGATTTTATCGCTGAGCCCGCGGCCGCCGATGCGGTTGACGCCTTGATCGCGTCGATGGCGGCCATCGGTGAAAGGCCCGCAATTGCCGGCCTGACCCAACCCCTGTTGCTTACGCCCCAGCGCATCGCCGAAATTGCGGGCAAATATCTGGTGGCCGTCCAGGAAGCCGGCCGTGTCTACCGCCATATTGAAAAACACAAAGGTCGCGGCAACTTTATCACCGAGGTTTCCATGGACGAAACCGACCGTTCGCAGACTCCGGTGGATCTGCTGGTCATTCTAGCCGCCTTGGCCCAAGAAGGTATTCCGGTGCAGACCATCGCTCCAAAATTTACCGGGCGCTTTAACAAAGGCGTGGATTATCAGGGAGACTTGCGGCAGTTTGAACAGGAGTTTAATGACGATCTGGCAGTGGTGGCGTTTGCGGTGCAACATTTTCGTCTACCCGCCGACCTGAAGCTTAGCGTACATTCAGGCAGCGATAAATTTTCCATTTATGAACCGATCCGCCGGGCGCTGGGCCTATGGCACGCGGGCCTGCATCTCAAAACCGCCGGCACCACATGGTTGGAGGAAATTGCCGCTCTGGCTGCCGCGGGCGATGATGGCCTTAGCCTGGCTCGAGACATCTATGCCGCAGCACTGGCGCGGTTTGACGAACTTTGCGGGCCGTATGCCAGCGTTATTGATATTGATCGTGCCGCATTGCCCGGCGGGCCACAGGTGCAAGCCTGGACTGGAACCCGGTTTGCCGCCGCCATCCGCCATGATCCCGCCGATTCCCGTTACAATCCGTCGCTGCGGCAACTGCTGCATGTGGGTTACAAGCTGGCCGCGGAAGCCGGCGAGCGCTACACCCGTCTGCTGGACAAATATGCCTCAGCCGTGGGCGCGGAAGTTACGGCCAATTTATTTACCCGCCACCTGCTACGGATATTTCCGGCGGCGGAAAGCCACCAAGATCATGGTGGACACAGAGGATAATATGAGTGCCCTGACGAAGTGGATAATCGGCGCGGCAATGGTGGTTCATCGAGTGCCGGGGCCGGGACTTCTGGAATCGAGTGATGAAGAAGCATTATGTGTGGAATTCGAACTGCGCGAAATACCGTTCGACCGGCAGGCAAACGTGGATGGGTTATACCGTGGTCGAACATTAAAAGGCCGGCGGCTGGAGGCAATCGTGGACTATCAGGTCGGTTTGGAGATCAGGCCCGCGCTGGTATGTGTACCGGACGTGGTTCCAGCGCAGGTTCTTTCCTGCCTGAAGGCAACCGGCTTGCGGCGCGCCTTATGGATAAACCTCGGCATGGCCAGGCTTGGTAGAAGAGATTCAAAGATTTTTTCTGTGACTTCTGTGGCAAAAAAAAGGATTCTCCGATGAAAATTCGCTCCACTCAAGAAACCGCCTTTGACCTGATGAGTCTGGGAGAATGTATGGTGCGGCTTTCCCCGCCAGGCCATGGCCGTATCGAATTCACCACCACTCTGGAAGTATGGGTGGGCGGCGGGGAATACAATGTTGCATACGCTTTGGCCCGGCTGGGCCTGCGCACCGGCTTTGCCAGTCGTCTGGTGGACAATCCGGTGGGCCGGCTTATTCTCAATCATGGCCGATCGGTCGGCATGGATATGAATCATGTATTGATGGTCAAATATGATGGGGTAGGCAAGGCTGATCGCACGGGTCTGAATTTTACCGAAGTTGGCACCGGCGTGCGGGCCAGCGTCACCATGTATGACCGCGGCCATTCCGCCGCCATGAACCTGAAACCCGGCATGATCGACTTTAACCAAATATTCTCCCGGCAAGGCGCACGGTGGCTGCACACCGGCGGCATTTTTACGGCATTGTCCGAGGGCACCGCGGGGACTGTTCATGAAGCTCTCACCGCCGCCCGGCGGGCGGGTACCATTGTTTCTTACGATCTGAATTTTCGCTCCAAATTGTGGCCCGCCGCGCAAGCCCAAAAAGTCACTAAAACCCTGCTGCCCCTGGTGGACTGCTTGATCGGCAATGAAGAGGATTTTCAGAAAGTTCTGGGGGTACAGGTGCATGGCACGGACGAGAATTTAACGGCACTGGATACCAAAGCCTACAAACAGATGGTCGAAACAGTGGTGAAAATGTATCCGAACCTGCAAGTGGTCGGCACCACGCTGCGCGAAGTAAAAAGCGGCCTGGTGAACAACTGGTCGGCCATCCTCTGGTGCGACGGCAAGTTTTATGAATCGCGCCGTTATGATCATCTGGAAATTGAAGATCGCGTCGGCGGCGGCGACGGGTTTTCCAGCGGATTTGCCTATGGCTTCCTCAATGGAAAATCACCGCAAGAGTGCGTGGACCTTGGGGCCGCCCACGGAGCCTTGCTGCAAACCACCCGCGGCGATACCAGCCAGATTGATCTGGAAGAACTCATGCACGTGTTTCACGGCGGCAGTGCCCGAATCAAGCGTTGATGCGGCTGATGACCACCTTTTTTCTTACTTCGGAAATTCAATGATGACTGCTGCCAACTACCTCATGCCTGTGGAAATGCACAATACGCTGGTCGCCGCGGCCTACCGCCAGCGTGGCTACACCGCCGCCGAAGCCCAGGCCGCCGCGATTGTCGGTGAATCCGCCGCCCGCCACGGTATAAAAACCCACAATGCCATCAAGGCTCTGCACCTGGACGACCATTTTGGCTCCGGCGCGGGCGGCTGCGTGCCCGGTGCGGAAATTCAAATCTTGCCCAGCCCCTTCAAAGCCGTCGCGCGCTGGAACGCGCACCGCAAGCTCGGGCAGGCGGTCGCCCTGGAAGCGATGCGGCACTGCATGAAACTGGCCGACGAGTTCGGGATCGGAGCCGTCGCCGTGGACAACGCCTTTCATTATCTCTGGGGCGGAGGTTACGTGATTGACGCCGCGACAAAAGGTTACGTTGCCTACACGTGCTGCACCGCGGCTCTGGCGGAAGTAGTACCATTTGGGGGTAAATTTCCCACCTTGGGTACCAACCCTCATTCCTGGGCGTTTCCGACGGTTGCGGCCGTGGGCTTTCCGGTTTGCATCGACTGGGCCACCAGCGTGGTGGCCATGGGGCGGGTGCAGCAACTGGCCAGGGAAGGGAAAACGTTGCCCCCCGGCTGTGCTGTCGATCGCCATGGCCATGAAACCATGGACCCCGCGGCGGTTACAGCTTTGCTGCCTTTCGGCCAGCACAAAGGCTACGGGTTGTCCCTGATCGATGAAATCCTGGCCGCCCTGATTGGAGGATCTTTGCCTACTTTGCGCAGCCGGTGGAATACCGGTCCGGTTGAGGAGAAACGCACCCCGGCTTTTTTCTTCCAGTGCATTCATCCCGACGCCCTCAACTGCGGTGCCTTTGCGCAAAATCGCAGTCAAACTGAAAATCTGGCCGCCGTCCTGCGCGACATCCTTGGCCACGGCAACGAACAGTGCCTGCTGCCCGGTCAGCCGGAAGCGCGGGCCGCGGAAAAATCGACCCGGCTGGGCGGACTTGTGTTTACCTCCGCCGAAATCGACGCCTTCGCCCAAATCGCCCTGGCCGCAGGCGTATCTTTTGATCGCACCCGTCTAACTCCTTTGGAGGATTAACCCATGACGCTTTCCACTTTTGATATTTCGGGAAAATCGTATCTGGTGGTCGGCGGCACCAGTGGCTTGGGGCAGGCTCTCACCCTGGGACTGGTGCAAGCCGGAGCTCGGGTGGTGGCCGGTTCCTCCAGCCCCGCCAAGGTGGCCGCCATGAAAGCGCGGCTTGGTCCGGGGCATGACGCCATCAGCGTGGACGTCACCAACCCCGACAGCGCCGCGGCCGCCGTCGCCCACACCATAAAAACCCTGGGCCGCATTGACGCTTTGATCAACGCCGCGGGTGTCATCAAAAAGCAACCGTCGCTGGACCTTTCGCCCGCGGATTTTGAAGCCATCGTCCGCGTTAATCTGGTGGGGGCCTTTATCGTGGCCCAGGCCGCCGGCCGGGCGATGAAAAACCAATCACCGGATGCCAAAGGCCAGCGTGGCGGCATCATCACCTTTGCCTCCCTGAATTCCTACGTATCTTTTTCCGAAGTGCTGGCCTACGCGTGCGGGAAAGCCGGGGTCATGGCTCTCACCCGTGGTCTGGCCAACGAATGGGCCCAATACGGCATACGGGTCAACGGCATCGCCCCCGGCGTATTTCCCACAGATTTGAACCGCCCGCTCATCGCCGGTACCCCGCGGGGCCAATGGCTCATGGACCATACCCCCATGGGTCGCTTCGGCCAGGCCGAAGAAATTGTCGGAGCCGCCGTTTACCTGCTCAGCGATGCCGCCAGCTTCGTCACGGGAGAGACGCTGGTCGTGGACGGCGGCTTTCTGGCCAAGGCGGTATAAACTTTTGCCAACTGGTCTGCGGCCCGCGCTGGCCGAGCCAGAACGAGCGGCCTGCCATCAATGGCGCCTACACCAGGCCCAGACGCTGGCCCTGGTAACGCTGGCTGCGAATCGCCTCAATCCACGCCGTGTTGGCCAGATACCAGCGAATGGTTTTTGCCAGCCCGGTCGGAAACGTGTGCTCCGGCTTCCAGCCCAATTCCGCGGCAATTCTGCCGGCGTCAATGGCGTACCGGCGGTCGTGGCCCGGACGGTCAGCCACAAAGGTGATTAAATCGCGGTAATGGCCGGATGTCCGCGGGCGCATTTCCTGCAGCGTATCGCACAAAAGATGCACAATATTGAGATTGGTCCATTCATTATGCCCCCCCACGTTATACGTGCGGCCGGAGGTACCCCGCCGCACAATGGTTTCAATGGCCGCGCAATGATCCTGCACAAAAAGCCAATCGCGAACATTTTTGCCGTCGCCATACACCGGCAGAGGTTTGCCTTCCAGAGCATTGGAGATCATCAGGGGCAGCAACTTTTCCGGAAATTGGAATGGCCCGTAATTGTTGGAACAATTGGAAATGGTCACATTCAGGCCATAGGTGCGATGCCACGCCCGCACCAGATGATCCGACGCCGCCTTGGAAGCGCTGTATGGACTGCTGGGGTCGTAAGGCGTGGTTTCCGTAAACAGGCCCGCCACGCCCAGCGATCCATACACTTCATCCGTGCTCACATGATGAAAACGCGTGCCGGACCGGTCCTTCCACACGGCCCGGGCCGCCTGCAGCAACACGTAGGTACCCATGACATTGGTCCGCAAGAAGGCTTCCGGTCCGGATATGGACCGGTCCACATGGCTCTCCGCGGCAAGGTGAATAACCGTATCAATGGGTTCGCGGACGAAAAGAGCGTTCATGGCGGCAACGTCGCAGATATCGGCCTGGATGAAGTGGTGTCGCCCGGCATGCTGCGCCTCAATATCCCGCAGATTTTCCCTGGAACCGGCATAGGTCAGGGCATCAATGTTGATGATTTGCAGATGTGGATCGTGGGCCAGCAGATGCCGGACCAGATTGCATCCGATAAACCCCGCCCCGCCGGTGACCAGTACAACTTTCGGGGTGTGCAATCCAGTGATGACCATGTAAAAACTCCAGAAAAAGGCGGCTGGATTTTAGTACCCATCCCGACGGAATCATGGCTGATCGCACTGCCCGCTGAATAAATCTTCCGGCCGGGCTGCGGCCAGCGTCCCGAATTTCGCGTCGCGGGCGGAAAGCAGTGGAGCAGTCCCGCGCAGCGGCCAGCGAATGTCCACCTCCGGATCGTTCCACAGAATGCCGCGTTCATCCGCGGGCGAATAGTAATCGGAGCACTTATAGGCGAACTCCGCACCATCGGAAAGCACATAAAATCCGTGGGCAAACCCCGCCGGAACAAAAAGCATTCGCCGGTTTTCGGCGCTTAAAGTTTCGCCGATCCAGCGACCAAAAGTAGGACTGCCCCGGCGCACATCCACCGCTACATCAAAAACCTCCCCGGCGGTCACGCGCACCAGTTTCGCCTGGGCCTGGCGAATCTGGTAGTGCAACCCGCGCAGCACGCCGCGCCCGGAGCGGGAAAAATTATCCTGCACAAAATCGCAGGTAATGCCCAAGTCCTGGAACACCCGTCGATTGTAGGTTTCCATGAAAAAACCGCGCGAATCACCATGCACAATCGGTTCTAGCACGCAGACGCCGGAAAGAATGGTATCAATTCGTCGCATGAGCATATCCGAATTAAGAATTGTCCGCCAAGGCTCGCAGATAATTGCCGTAGGAACTTTTCCCCATGCGCCAGGCATCGTCGAGCAGTCTTTCGCGGCTGATCCACCCCTGGTGAAACGCGATTTCCTCCAGACATCCTACCTTAAGTCCCTGGCGCTCTTCAATAGCTTCAATGAAGGCCCCGGCCTCAAGAAGTGTGCGGTTGGTGCCGGTATCCAGCCACGCCATGCCGCGCCCCAGAATTTCCACCTCGAGATTGCCGGATTCCAGATAAGTACGATTCAGATCGGTGATTTCCAGTTCGTTGCGCGCACTGGGCTGCAGTTCCCACGCCCGTCGCACCACCTCCGGACCGTAAAAATAAAGCCCGGGCACAGCCAGATTGGTCTTAGGATGGGTTGGCTTTTCCACCAGAGCAATGGGCGAGCCGTGGGAATCCAGCTCGATCACGCCATAACGTTCTGGATCTGAAACACGATAACCGAAAATTTTAGCCCCGGCGGTCAGCCGGGCGGAGGTTTTTAATGTTTCAGAAAAGCCATGCCCATAAAAGATATTGTCGCCCAAAATCAGGCCGACCGGGCTGGTACCGATAAAGCTCTCCCCAATCCGGAACGCCTGCGCCAGGCCTTCGGGCTTGGGTTGTGGGGCATAATGCAACTCTATTCCAAACTGACTGCCATCGCCGAGCAGCCTTTCGAAGGCGGGCAAATCGACCGGGGTGGAGATCAACAGAATATCCCGGATGCCGGCCAGCATCAGCACGCTTAAGGGATAATAAATCATGGGTTTATCGTAGATTGGCAGAAGCTGCTTGCTTACGGCCAGCGTGATGGGGTGGAGTCGGGTGCCCGCACCACCGGCAAGAACGATCCCCTTCATCATTTTCATCCCCGTTATACCAATGCGTCCCAAGTCCAGAGTCTGTATGTAAACGAAGAATGGAACCAAGTCAATGACCATATCCGCAGCGCGAGAGGTAATTTTTCTGTTGACGCATCTATCCCGCGCTGGTAAATAAAGCATAGAAACGACTGGGTGGCCAGGACGGATGGTTGGCCGGAGTCTGAAAATCCCGTTGTTAGGCCACCCTTGAGGCCTTCGGATTCACCCATTACGCCCAAGTTCCCTGCTTGGAACCGTGGCTTGCCGACGTTGCGGCGTAACTTACACAGGAGCACAAACGTGATGCGCAACATGGATAAAACTTTCAGCATGGCACTTGTGCCCAGTACAAATTTCCCTGGCCGCATCAACCGCTGGACGGGGGCCATGCCTCGCCTGGTACTAGCCCCGGCGCTGGTACTAAGCCTCTCGGCCCTGGCCGGCTGCAACAATTCTCCATCGGGTAGTGCCGACCATGCGGCCCTGGAGGCCAGCAATAAAGCCGCCCGCATTGTGGCCAGCGCGGGGGCGTTTCGCCCGCAGAAAAATTTTCCGGGCCAACTCTCTACGCCCATCAAAAACCAGACGCAACTGCAAAGCTACATCAGTGCCCATGTGCGAGGCGCTGGGCGACATCCCGCATCTTTTTTAATGCCCCGGTCCACAAGTCGTGATTTCCGTCATGCCGCCGCCCTGATTTCCGCCGCTCTGGCCTCACCGGATCTGCATTACCAATTCAAAGGCCTGCTCGAAGCCCAGGCCGGATTTATCGCGCTAGGCGATGCGCAGCGATCTTTGGTGAAGATGGAACGCTCCGTCGAACAGGTGCGCGCCGCCGTCGATGACGTCAATACACTGGCCCTGACCATTGCCGGGCGTAATGCCACAATGCAAGCCCTGGGCACGGGAGCCGATATGGTGCGGCAATTCCGTACGGCACTGGCCGCGGCCCAAACCGCCCGCAGCGCCGCCCAGGCGAACTTGGCAGCCGCCCAGGCCAAGGCGGATAAATTGACCGCCGATATTACCGCTCTCCAACATCAGCGGAGCACCTTGGATGCAAGAGGCACGCTGCTGGAAAATCAATCGCGCCAAACCACAGGGTCTGGTTCCTTGCAGAGCTTTCAGCAGGCGGTGGGGTTGCTCAATAAGGGTGCCGTCATTGGCGAAAAACTGGCCATACTCAAAGGCCGGCTTGATTTTGCCCAAACCGATGTCCAGGCCGCCACGCTTCGCCTTCATGCCGCCACCGCCAAGACCCAACAACTTGCCGCAGCCCTAAGCACCGCCAAGGTCTTAGACCAAAAGCAGGCTTCGCGTCTAGCGGCTATCAAGGCCGACATCACCACGCTGATTGCCGGTAAAAATGCCGGCCTGCAGACGCTCAATCGGCGGCTGGCGGCCCTACAGCTCCACTGGAAAGTCATGCTCTCTCATGGCGATGCGGCCGTGAAATCGGCCCAACTGGCACAGCGGCATCTGGCGGCCGCGGCCAGCGAACAAAGCAAAAATCGCAGCGAGGCCTCGCAATTACAGCAAGCCGGTATGAGTGCCTACAATCCACTGGTGGAAGCCAAATCCAATACCATTCCGGAATGTCTGCTGGACATCAACCAGGGGCTGGCACAGTTGTATCAGGCCCAAGCCTATGCCCTGCGTTTGACCGCCATTACCAGCCGCTTGCAAGCCCAGACCGACGCCGGCAAGGCCTATGCAACCATCAACCTCACCTCGCCATTACCCGTTATCAACAACGCTACGGAAGCCGGCCTGAAAACCAAGGCTACACAGGCCTTGCTGCAAGCGTTAAGTGTGCTGGGCCAAGCCCGAAGCCTCTATCCATCCGGAACCTCACCGGTGAAATGGCTCACCCCGGCTGTGCAGACCATGGTTTATCTGCAGTTGGCCCGACTGGCATCGGACAATGCCCAGAGAATGCAGCAGTTGGCCAAAGCCGCTCAAGCCGCGGCGGACGCCCACCGTCATAATCCATTTTTGATCTTACCGAAGATCCCCTCCGCCCAATAACGCTGCCGGGCCGCGATGCGGGGCGGCCTGCGGCTCACGAAAAATTTCAGAAAAACCTCCGCCCCTGCCGTGCAGTCTGCCAAGCGCCGCATTCCCTGAGCTTGCATCTTGCCCGTTGTGGGCCCCAATTACTTCCCGCCTGCCCTCGCATTGCGCCCGATCCGTTCCCCACCGATTTTTCCAGACCCCCGCCAGCCCAGCGCAGGCCGGCGGCATTGGGGGCATTTGCCGGCAAAAGGAATCTCTATCGCTGTGGCTGTGGGTGCAGGCCTGGCAGCGTAGGGGACTGCAAATGGTGCCCGGTGGCAACGGACGGGCGACCGTTGCCGATATTCCCGAAAAAAAATGCGTGCGCGCCAGGGGTTTTCAGAGCAACATCACGCCCGATCCCGCCGTAGTAGTCGCCCCGGCGCAGTTTTCCGTACCAGAAAAATTGTATTGGGGCGCTATCTGTTTGGATCGCGGGGCTTGTCCACTCCGCAGCGTCGAACTTAGAATGGGCTTTGAAGGTTAACACGCCATCAACGACACAAAAGGGTTTCATGCTACGATTTAAATCAGATTTGAATATGCGACCAGATGGCGGATGCGGTGCCACCCGTCGGGCTGGGAATTCCGGCCCGGCACCAAGGAGCAGGTCTTCCCAAACGGACGTTCGGGACCGCACAAAAATAAATTCGTGTTTTACCGCGCAGAAATTTCGGCTGCTGGCGTGGCGTGAAGGGCCTTGGTGGTCGCGACGGCGCGCGGAAATATCTTTGCGACGTGCGAAGAATTCAGGGGATGGCGGAACCCGGCATCCAGCGAGTTGGCGTGGCCAGCGCTGCGCCCTATGAGCCAGGAGTTGAACATGTTTTGTCTCCATAGTTTCAGGCGCCGCAGCGGTTTGTGGCCCCGCCTGGCGGTAGGCGCTGGCATCTTGTCGGCGTTATCGCTGGCACCAGGGGCGCCCGCCGAGGGGCACGTGGTGGTGCGCAGCCAGGTGGTGATCGGTGCGATCACACGCGGGGCGCATTTTCTTCTGGCCGGCGAAAGCGCGACCCGATTATGGGAAAAGCCCGGCTTCGCGAAGGCACCATGGCACGCCCGCGGCGGCGAGACCGCTCTGGTGACGGAGGCCCTGCTGGATGTGGGCCAGAGCCTGCACCTGCCGGAACTTGATATCTACTCGCCTAAGATGCGGGCGGCGATCAATTTTCTCGTCAAACTCAAGCCCACTGGCACGTACACGGCCTCTTTTCAAGCCAACGCCATGGCCTTGCTCCCGCCCAAGAAGCGGTACCGGATGGTATTGGAGGAAGATGAAAATTTTCTGATCCGAACGATCCGTCTGGACGGTGCCTATGGCTACACCATGCATTTTCCGTTGCCCCCGCTGGGCCATCCCGCCCGCTTGGGAGGCACTGGGGATAATTCCAATACCCAGTACGGTATTCTTGGCATGTGGGCCTGCGCCCACGCGGGTTTGACCATTCCGGGCGGATATTGGCGCTTGGCCCGGTCTCATTGGGTCAACACTCAATATCCCAATGGCACCTGGGTATACACCGGCACCAGGCCGCATCCCGCTTTCGTTCCCGACCCGCCGCCGGGGCCGGCGGGATTCACCACTATGACCCCCGGCGGCGTGGCCAGCCTATTTATTTGCGACGAATACCTGTTTGCGCAGCCCGGAATACGGCCAACGGCGGACCGTTCTATCTTGCGCGGCCTGGCGTGGATGAACAAAAATTTTAATCCCCACGAGCACAACTTTTATGCCATGTATGGCGATGAACGCGTCGCTCTGGCCAGTGGCATTCAGAGCCTCGGCGGCCACAACTGGTATGAGGATTTTGCCGCGACACTCACAAAAAATAACGGTGGCCCGTGGTCCGGGGGTGATTTTGTGGATGCCGGTGCCAACGCCACCATCGGTACCGCCTATGGAATAGTTCCGAAATAACTTCCCGATTTGGCAATGGATTATTATGATAAGGAAGTACGGACAGGATGTTCGCAGTGTATGTTTGAATAAAGGATTCGGCCATGGAAGGCTACGGAATTCAAGTTGA
>JAJYZF010000010.1 GCA_021800165.1 Planctomycetota bacterium | reverse complement strand
TTGACGGAAGCTTTTCATCGTGGTGTCGGACGCGTCAATGGCCACCGCGATAAAATGGGATTCATATTCAATCATGATGACGTACTGGGGAACAAGGCCGCATGATTTATTCCGCGTTCCTACTTAGGCTTTAGTTGCTGCCAGTCCCACCAATTGGCATATTGGGCCAATAAAACATCCAATTGGCCGATTGGTTGGTGGAAATACCGCCACCAAGCCAAGGAGCTATCGACGAGGGCGGGCTCGACTGCGAAACCGCCCAGTTATTGGCCGTGAGGGTATTGACGCCCTGATTGGAGTTTGGATCATAGTAGGTGGGATTGGCCACGCCCTGCACGTGGCCATCGGCAAAGAGCACGTTTTGGAATGCGGGAGCATCCGGGTTGGTGGGCGACGGATGATTGATGAAATACATGTTACCGTTGTTGGCACCGCTCCAGCCAACAGCATCAGCCGCCAGAATATCCCTGGGAGAGCCGTAAGCATGAACCGCGGGTTTATTTTCGCTGGTGCCCCAATTCAACAGACTGCTGTTGTTAAAGCCGCTGCCTAGAGAAAGCTGCGGACCAGACGTTCCGCGAGCGGTGGTACCGGCAACGTACATATAGGTAGTGGTTATAAAATAGCCCCAGGTTCCCGGCTCCGCTGACGCGAACAGATCGCTGGTGTACGTGCTGCTGGGGCAAATCATCCAAGAGGCCAGTTGCACCTGCTGGGTTTGGCCTTGGGACGGCAGCGATCCATCAATCGCCAGTTCCACTGGATTGAATCGAGGTATGAACGGAATTCTCAACCCCTCCGTTGCCGAGGCCAAGGTGGTTCCATTCGGGGCGTAAAATGCGCTATGGCCGGTACCGCCATATTGCAAGAACGTTGAATACGGCGTGCCATAATTCAGCCATTGCGAACCGTTAAACTTGTTATTTTGATCGTTGGAATCCAGGTTTAAGGCCATTGGATATACGATCGGGGAGGAGCCGCCCATGCCCGGAATTGCCCCCTGGCCGTAGCCATACGCCGTGGGAAACAGTCCCTGGTGATCCGCAGCATAGGCCAGGGCCACATCACCCCAGGTACTCAAGTTGGCAGCACACGTGGCCTGATTGGCCGCCTGCCGGACCTGCGCCAAGCCCGGCAACAGCAGCGCCAGGAGCACTGCGATGATGGCCATGACCACCAGCAATTCCAAGAGGGTAAAGGCCTTGCGATTCTTATTCATCGCCCACAATTCCTTCCGAGCTGTTCCTACTTTTGAGAATTCCATTTGACAGCTCCCTGATACCGACTTAGGGCCTTACCGATCACGCTGATGGAATCGCCGCGGAAGTGCCGCGGTGATGCCCCGTGTTCCTTCATCGTGTAATGGGGGTGAATTTGTGCAATGATAACGCAAATGGGACGTTGCCAACGGAAAAATTATGGTTTTCGGACCTCATACGTGCTCGTTACCGATCCGATAACATCCCAGCCTGTGCCGGGCAAGCCCCAGACGGCGAGGCCCTCTGGCTCAAGCCGCAGTGTGGTATGGGCAAAACACCGGTTATTTGGCAGGTCCGGTGTTTGGGGGCACAGCGAGCGGCGTGGGCATTTGGGCTTGCAACCGCTGGGCGTTTTTAATCAGCTCGGCGCTGGACTGCTGGGCCACAGGGGGCAAGATAAACGCCCAGATTTTGTCATCCTTGAAGTGAACGGGAATAAGTGATGCAAAAAGGTCAGGGCCGATCCATTGAAACCATGGTGCGTGGGCCGTGCGATGTGTACGCAGGTAATAATAGACCCAGTGTGGATCGGCGGCGGTACCGAGATTTTTTTTTGCCCGAAGACGCACGCTGTAAACGCCATACCATTCAAAGGGAACTTTGCATGGGCTTCGCCCCACTTCAACATCGTTCAAGTAGACCACGGCATGTTGGGGGCTGGTGACCACGGTAATGGATCTCTCCACACAGCCGGCAAAACTCAGGGCCGCTGCGCCAAGAGCAAGGGCGGCCACAGCCTGGCGGTGATTCGAAAACTTCATCTTGAATCTGCGGGCGATTTTCATGGCCAGATTGTAACCGCACGGGTGCGGGTAAGGCCAGCGTGCTGCGATTGGTCGGTGCGGCGGGGTAAGGGAAGACTATTTAAGTGAGCGAGCCGGTGCGGTCCTGGGCCGGTTCGATCATGGGGGTTTGGCCGTCCCGCGGCTGAGGACCTTGCAGCAATTCAATGTGCGTGTAATCATCCAGATTCAGCACCAACTGTTCACCATCGTCTTTTTCGATGATCAGTCGGTCCAGCCAAAGTCGCCGGCCCTTATTGCGCGCAAACCAACTGCCGGACTCCTGGCGCTCCTGGCGCAGCACGCGGCCGGTAACGGCTATGGCAAGGGATTGGGTTCGTCGGGAAATTTGTTCTGTAACGCGGACGATGGAACCCGGAGCGTACACCAAGGTTCGTTGGCCCGGCCTTATAGATTGCGATAATTGCGATTCGTCCACAACAAGCTCCCGGTGGTAAGGGGTCAACATTTGCAGCAGCGGCGCGGTTACATCAGCGCTTGGCCCAGAGCTAAAAATACCCGCCGGCGGACTTTAAGACAAGCGCGGCAATTTAATCCGGCAGGTTATATTTGCACGCAATGTAGCGCTTAAGACTTGTTTGCCAGTCTTCCATCAGGTCTAGGCCCACCGCACGCAGACGGGCATTATCCAAAACGGAATAGCGCGGACGGATAGCGGCGGCGGCAAAGGCCGTGCTGCTGACCGGCTCAACCGTCGCCGTCAATCCAGCCATGTTTAAGGCGGTTTGCGCAAATTCATGCCAACTGCACTGCCCGTGCGAGACGGCATGATACAAGCCCGGCCCAGGTTGGTGTTCCAGCAGGGCCGCTAACTGGCGCGATAAAGTGTCGGTAGCGGTGGGAGCCACAATCTGATCATTGACCACCCGCAGCGGCCGGCCAGCCTTGGCTGCGGCAATCATGGTATCCACAAAATTCAGGCCGCCTTTAAGTTTGCAGCCGGCAATGCCAAAGAGTCCGCAAGTGCGCACCACATAACCGTATTGGGGGGCATGGGCCAGCGTTAAGCAATCGCCGGCGAATCGACTGGTGGCATAAATACTTTTAGGGCACATGGCCGCGGTTTCTGCTATCGGCCGGCAGCCGGGCCAGCCTTCGGCAACATAATCGGTGCCAATTTGCAACCATAGAATCTGACGCTTCTGGCAGGCTTGGGCGGCATCGCGAACCGCCACTGCATTGATCTTCCAAGCGTCATCCGGCCGGCTTTCACACAAATCCACATGGTGGAACGCGGCGGTGTTGATCACCGCATCGGGCCGGTGGCGATCCAGCATCGCTTCCACCGCGGCGGCGTTGGCAATATCCAATTCCAAGCGACCGGGAAATCCAATCGCCTCCAGACCAGCGGCAGGCAGTATACGCATAAGGTCATGGCCCAACTGACCACTGCTGCCGATAACCGCAACTTTCATGATTAGCCTCCTTCAACGATACTGGTTCCGTCAGATCGCGTTCAACATTCCAGATCAGGGACGGGGGTGGTGCTTTAGGTGCACGGCCTTTAGCCGATCCGCATCCACATGGGTGTACAATTGCGTGGTGCCCACATTGGAATGGCCCAGCAATTCCTGCACTACCCGCAGATCCGCCCCACCGGAAAGCAGATGCGTGGCAAAGGTATGACGCAGCGTATGGGGATGAATATGGCGCAAACCCCCAACCCGCGAGATTTGTTCGAGGCGCTGCCACAAAACGATCCGGTTGATGGGGCGGCCTGACCGCGATAAAAATACCCGCTCCGTCCGATGCCCTTTCACGGCCAAAAGCCGCGGGCGCAGGTCGCGCACATATTTTTCCAGCGCCTGCAAGGCTGGAAGTCCTACGGGAATAATACGCTCTTTGCGGCCCTTGCCGGTAACCCGAATCACGCCGAGATCCCAATGCACATCGCCCAATATCAGGTCCGCCAATTCCGAAGCCCGTAATCCGCAGGCATAAAACAACTCCACAATCGCCTGATCGCGCAGATACAGGGGATGGCCGGGCGGGACCGCCTGGAGCAACTTCTCCATTTGGCCCCGGGCCAGCACGTCCGGCAGTTTACGCCATACATGGGCGGTTTCCAATAGTTCCGTCGGGTTGATGGTGCAAAGGCCGCGGGCGATCGCAAAACGATAAAACATTTTCATGGACGCAACATGCCGCAGCACGCTGGAGGATTGCATTTGACGATCTTCCCCCAGGTGGCGCAGATAAGCTGATACCATGCGATCATCCGCTTCAATCATGCGTTTGGGGCCATGGCCCGCAGAGAATAATGCCCAATCGGTCAGGTCAGTGCGATAGGCCGCAAGGGTGTTGGCGGACAATCCCAATTCCGTATCCACGTATAAACAAAATTGCTGGATGGCGGCAATATCTTCGGGCACAAGGCCGCTGATCGTATTGCCTGCCGCCGCTGGTACAGCGGAATTGACTGGATTAACGCTACCGCTTTTCACCATGTGCCCCTTCCATGAGGCGGACGGTTTGGGCCGTCCTGATCCATCGGTAAGCGTGGCTGGCCCGCGGTTGGACCGGGATCCAGAGCCTCCGCCGAATCCGAGGACTGTTCCATATTATCCGAAGATCGCGGCTTTTGCGCCCACCAGGCGCTTAACCGATCCGCCAGCGTCTGAACCTGCAAAGGCTCATCGGCGGCAATGTACAATCCGGAATCACGCGATCGGAACAGGTGATAGCACAGCAGGCTTACCAGGTCTGCCGGGTCATCGCGGGAACCATCCGCAACCGGCAGCGATGTGTTGATCTGGTGGCACCAATGGGCCAGCGTGCTGGTGACCTGTTTCTTCCGCACCGGTTCGCCGACAACAATGTTCCCGGCCTGAAAAAAAAATGGTTCGATCCACGATGGAGTTTCGCCGGGCTGGAGAATGAAAAATTTAAGTCCGGACAAACGGTGAACATGGGCCATTTTTTCCCCGGAAAGAGAGGCCGCAGCATTGATTCGGGATTTGATTCGTGCGGCGGTCAGAAAGTCCAGCTTGGCTGCGGCACTGCGCATCTGCAATTGCTGGGCTTGCCGCCAGGTCTGGCGAACCGCCGCAGCCGCCTTCCCATGGACGTCTAAGCCCGCTTCACTTCCCACCAGAAACTCCACGGCGCTGCGCATGCTCCGGCGATACTCCGCCAAGGTGGTACTGCCATCGCAGGGGGCCGGACACTTACCCATTTGCTTGTAGGCGCATGGTTTGCCGTGCGGTGCCTCTCGGAGCACATCATAATACCGACACAAGTCGAAGGTGTCTTCCAATACGTGTATGGCCTGGCGGGCACTCACAGCATCGGGAAACGGCCCCAGCCATTGGCCGATCGGCGCGCGGGCGGCGGAAACGGCCAGCAACTGGGGAAACTCGGCTTGCAAGTCTACCATAACCCCCCACGCCATTTTCCACGCCAGCATTTTGCGGTACCGGTCCGGATAGAGCAGCCGGGCCACGCGCAGAAACCATAAATTGGCCGCAAAGGTGCTGCTGACGCGGCGATAATCGACCCACCGCGTGATCTGGCGATAATCGGTGCGACGCCGATGAAATTCTTCCGCGGAGGGCAGGGTACAGCGGCGCAGCAACCCCATTCGCAAATTGGCGGTACTGGAAAGCAAGATGGGCCGCCCCGCGTGGTCCAGGAGCGCGTAAACAGCGGGCTTGGCCGGCACGGTGGCCAAGGCAATATCCAAATTTCGACCGTCGGTCGCCGGGTCGAGCAGATCCGTGGGAATTTCCGGCAATTCGACACGCTGCGGCAGCAGATCCGACAAGGTGGTTGGCGTATCCACGATCTTAAACCCAAAAATGGATGGTGCCGGTTCTTGCCGCGCTGTTGTGGGCCTACACGGGCATTCCCGTAATTTTACATTCAAATACCAGAGTACCGTTGCAAACGCCTTGGCAATCCGCCACAATGCGCCGCCGACTCACATCCACCATTTTGGCAATCACGTACAAGGTGCTGGGCGGAATCACAGCACCGCGGAATTTACCGTGCTCGCACCGGGCAAAGCCGATGAAGCCCATGTCCGGCAGCAGCACTCGACCAGCGTAAGAGCAGAGCTGCGCCGCTGACTCAATCATCAGCACACCCGGCAGCAGCGGCCGACCCGGAATGTGGCCGCGTACCCAAAATTCATCCATCCTCACTTCGCGCACGCCCACAATCGTAATATTTTCCCGGTCTATATGCACAATTCCAGAGAGTTGCTCCATTTCAAACCGATGCGGGTTGACTTTGCGAATTTCCTCCAGCGGAACCTCAATTTTCGATAAATCCAAGCGGCTTAAATCGTATAGAAGCGGTGGTGCCACGAACAGAGTACTCCAGTTGAACACCCGAATGCCCAAATAACATACGCCAGCTTGGTCCTGGTTACAACCGCAGCGCTTAGCCAGCGAGACAAAATAACTTGAGCATTCCGGCCGGTTCTTTTGCCCGCAGGCGGCGTTGCCCGCTGGTTACTTTCCATCCGGACATGCGCTTCGCAAACGCCCTGCCATCGGTCCAAATTTCTGCGCGATCCTGGGGCAACTGATTTTGTCGCACGGCCTTAGCAGTGGTCCGTGCGGATCGACGGCGGATTGGCTGGCTAAAGCGGTCCGGCCGGCTTGGCACTTCACGGCGTCTGGGTGCGCATTTCCAAGATTTTCTTACGAATAAGCTGGGCCGTCGCTCGAATATCCTGCATGGCTTTGCGTACGCGGGTTCCGGCCATTTTATTGCCGCCCTGGGCCTTGGCAATATCTTCGGCACAGGCTTCCAGAATTTTTTTTAGATTTTCGTATTCTTCCATCGTCTTGGTATCCTTACTTAAGCCCAACTCCAATCGCGATAAAAAACAACCCCACCACAGCAGCACGGTCAGGCCATTGTGGTTGAATGTATTATCGGCCCTAAGGGCCTTTTATCTTGAGTGCTCCGCCGTCAGTGCGTCAAGCCATACACCAGGATATTTGTTCCCAACTTCAAGGCGTCGGCAGTGGCGTAGGCCTTGGCATAGGGGTTGGGCAGGTCTTCCCAGCCGTTGGAAAGCGAAATCCGGCTGTATACCACAGCGGGCGCACCATCGATGGTAATGCCTTCGAGCACCGGTGCGTGCAAGCCGGGATCCGCGGCCGCCACCACCGGTGAATAGTTCACCCGACGGATTTGAAATACATCGTTATAAACCGGCGATTTCATGGAAAGCATCTTGAGCTTATGGTGCGGCAAGACCTTTTTAATTTCCGCACGGAACGCTTCATCAAATGCATCGGACCCCATGGCACAATCCACAAATAACATGCCTCCGGCGTGAAGGTAGGCATGCAGATTTTGCACTTCTTTGGGCGTCCAGGCAAAATTCCGCAAGCCCGTCATGTACAAAATAGGGTACTGGCCCACGCTTAGCGAATCCAGCGAAACCTTGGCCCGCTTGAATTGCACGCTTAGCGTGGTCTTCTGGTCAATGAACTTGAGTAAGTTCGGCAGGCCGTGCGGCGTGGGGTTCCAATCGCCATTGTTCATCACCTGGGCAATCACCAACTGATCGCGGGTGGCAATTTTCGACTGCTGATAAATTTTTTGAATTTCAAACGCCCGGCCGTACTGATAATTGGCCAGCACGTAGGTTAAAATGTTGGCTCCCAGCCGCAGGGCATCGCCTTGCGCATAAAGAACCCCACCCTTGATCGGCCTGGTCGCCGCATTCCAGCCCCAGCTCATGTCCACCGGCGAAAAAATGATTCCCGCGCGGCAGCCCATGTACATCACATCCAGGTACGGCGGAATTTCCTTCCACGGACCAGTGCCGTTGCGCACCGCCATTTGCGAGATGTGATTCAGGCAATGATACATCGGATCATCCAGCGGCAGCGGGCCAAAAGGACGATTCGGAAATAACTGATGTTCCAGCCGAATCACGCTTTTATTAAATTCCGGCCGGCCGCAACTGGCATTGATCAAAAGCGTACCGCCCGCGGTAATAAAGCCTCTCATTTTTGCCAGAATCAGCGGACTGAATTTCGGCAGCGGCGTCCATCCCGTCAGGTACAGCACCGGCAATTGCGTTGGACTCCAACTGAAACGGGACAAATCCACCTGTACGTATCGGTAGTGCAGACCCAATTGCGAATTGGTCCAGTTCATCAGGGTTTCAATATCAATGGTTTCCGTGGGGTAATTCTCCACCCGGTGGCCCACAATCTGATTCATATCGATCATGCCGATCAGGGCGGGTGGTGCGGGCTTGCGCTTATGCTCGGAGCGGCGCTGGGGCGTGGCCGGCAAGGGCAAGGGCGCGGTCGCCTCACCTGCGGCCATTCGCACATGGTGGGCCCGCGGCGGAACCCAAGCTTTGGGATTGACAAACGCTCCAGCGGGTAGAGCCAGCGATAAACCAGCCAAACAAGCGGCCGCAGCAACTCCAAGATGTTTACACCATGAACTTCGCATACGCACAACTCCTTAAAACTGCCCGGCGATAACACAGTCGCCCCAAGGGCGGGAGAACCATGGTCGGTACCACGTTATACATCCTAACAAGTCTTAACGGCTAACGGAACATGTTTCTTGCAGAAATAAGCACTTTCCGCAATTCGCTTTTACGATTAATGGAAATCAAGGGTGGTCTTGTCTGGCTGATTAATCGCCCGGATAGGCTTACGCTCAATCCATCTGGTCCGGTGTGCCCACCTTCAGCATGAGCGCACCATGGGGTGCCACAGTGGCCGCAAAATGATCCTGCACGCCCAAGTCTTGGCGGCGCCAGAGATCTCGTACCGGTTGACGGCCCACAAGCATTTTGCCGGAGGGAATCACCGGCGCTATTTCCGCCCAGGTAAGGGTCGTGGTTGCCGGCACAAAGCCGCGATTGAAAATGGCCACCGCCACCGTGCCATCCCACAATGGCCTGGCCCATACCTCCATCTGGCCCTTTCGAGCCACGCGCTGAGCCTGTTGGCCGAGTTCATCCTGATTCACCGCCAGCACTTCCGTGTTGGTCATCAGGTTAAGGGTGAAGCGATTTAGCTTTTCCAGATCGCAGCCCAAAAGCAATGGGGCGGCCAACATACACCACAACGTGACGTGCGTTACTTGTTCCCATGGGGTCAGCTTGGTCCAATGCAGCGGGCCATCTTCAAAATAACCGTAACCCACCACCAGCATATCCGGATCGTTCCAATGGCCCGGGCCGGCGAAAGGAAACAGTCGGCCGTCTGCCGCAAAGCCGTTACGGCACACGGCCCCCCATGAATCGTTAATATCTCCGCTGATACGGTAGCTGTTTCCAAAAACGGGCGGCCTACCACCCCAGGTCCATACGTGGCCCATGCCGTACTGGCATAGGCTCAAGAAAATATCCCGCGGAACATTGTCCAGAGCGGTGCGCATGGTCGCGTAGGGCTTGATGAACTGTTCCAGATCCGGATGCGGTCCGGCAATGCGGCCATAGCTGCACCAATCATACTTCAGGTAATCCACGCCCCAGACCGCATAGGTGCGGGCATCTTGTGGTTCGTGCTCGTAGCTGCCGGTGTGGCCGCCGCAGGTGGTGGGTCCCGGCGAAGAATATAGGCCGAAGCGCAAGCCGCGGGCATGAACGTAATCGGCTAACTCCTTCATATCACCGAAGGCCGGGGTGGTTTTGATTTCCCCGGACGGAGTGCGGCCATTTTGCCAGCCGTCGTCGATGTTAATGTACATAAAACCCTTGGCCGCCAAGCCGGTTTTGACCATCGCTTCGGCGGCGGCGCGGGTTTTGGCCGCAGAGTTATTCATGCCGTAGGCATTCCAGGAATTCCAACCCATTGGGGGTGTCAGAGCCAGTTGATGCTCTCCGGCAACGATGCGCAGCGTACGTGTGGCGTGGCCCAGACCGTTGCGGGCCGTGAGTTTTACATGGTATTGGCCCTTGGCATGAACCGTACCGGTGATCAGGCCGCCAGGGGTCATGGTTAGCCCATCCGGTAAACCTGCCGCTTCGATGGTGATGGGGCGGGTACCGGTGTGCGGCACCTGAAATAGAAAGGGGCGTCCCGGCGTGGTGCCGATGACCCGCGGGCCATGAAATTCCGGTGTCGGAGGATCGCCGCCGGCGAGTTCGGGCGGTTGGGTACCCGCGTCAAGTCCGACCGCCGCCGGTACGGCGGTGGACGCACGGCTCATGGTAATCACCGGGTCGGCCCAATCGGCATGGTCAAAGTCAATTCCCGCCCGGCCCGGATGCACCAGCAACAGCATGGATTTAGCGCCCCTTAAATTCAGATCTATTTTGTACGGGGCCTGGCCCTGGCGCAGCACCGGCGTGCGGAGAGCCACTTTGCCATCCACCAGCACTTCAAATATCACCGCGCCTGGCCCCTGTTTTTGATGATCCACACCGACCCAGGCGGTAAATCGGACCGCGGCCTTTTGCAAATCAATGTTCCACGCACTCGGGGCATGAGTGCCGATGCCATGGGCAAATTTGACCGCGCCGATTTGCAGAGGCGTACCCACCACACTTTGATTTTTGTGCGGATCGCCCCAACCCTGGCGCATCAGCGAGAGATCCAAATCTTCCAGGCGCACTTTTCGTTGCGGGCCCCGGCCATGGAAAGCAGCGAGAGCCAATGAATGTGGCCAGATGGCCACTGCGGCCGCGGCGGTCATCAGTTGCACAAAGCGTCGACGATACAATTTTTCCGACATGGCAAACCCTTTCTGGTACAGCTTGATTTTTATGAATATAATAACTTTTTTTGCGTGTGGTAGTGTAATGCGCATAACTTTTTACGCAACGCGGCCGTTCCCGGCTGGAAACGCCAAAACTCCCGGCACAACGCCGTGAGCAATTCCACTTCCCCGGCAAAATCGCGAACGTCAATCGTTTCCGACGCTATCGTCGGTCCTGCGGATGTAACAGCCGCCAAGCCTTGGTCCGCCGGAAGATCGGCCATGTTGTGATAGTTACCCAAAGCCAGACACACGGCACCGGCCTGATAGCCAAAAGCGTCAAAGGCCGTGGTATCACAGGTGCCGCCATCCATCAATGCTCGTTGGAATTTGAATTCCGGCACAGCCGCAGCCACGCGGGCGGCGATGGTGGCCATAAAACCGGTCAACGCACCATCAAATACACTGCTGCGATCCCCCACCCGAATCACCGGGCCGTGGCCCAGCCTGGCCTGGGCCGTCGTGCGGCTGGTTTCCAGGCCGATGACCGCGCAGGTCTTGGGAATCCAACCCTGATGGGCAGCGGCGATCGCACCCGCAAACCCCACCTCTTCGGCACGCGTCAATAGCACCCGCACACGGGCTGCCGCCCGGCGCTGGATCAATCGGTCGAGCACGCATAAGCAAGCCGCCACCCCGGCCAGATCATCGCAGGCCCGCGCGGTGAAGAGGTTATCGTGTACTGCCGCATCAGGCAGGTGCCAGGTGCCGATGGCACCGGTGCGGATAGCCGTTCGGTCAGCCCGCAATATGGCCCGCAACGGCTGTGATTTGGTGGCGGGTGTCACCGCCAGCACCTGCGCCGGTACGCCGATGGGTTCGGGCCGGGTTGCCGGCGGTGCCGGTGCGTTCCACAGCAGAACGCGGGCCCCGGTGAAAAACTCCGGTTTGACACCGCCGCGAAAAATGGCCCGCACTGTGCCGTGGCGTCCCCTGGACGTGACCACAAAGGCCGGATGATCCAGGTGGGCCTCCAGCACCAGCAGGCGGGAGTTCGCACGTCCTTGATGATATTCCAAGTGGATGTTGCCCGCGGGATCGCAACGCCAGCGTATATGGCGATGGCGGCTATGGCTCTGATGCCAGTGACGCAGCGCCGCAACCACAAAATGTTCGTGATAGGGCGCAGTTGGAATATCACAGAGCCAGCGCAGGGTGGTCAAATCCGAATCGGCAATGGGCATGAAAGACACTCCTTTCGCCGCCCCATGATAACCATTGCTGGCGGCATCCGCGCCTGGCCGTCAATCGGTGTCGCCGGCATCGGCCACCCGATGCGGCCGAAAAAACGCCCCGGCCATCGCGTAGAACGCGGCGGGAATAAAGCGGCGGCCATGCACAATAGCGTACACGGGTTCCCAGCGGTTTGGCCTAAGACGAACGCGAAAAGATTCCAGCGTCTGAAAGCCATACCAGCGTCCCAGATGTCGGCGGGTCAACTGCATCAAACCGCGCATCCACCATGGATTGGAGGCCATGGCCCAGGGTGCGTAGCGACTTAAGGCCACCGGGCCGTGCGTCAGGTACTCGGACCCGCGCCGGTGTAGTTCTCTCATGCACGCGTCAATGAGCATTTCCACTGCGCCATTGGGGGCCGCGGGATGGCGAATGATCTGTTCCACTAAAAATCCACTCCGGCGCGGTACCGGTGAGGAGAGCAAAAAGGCCAGGAGTTTTTCCCCCTCATCCCCCTGGCGCTGCATGGCTCCCCAAATCAACCGATCCGGATAACCCGCTTCCAGTGCCCGTGGTTCCGCCAGAAAACCCATCGGTGCCAGGGGTTTATGCTGGAGCCACAGACGCAGAGAGTCCTGAAATCGCATATCCGCCATCGCCTGCGCCGGCGTAAACGTTTGAATGTAAACTCCCTTATTCTGGGCCCGTCTGATCTGCTGCCGCAGCGATCGGTGACTTTGCAGCAGATGCGGCCAGTGGTCCGGAATCCATACCGGCTGGGCACCCAGAGCGATAACCTTGTGCCCCAAAGGTTCTAAGCAATCCACCAGCGGCTGCTCGGCAAAGCAATAACATACCCGGCAACGGTGGCGCTGGGCAGCAGCCTGAAATTCCAGTGCGACCTGCAGCAGATTCGCCGGATCGCAAATCGGCGCTCCCGCCGCCACCCACCAGCAACCGCGTTTAACGTAGCCTACAACGGCCGGATCATGGCTGGAAAACCAGTGACGCATGCCGGGATTGAGGACTTGATAGGCGTTGGCGTGGTAGCCATACGTAAGTACCAGCTCGCGCACATAATCTTGACTGCGCTGGCGACTATTTCCATGCGTACCCATCATCGAACCAGCAGTGCTCCGGCGCTGCCCGGTCCGCCCGCCACATCCACATGCAGCGTGCCGCCGACTGTGGTGCGGTAGGCAGGTATGATTGCGAGTATGGCTTCGGTGGCGGCAGGGGAGCAATCGGTCAGCACGGTTACCGTGCCGCCGCCGCCACATTCGCCGATGCGTGCGCCGAAGATGCCGTGCTCCGGCCCAAAGCTCATCAGGCGATCAATAAGCCAATCCGCCTGCCAGCAGGAAAGTCCCAGCCGCAGACGATAACTATGATGCGAAGCCAGCAGCAGCCGCCCGGCCCGGCGCAAGGTTAAATCGCGATACGTTTGTGACCGCCGAGGACCGACGGCGGGTTCCACCGGCTGTTCCATTTCATGCAAAAAGTGCTCCGCATGTTCGTGTTCCGAAATCAGGTGGTCGATGGCCGTGCGCACCCGGTAGAACTGGTCGGGGTGAATTTCACCGGCACTTGGCGGCAGGGGGCCGTACGATCGCACAAAATCGCGCCCCCGCAGACGCCGCGGCAGCAAGGCGCGAAAATAACGGCGGTATAAACTCGGCGATAAATTACCCAGATATCCGTGCAAGGGCGCTTCTTGCCTCCCCAGATCGCTGTAAATCACCTGAATAATCTGCAGGCCCATCGCCCCCGCGAGCCGAAGTGAACGCACCGTCTGCCCGCCTTTCATGGCGGGTACCCCCGTGTTAAGGGCTAAAATCTTCAGATCCGGCGGCAGGGGAATCTGGCCGACCAAGTCGTGTGGCTGCGCATTGTAACGCAGGATGTGCGCTGGCGGACCCTCCAGCGCACACAATGTCGTTAAAGCGTCCACCACATGGCTGCCCGTGCCGCCAAACATGTTCTGCGCCTGTTGAATGAGGACGGCCTTTTCGACGGTGCTGATGGCCACCGGCAAACAACGACAAATGGCCTGCGTTAAAGCCGTGATCACCGCCGTGGAACTGGCCTGTCCGGCATGCATGGGAATATCCGAGTGAATGAAGACCGTGGCCCCCGAGAATCGCCCGGTGCGGCGGTCACGCAGCGGACTGGCGGTGGCGAGTTGAGGATGGCTTAAAACCAACTCGAACAACGCCACCAGCGGTGCTGCCCAAGGCTGGGATCCAGGTGCGTCCGGATGGGGTGCGGGACGGGGCAATAAATCCAATAGTTCCCGCGGCGAGCGCACCGGCGTACCCGGTGCCGCGGCAAATTGGTCGGCATTGAGAATAATTGGACTGGGTCCGCTGGCGGGGGTAAGGCGGGCCGAATAGATGGCCAGTCGGCCATCGGTGCGCCATTGCACCGCCACCGACGCCCGCCGTGATAACGCCATCTGGGCGACCATCCCCCCCACCTCCGCCGCCAGGCCGCCCAGCAAGTCAATGCGTCCGGGAGAACTGTGCGTCACCAGAGGAGCTTGGGGAACTACCACCTCTGGCCAGGTGCGCCGAAAGGTTTGTTCCAGGAGAGGCGAAGAAATAGCAGTGCCTGCAACGCTCATGCTTCAACTATAGCCGAAACCGGTTCTCAAAGGGAGGACCGGAGTGCCGATCTCGTCACACCCACGGATGATCGTATGTCTTGAGGCTCCTGCGGCACAATCCGCTGCTCTTTTTGCAACACGTCAAGATTTTCTCCCCCGTGCGGCCTCCCCCAAGCTCGTCTCCCACACGGCGTTGGCGTGTTCGCGTCTCGCAGCCGCAGCCATGGTGGGGTACGCCCGGAAGCTACGCGTTGGGCTCGAAGGGAACCGCAATGGCGGAAAGGTGCAACGATCCAGCATTGTCCGTATCGTGGCGCAGCAGGATGGTGTTATTGCCCGCAGCCAGCGGCAATTGCAGCGTGATTTCCTGCCACACATCCGGCTCCGACGCCGCGGCAACCTTCAGTACGGCCACCTGCCGGCCATTGACATAAACGTTGAGCGTGCCAGCCTGATGCGCCTGGGCGTTGGCGGCACGAATCTTCACCGCGTAATGGCCCCTGCGGCGGCGCTGCAGGTAAAAGCCGGCCCCGGCTTGCGCAACATCCAGACGCGTAATATAACCACCAACCTGACCCGCCGCGCCGTGCACCAGCAGCGCACGCCGCTCCGGCGAAGGCCCTATCAGCGACGCCTGAGCCAAAGCAAGGGTTTCCACCTGCGGCAGCGCAGGCTCTTGGCCATGAAAATCGACGGTCAAGGCAACGCCTGTCGGCACACGCACGGTGGTGAAAGCTCCAAAAACATCCCGCGATGTTTGCACCACCGCCGCGGGACCGCCCGGGCCGGTGACATGCACCGCTGTGGCCGCCTGACCATGCAGACGCAAAACAAATTCCCGCACGCTGGAAGCATAGGTTCCCTGCTGCGCCGAAATCGCAACATGGGTGTGGCGTGCCTGGCGCTCGGCGGTGATCACTTGCTTATGAAATCGCCCCCGCTGATAGTCGAACGTATCGCCGTCATCCTCATAAAAAACCCCCTGGGTAGCATGGGCGGAGGGGAAAATATCAATGTAAGCCATGCCGGGCCGGGCGGTATGCAGCGCCGGCACCGGCTCAAAGGTCGCAATAATCGCCCCCTCTTTGATGAACAGCGGAATATCCATCCAGGAATCCGTGTTGAGCGCATAATCGAGCCACTGACCACCGCGGTAGCGCGTACCGCGAAAGTAATCGAGCCAGTCATTTCCGCCGGGCAGGTACACGCGCCGGGTGGCGCTTTGTTCCAGCGGAGCCAGCACCGGGGCCGCCAAGAGATAATCCCCGAACATCCACTGGTCGCTTAGATCGGCCACTTGCGGATCGTGGGGATAATCAAAAATCAGCGGACGCACCAGCCCGATCCCACTTTCCGTACATGCGGCATGATCAGCGGCATACGTATAGGGAAACAGGGCGTAGCGCAACCGCATAGCCTGTTTGGCGGTTTCGCAGGCCTGCGTGCCATAAACCCACGGCTGGCGACGCTCGCCCAGCGTGCAATGCACCCGGAAAATCGGGCACAGGGCGCTGAACTGGATCCAGCGTGCGTAATTCTGATCGGAAGGATGTCCGGAAAATCCGCCGGAATCCATCCCCCATCGCATCTGCCCAAGGTTCATCATGGTCAGCATACGAAGCGTTTGCAGGGCCATTGAGTCAAAACCGGTCGGAATATCCCCCGACCAGGTCGCGTAGCCATAACGCTGCGAACCCAGGTAAAAATTGCGGTTCAACGACCACACCCGCTGATTCGGTCGATCGCGCCGCTGCCCCTCGTAGAGAGCCTGCTGCATGTGCAAAAACTCAAAATTCCCCAGGTTGCCATAATCGGCCTCATCATTCCAGAACCCTACCAGGCCGCGTTGCATGCAGCCATGAGACCACGTGGCATTCCAATACCAGCGGCGGCACACCTCCTGATAGAAATTAACGTCAATGGAATACAGATGGGAAAAATAATCCTTAAAAGGTTTCTCACCCGGAAACCAAATGCCCAGCTTGCGTGAATCGGCCCCCTGCGTGGTCAAAGGCCGCAGTTGCCCTTGGGTGGTGCTCAAAATGATGCGGGGTTTCATAATTCCGGTGAGCTTGCAATGGAGTCGCGACGTCCAGGCAAGCAGGCTCTGCGGATTGTCCACCGGCAGCAGGGCCTGACTGTATTTCACGGGGTTCCACCGAAATTCGCCGTAATGATTGGCCCCCCAGTCTTTCCAGTCAAAATCGAGCGTGAAATTATCAATGGGAATATCCTTGGCCCGATAGGTTTCCAGATAATGCCGCAACACCTGTTGATCCGTGCCCCACTGGGAATTGGTGAAGCCGTACGCCCAGCGCGGAAACATGGGCATGTAGCCGGTAATTTCGGCCACCCCGCGGAAAATATCGCGTGGCTGTCCCACCAGCACAAACAAGGTGAGGCTGTTGGGTCTGGGATAGCGGCAGCCATAATCGTTGAGCGGCTCATTGCCGTAATTGAAGGCGACTCGGTCCCGGCCCATCATGAAAAATCCGCCGTCGCTGTCCACCAGCAGACCATAACCATCGGTGGTCCAGATGAACGGTGCTCCGCCGCCCCCTTCGACGCCGGCATCCACCTGGTAGGTACCATCCGGCATGCCGGAACCATTGCGTAACATCGAGGATCCCATGGAGTATTTTTTGCCGCCCCATCCGGGCATGGCAATACAACTGATGCCATAGAATCCGACACCCTGGTTGCACCGGAATGCAAAGCCCGTCCGCCCCGTGGCCTTGGGATACACGTATAGGCTTGGCCCGTCGCCGGGACGCAGCAGTTCTCTGCCGGTGCCGTCGCGCAACGTCAGGCCGACCGTGGTCCGGGCAATGTCCAACGCCAGCGCCGTCGTCTTGATCTCCAGCCGCTTTGCGTCCACATGAAGGTTGGCCCGGGCATCGCCCCGGAAGCGCGCCTGCGGATTCAGCAGCGGTGTGGCCGGATCGTGCCGGCCCCGGTACAGCAGATCCAGCCTCACGATATGCGGAGAGAGAACCGTCATCTTTAAAACATTTTCCCCCCAATGCCCCACCACCACGCGCTCAGCGATCCATGCCCTGTCGATGCCAACCGCCTCCGCAGTGGCCGCGTCTGGTCCTCCGGCGGCCAATACCGCACCCGCAACCGCGGTGCCTCTAAGCATAAATTCTCTTCGATCCAGCATGATCCGGTCTCCTGCAACGCAACCACAAATCCCTAGCGGGAAAAGCCGGCCCCGAAATGGCCCCGGCGATAACGGGCCAGCAACCTGGCCTGCCACGGTCCCAAGGTGAGCTTAAGTGTTTTTTTCCCGGCACGGGCGAGAATTCCACGACGAATACGGGTTAAGACCGGCCTGCCGTTTGTGCTGGGCACCGGCGGGAAAACCAGTTTGCAGTCCCGCGATGAAAGGTAGTCCAGGAGATGGTGGCCGCGATCGAAGGCCAAGACCGGCATCCGGATACGCACGGCACGGCTGCTGCGATTGACCACCACATAAACATGTTCATGGCCCAACGAACGGTAATACGCAAATACCCTTGAGGCCCCCACGATCTGGAGTCGGCCCCATGAGCCTATCTGCAAAGCCGGCAACTGCCGTCGCGCCGCTATGGCCCGGCGGTAAAAGTGGAGCAGCGACGTGTTCACCGTTAAAGCCGGATTATCATAAGGCTGCAGATCCTTCCAAAGCATGGGCTGCCGATTGGCCGGGTCGCTGGCCCCCCACATCCCCACCTCGTCGCCGTACCAGATCATGGGCGCTCCGGCAAACGCCATCTGAAAAGCCACCACGCCTTTGAGCCTCTCATACGCCTCCGCCGTCGGTTTAGCCGTATTATAATGAGGGTTGCTGTCTTGCAGCCGGTCGGCACCGTTAAAGGGCAGATTAGGATTCATGAATCTTGAAACAAACCGATCCGTATCCTGGCTATCAAGCAGGTTTTGATTCACCAGATCCACCTGGTAGGGGTAATAACCGAGAATTTGTTCCAGCCGTGCGGCAAACTGCCCGCTGGAAAGGCCTCGACCACCATCGCGCAAAGTGTCGACAAAATATTTGGTGGTGGCCTGGGCAAAGGGGTAATTCATCACCGCATCAAACTGGTTCCCCCGGTTCAGCCACGCCTGGGCCGGCGTCCAGATTTCCCCGACAATCAGGGCCTGCGGATTAATGCTCTTCACCAATCGCCGCCAGGCAATCCAGAAACGATGCGGCACATCCGTGGCGGTATCCAATCGGAAGCCATCCACACCATCGGCCACCTTGCCGTTGGGAGCCAGCCAGCGACGGGTGGCGGCAAACAGGTAGTCGCGCACCTGGCGCTCCAGGCCGTAGTGTTTGCTTCGGGCAAACAACGGCATGGCCCCGTTGGGCTTATCCCACCCTTGGTATTGTACCGGCGGTCCCCAACTGGTAATTTGAAACCACTTGGCGTAGGGCGATTTTCGGCCGTACTTGAGTACATTTTGAAAGGGTGGAAAATCCACTCCGCAATGGCCGAAAGGCACATCAATAATCACCTTAAACCCCTGCCGGTGGGCGGCGGCAAGCATGGAGAGAAAAACCTTGTCCGAGGCGGACCATTGCCATGTGGCGGGGTGACGTACGTGCTCGCCTTTGATTTTAGCCAGCGATCCTTTTATACCAAATCCATCATCAATATGAATGAAGCTCGACGGATCATACTTGTGTATGCTTGGAGCCGCGAAGACCGGTGTCAGGTACAGGGCGTTGACGCCCAAACGCCGCAGGTACCCCAGTTCCTGCTGGATACCCTGAATATCTCCCCCATAAAAACGCTTATAGACATAGCTGTAAAAATTGCCTTTTTCGCCGGCCGGACGGTACGGCTTGGTCCAATCCCACCGCCACGGAATATGATGGCCGGGATCGTTGGCCTTGCTGCCGTTGCGGAAGCGCTCCGGAAAAATTTCGTACCAAACCGCTTTTTTGGCCCACTGGGGCGTCACCACATTGGCCCGCATGGGCGATTCATAAGCGTTATCGCTGGCCGCCTGGGCCGCGGCATACAGGTATCCGCCAGCCACAAAGACATGGTAGGTTTTGTGTATCAGTTCAAAATAATAGCGCAGCCGGCGGCCGCGAACCGCAATGACATTGGCCCAGGTGGTGGCACCGTCACGGCTTCCCACCACGTGTAAACCTATGGAGGCCGGATGCGAACCCGGCATCATAACCCGCACGTGGCTTAAGCCGCCGGTCTGCGCCAGCAACTCTATACGCACATCGTGACGGGATAACACATCAAACTGGCGGGTATTGGTGGGGCGGAAGGAAATGGCCCGGGGATTAATGCTGTTGGCCGAGGGTGGCGGCAACTTAAGCCAAGGCGAAACCACAGCGACTTGCGAGTTAAAACCGCCCATGCCGTTGGAGACGCGCCTGACCGCATACGGATCATTCATCCATCGGCGGTGATTGATGACAAACTTGTATTGGTGGTAGCCCGGTGATAGCCGGATGGAGGCCACCCACCGATTTCCCCGGCGCGTCATCGGATTGGCACTGACAGACCACGAATTAAAATCGCCGGCCAAGCTGACCGCCTTCACCTGGCCGGAAGCTGGCCTTGCCGTTGGCTGATAAGAAAATAAAGTCCGCACCAGACGAGGCGGAGCACTGATGGCGGCTATCGGCGGGCTTGGTACCGGGCGTTTGGCGCAGCTCACCAGCCCTGACGCCGCCAGCACCAGCGTCGCCACAGACAACCCCCAGCGAAAGTTGAGCCGAAAGCCAGTCTGCCGGAAAGCCGCCCCCAATCGCCGAGATGTGCCCAATTCGCACCGTCGTCCGAACCATCGCGCTGAGCCTGCCGTCAGGATTGAGGTGCAATCCGATCTGGGCCCTAAAGTGTTAACCATTCGGAAAACCCTTCCAATGATTGATTCGGTTGCCAAACGTAACCCTTTGTGCTTATGCGTCATCCGGGGTATACACGCCGGTAACCTATTTCGGCACGGGCAATCAGAAATTATTCCGCAGCCCGCCCGGCGCTGGCCCGTCCGCGTCATCGCTTAAGCCGGCTGGATTAACTGCGCAGGGTCCGCATCATGCCGGTGGATTCCCGCAACACCAAGTGGGTGGGCAACACCTCCGCGACATGTTCCACCTTGCCGCGAATACGCTCCACCAATTTTTCACAGGCTAAAACACCCAGTTCGTACAACGGCAAATGGACGGTAGTCAGGCTGGGGTTGGCGTAGGCCAGATGCTGAATATCATCAAACCCGACCACCGAAACATCATCGGGCACCCGGTGTCCATGGGTGGTCAGATACCGGATGGCACCCAGAGCCATTTTATCGTTACCGCACAACAGTGCCGAGATTTCCGGATCGCGGGTCAGCAGAACGCGTGCCGCTTCCGCCCCGCCCTCATCGGTGAAACAACCATCCACCAGCCATTTTTCCGACGGGCTTATTCCCGCCTCCACCAATCTGGCGGTATACGTCTCCACGACATCCCGGGCGGTGGGGCTTTCCGGCGCTGCGTAAACCATGCCGATGTTGCGATGCCCAAGCTGCAGCAGACAGTTCATAGCCTGCTGGGCACCAAGGCGATAATCACAGTGCACATAATCCAGCAGGTTATCGCCAAAGCGGTTGTCCACCAGAATCATCGGATAGCGCCGCGCCGCGAAGTCTGACAAAAAACTGTGTTTTTCATTAAAACCCAGGCAAAGCACGCCATCCACAAATCGGCGTTCATACAATTCCAGATGCTTTCCCTCTTTGACAAACTGTGGCTTGGCCTGCTCGATGAGTAATTTATGCCCGAGCTTACCCGCCCGATCCGCAATTCCACTGAGTATCTCCCCAAAGTACGCATCGGCAAACGCGTGCCTAAGCGGGGGCAGCATGACGGCAACCACTTGGGTGTACCTCCCGGAAAGACTTTGGGCCAGCCGATTGGGCCGGTAGCCCATTTTGTCGATCATCCTCTGGACTTTAATATGCGTGGACCGGCTGATGCGCGGGCTGGCATTGAGCACCATCGACACCGTAGCCACGGATACTCCCGCTTGCCGGGCCACCTCGCGAATATTGACTTTCTCCGGGGCCTTTTCCTCCCCCCCCGCGTTACTAAAACGCACGGTTATTTCCTTGGAAGCCTCGCGACTAGGCGCAAAAACATCCGCAGGTACACTTTCCGGAGAGGAATTCAGCGATCGGGTCGGCACGGCGTTTTATCTCCAAATCAGGCTCGATTTTCCAGCCGTTGTTAAAACAGTTTACCAATGTCGTTTAACAGTGTCAAGCGAGAGAAGAAATTTAAAGCCAACTGGGCTGGGGCAACGCTTCTAAAGCGTAGTTGTGAGCGATTCCATTGGCATTATTTTGGCGATTCATGAGAGATTCAGCCGTGTACAGCCACGATGACGTAGCATAAGCAACGTCCGATAACGCGAAAACCGGCGTTTTGGTGCTTAAATCAGGCTTGAAGAGTACGGCAAAGCCGATGACGCGGCAGCTTTCCTATAATAGAGCCTTAGGCGATGGGCTGGTCGGCTTGCGGAGCATGGTGGGCAATTGGGGCGTGGCGCAGTTGGTCGCAGCCGACCTGGATGAGCCGGTACACCGTGGCAATTGCCTTGACTTGGTGTTCCGCCCATCACAAAAAAGTTGGCTCGCCAAGGGAGGAATTTTTTAAAAGATTTTGTTTGACTTAAGCAGAACCACTTGCTAGAGTATCCAGTTGAGTATGGCTGCGGCCAACAATGGGCTTCGGCGTATTGCCGACCAATTGCCCGCCGGTACATGTAGTTTAGCTCCACGGATGGTATCTCCCTTAGTGAGGAATCGGAGAAAAAAAATGCCGGGGCTTGACAGAGGTAGTTTAATCGGTTAAACTAATGAACAGCGGCAGAATGAACCTTTGATGGACCTTAAATCATGGCGCGCAGTCGTTCCTTCAATCGTTGTTGCAGATGCACGTATGCGGTAAGCGCGTGGTCGCCGCAATTATGAATGGAAGCCTTTTAGTCGGCGTGTGCCGGCGGGTTAGAGTATGCAACGGATGTACTAGAGAAAAAACGAAATGGAGGCGCAATATGGGCGACAGATGAAGTAGCACTTGACAAGAGTGGTTTAACCGGTTAAACTTGGGTTCAATGGGTACCAAAGGGTTTTTGATAGTTTAGGTTTTTTAGTGTTCCTTTTTAGGAGGTTCTATCATGGTTCTTCAAGTTCTTCCCAATCGTCGATCTTTGTCAATCCTTGTGGGATTGACCGCCGCAGTGGTGGCAGCAGGCTGTTTTGCCCAGTCCACCAGCGCCGCGATGGTCGCATCCGACAACGCCAGTAGCTACACCGGAGCTGTGGGCACCACTGGCAACACCAATGGCGGTACCGGCTTTGGGCCGTGGCAGGTCACCATTACTAACAGCAACAATCCGCCGTATGTGGATACCTACCTTGATACCAGCAGCAAGCCCATCAGCACCAACAAGAACAGTTGGGGCGTCTATGCAAATACCCCACAGGCTGGGCCGCCTGCGGTGATCCCCTCGGTAGATCTCACCCGGCCGTTCCTGACGGCTGGCGGTCTCTCCGGCGGCAAGCTGGATGCCGGCCAAACATTGAGCATCGCTATGGAATCGGATGGTGCCGGTGGCAACTCTCCGGAAACGGGTGCCTCTATCGGTTTTTCGCTGCAATCCAGCGCCCCCATCGACCAGTTCACCTTCGAATACGACGCCACCGCTGGCTACGACAATATGAGCATCATTGACGGCAGCAACAGCGGTAAGGAATACGAGTCGCCGGTCAGTTTGGGGTTTAGCAGCTACATCGGCAAAGGCATGACTGTGGATTTCACGCTGGTTACCGCCTCCACCTATGATCTTTCCGTAACGCCGGTGGGCGGCACCACGGTAAGCGTGATTACCAACGGCACGCTGCCGGGCGGTCAGCTAAATCAGATTGAGTTGTTTGATCAAAACACCTCGGGTAACGGCTACTTCAACAGCCTCTCCATCAGCGCGGTTCCCGAGCCCGCATCGCTGGGTCTGATGGCTATTGGCGGATTAGCCTTGTTACTGGTGGGACGTCGTAAGACGGCCTAAATGTTTTTAGTGGTAGAAGTGCGTTGCCGGGGTCGGCGGTTCAGACCCCGGCAACGCTTCTACGGAGTTTTGGAGATGCAATTATGAGCACCGTTTTGAAAAGCTTTTTTGATTCACGTTCGCCGCGTGCCCGCCGGGTAGCGAGTGCGGCTGTCGCGGGCATGATCGGCTGGGCCATGGGTCACAGTGCGGCGGTACGTGCTGTGATCCTGGCCTCTGATAACGCCGCCAATTCCGCTTATTCGGGCGGCACGTGGTCCGGCACCAGCAATGGCGGCACCGGATTTAGCCAATGGTTTCAGGGGCCGAGTGGTTCAGGCGTGGACCAAACGGCCACGTGGGGGTTTACCACCGCAACCGCATCAACAGTTTTTGGCACTTACGCTACGCCGAATATTGATACTAATGGCGTATCCTGGAGTATGGGGGCCGACAACGGCACCAGCAGCGATCCAGCCGCCCCCGGTGCCTACCGTGATCTCAATAATCCGTTGCAAGTCGGCCAGACCCTGCAACTAAGCATGGCCACAGGCTACATGAGCAATCCCGGCCAGGAAGGTTTTCAGATTCAAAACTACAACTCCACCACCACCTACGGCACGCCTTTATTTCAGATAGCCGCCGCGGGTTCGGGCAATTATTACGCCATCAGTTACGGCGGTTACACCTCGCCCACCACCGGGTTTGCCCATTCGGAGCTTACCGGAATTGCCTCCGCGCACACCGGCGTTGCCACGCCCAACAACGGCAATGGCATCACGGTGGCCTTTACACTCGAGTCATCAACATCTTTTAATCTCACCATTACACCTTTGGCGGACCCGTCGGCGGCGGAAACATTTAACAATCTCACCCTGACCGATTTGCCCGTAAACCAGATGTTTTTATACAACGACAACTTGGGGCTGGCCTCCCAGTATGCCTATTTTAATAATCTGGAAGTGACCGCCACACCGGAACCCGCTCCGGCCGCGCTGCTTTTAAGTTCACTGCTGCTCTTGGCCCTGATACCGCGGCGCAGATCGGCAGCCCGGGCGGCGCCAATCGACCGCAGCAGTATTCAAGACGTGTAAACTTCAGCGCCAGCGCGTCGGCAAAATAATCTGGCCGAGGCCCTGAGCTAAAAAGGAATAACACCATGGAACCGAGGAAAAAAAACTTTTCTGGCTCCACCCGGCAACGCCGAAACCTGATTCTGCGGGCCTGCCGCGTGGTGGCCTGCGGGATAGCGGGTGCCGCGGTCATCAGCCTGTGCCGCCCCGCCGCCGCGCAGGTTTTCGGAACGCCGTATTCACCGCCGACCATTCTCGATGCCTTCGGTATGCCCTGGACCGCGCTTACCGCCCGCATGCCCGATATTTTCGGGGCCGGTTACGGGGCTATTCTCACCCCGCCTCCCACCCGGGCGGACAGCGGCAACGGTTCGGTGGGCTATGACATTTATAACCGTTTCGACTTGGGCAGCCCCGGTGACCCAACCGCCTACGGCACGCTTTCCGGATATGAGCAGCTTATTGCCGCCACCCACGAAATGGGTGGATATATTTACGTCGATTATTCCATGGGCCACAATGGCTTTTCCAATTCCGCCTCGGTCGATGGCAACGGCAATTCGTTTGTCAACGCCGGAGGATACCCGGGTTTTGTCACCTCTTATCCGGGCAATTCCTATCTGAACCCCGGCGCGCCGGCCAATATAGACGGCGATTTTAACGGCGCGTATGCCCAGAATGTGGAAGAAGCCCGGCTGGCCGGCCTTGTCAATGTGAATTTCAACACCGATTATCAATATATCCGCAGCCCCACCACCGCGGGCGATCCCGCCAACATCCCCGGCGGAACCACCCCGGCCTTTGGCCGCCTGGCCAATGTGCCCATGCCGGTGAACCAGCAGTTTTACCCCAACCCCAACAGCCAACCGATTTTTATTTACAACCCGCAAACCGGCCAGGGCAATATTCAGGTCAATTCCTTTACGCCTTCCAATCCGATGGCTGGTTCGCCCACCGCGGAAAATGTCACCGGCTACGAGATGCGCAATATTCAGTGGTTTGTGCAAACGCTGGGGGTTGATGGCTTCCGGCTTGATGCTACCAAAAATATGGAATGGCAAACCGCCCTGCCTTATTTCAATCAGGCCGTTTACCGGGCCTCGCCGCGGACCTACCTCAATGGCGTGCAGGAAACCATTTTTTCGTTCCAGGAATATTATGACGGCAATCCCGCCAACGTTTTTCCGGTGATCCAGAAAAGTCCCATGAACCCGGACGGCGCTCCCGCCGGCAACATCGGCACCGTGCAGCCCAACCTGGACGCTCTGGACTTTCCTTTGTTTTTCTCCCTGCAACAAAACCTCACCGGCAACGGGTTTACCAACAGTTGGTACAACGTCAGCGACGGGCTGGACCCCAACCATACAGGTAACACCGGCGTGCGATTCGTGCAAAGCCAGGACAACGGTGCCCCTTATCTGGCCAATGTGGCCGCCGCTTATACCCTGATGATGCCCGGCCAAGCCTTGGTCTATTACAACGGCAACCTCACCCCTTATGACACCGGCAACCAGACCTTCCCGCAAAATGGCCGCGGCGACGCACTGGGCGGCGTGTACGGCAACACCATGGCCAATAATTCCATAAGCACGTATAATGCCCCCACTCAAACCATGAGCGTTACCCACACCAACGAGATCAGCGGCCTGGTGGACATCCGCAACCGTTATTCCAGCGGCGGCTACATCCAACGCTATATCACTCAAAATAACTTGGCGTTTGAACGCAATGATTCCGCCCTGGTGCTGCTGAACAACCAAACCGGCGGTATCTCCGGCACGGCCAGCATTCAGACGAATTTCAACTCCTACAACGTACCCTACCTGGTGGAGCTTACCGGCAACGCCGCGGCCCAGGGCCTGCCGCAGGTACTGCAGGTTTATTCCAACGGCGTGGTCAACGTCACCTTCCCCAACAACGGCTACAACAACAGCACCGGCGGCGGCGACCTGATCTACGGCCCGGCGACACCTGAGGGCACGCTGACGATTACGAATGTCGCCGGCCAAATCGCGGGTACCACCCCCACCACCAGCACGCCCAACTTGCCCCAAGCCAATGGGCAGGATGTCATCAGCAACGTGGCGGTTGTTAAAGGTCCGCAATTTCAGATTCAACTGCAAACCCAAAAAGTCTATCTGCTGGGTCAGCAGAATTTATTTGACTACAACGCCGGCGGCGACAGCGCCATTTTCAAAATAGACGGTGGCACACTGGTCAATGGCCAGCAGTTTGTCAGCACTGAGCCAAACACCATCGCCTACGGTTTCCTCCCCTTTCAAACCGGCAGTCCGTTGGCCCCGCAAAATGGAACCGCGCCGGGTACCGGCCTTTATACCGAAACCATCAATACCAGTGATCTCTCGCAAGGTTATCATTACCTCACCGTGATCGCTTTCCGCACACGCCATACGCCTGGCGCTCCACCCGTGTACACCGACTGGACCCAAACCATTTATGTGGATACCGCCCCGTCGGTATCGGCCATTATGAGCTTTAACGCCACTGTGCCCGGTATCAACCAAAACCGCACCCTGACGGTGGAAAATGTGGACGGCCTGGCTAACAACATCAACGTACTCTTTGATCTGCCCGCCGCGGATACCGCCAGTCAGATTCTCTCCCTGCTCAACAGTTCCACGCAGGCCAACCAGATGGACACCAATTTGTGGACCATCAATGCCAACGGCCTTACCAGCGGCAACCATGTCGCCACCGTCGTGACATTCAAGCCGGATGGCACCTACAACATCCAACGGTTTGCCGGTCTGTATACCTCCACCATTTTTGGTGCGGGGCTGGGTGATTTGAATTTCGACGGCCAATACAATGTGGCTGATGTTCAAACCATGGCCCAGTTGCTCGCCAGCAACAACACGGAATTTAATCCGGCGGCGGATTTTCTGGGCACGGGGGTTATTACGCCGCAGGATCTCATTCCTTTCGGCCAGAAGCTCCAGCAAGTTGGTGCAAATAGCGCCACCATGGCGGCGTATCAGGCCCTCTACGATCAATATTTCGGCAGCGGTATCTCGTCCGCGGCAATGCTGACCTTCTCCACCGACAAGTTGCTCTCAGCACAGACCACGCCAACACCAGAGCCGTCGGCCGCGTGGCTGTTGCTTGGCGGATTACCACTGCTGCTCAAGCGCCGCCGAGGGGCGGGGCAGTGGCGTTAAATGGCGGCGCATATCGTCGCCAACGGATGAAATAAATGGCACTTTCGCCTTGGAAAGGACTTGGAGTGTACAAGATGGAAACTAAGACTTGGCAGTGCTTGACAAACCAGTTTAACCGGTTAAACTGAGTTTGTCGCTCCGGCTTAGGTCTGCTCTTTCAAGGAGTCTTGATCATGATTACCAGCCATTGTTCTTCGGGTCGGATCTCACCCTTGGGCAGAGATTCACGGATGCATGCGAAGAGCGGCTTTACGCTTATTGAGTTATTGGTGGTGATTTCCATCATCGCCATTCTCATCGCGCTATTGCTGCCCGCTTTGGCGGCGGCCCGGCAGGAGGCGGATTCGGTCCTGTGCCTTTCCAACGTTCGGCAAATGGCTCTGGGTGCCATCGAATTCACCCAAGACCATCAGGGCCTTTTTCAGCCGGATACCGACACCAATGTCGTTACAGCCTACGTAGATCCCAGCCACCAGCTTTTCGCTTATCGCTCAACCTCGTCGGGAACGGATCTTCTGGATTGGGCCAGCGCGTTAATCCCTTACATGGGTGGTAGCGGCAACCAGAACTTCGTAGGTATGGCCACCAGCGGTAATCCCGGTAGTTACTACGCCCCCGGAACCTACCCCAAGGTGTTTTTGTGCCCCAGTGACCCCACCTTAAACGACACGTGGCCGGGCTACGCACTCATTAACAATGTCCTCAACCCGTCGTCCACGCCCCCCGGAAACCCCGGAGATGGAACGTTCAGCTACTACCCCGTATCCTACGGCGTCAATGCGGATATCTGCTCCATTGTTGATCCCAAAAACGGCAACGACTTCAACCAAGGCTCCACCATGGACGTGGCCAATGGCCCGGCTGGTGTCGGCGGAGGTCAGCCGCTGGGGTGCAGGCTCGCGCGGGTTCTATCGCCCAGCACCACGTTGCTTTTCGCCGACTGCGGTACCCGGCCCACGCAGCCGGAAGCCGTACCTGGAGCAGCGCTGAATTATAACGACGGCCTGTATTACACCACCAACTATGACGTGTACGCCGGCATTCCCGGCAGCTTTCCCACCAATACCATCAATACCCTGGAAGGTGTCGCCCTGACGCCGTGGCTGCGCGATCGCATTCCCATTGCCGGGAATCTGATGCCCTCCAATATCAACGCCAGCCCCCAGCAACCGCAAAATACCATGGACCGCCATGGCGACCACATCAATGTATCGTTCTGTGATGGCCATGCGGAAGCGGTAAACGTCTCAGAGTTCGGCAACGTCAACATATCCCCTTATGGCCGGTAATGGGTAAAATGGTGTAACGCGACTGCTCTGGGGTGCCATACACCCATCCGAAAAGGCTCGTTGGGCCACCTCTGTGGCCACTGCCCAGCCGAAAGCCCCCCCAAAGATACCCCAGCCTGACCCGCAAGGGCGCGGTGTCTCGCCCAGCCACAGGCCATAGCGGTCTGTCCATAGTTACATTCCACCCGTGCGGCATGAGACCAACGATCGCGAGGCGATAAGCAAGATTTACGCGCTGTGGCGCTGGGCCGGCTACGGCGTGCGGGGCGGTGGGTGGGCGAAAAAGTGCTGGGTTGCGGCTTGGTCGCGTCCGGGGATACAATACCTTGGTGCGGGAGGCACAACGGAACAGCATTTACAGGAGCTTTTGGATGATTTCCCGGCGAAAAACCAGGCAGGTAAAGGTGGGCGAAGTTCTTATCGGCGGCGATGCCCCGGTGGCAGTCCAGTCGATGACCAGCGGTTACACCCACGATATCGACGGTTGCGTGCGGGAGATTAACAAGCTCGCCGCCGCCGGTGCGGATATCGTGCGTGTGGCGGTGCCGGAAAAGAAGGATACTCTGGCCCTGAAGGAAATACTGCACCAGGTGTCGGTGCCGATTGTGGCCGATGTTCATTTTCATTTTCAGCGGGCCTTGGAGGCGGTGGCGGCGGGCGTACATAAAATCCGGCTGAATCCCGGCAATATCAATGACCGCAAGCAGGTGGAAGCGGTGATTGATGCGTGTCGGGAAAGGCGCATTCCGATCCGGATCGGCGTGAATGAAGGTTCCATTGTGGAACGCAAGGACAAACAGAAACGGATGAAGGAGTTGGGAGCGGTCTTCAGTGACAGCCATCACGGCCACCTGCTGGCGATCATGATTACCAAGCTGGAAGAGTACCTGGATATTTTCTACGAGCGGAACTTTTACGACATTGTGATTTCCGCCAAATCGATTGATCCGCTGCTGGTGCTTGATGCGTACACGGAGATCTCCCGGCGGTTTGACCACCCCCTGCATCTGGGCGTTACCCACGCCGGCCCCAAGGAAACCGGCACCATCCGGAGTGTGGTGCCGCTGGGCACGCTTTTGGCCAATGGCATCGGCGATACCATCCGCATCAGCTATGCCAATGATCCAATCTATGAAGTGCAGGACGGCTTGGAACTGTTATACGTGCTGGGGCTGCGCAGTCGCAAAGGGGCCGAGCTTATCGCCTGCCCCACCTGTGGGCGCATACAGGTGGATTTATTCACCCTGGTGCAGGATGTCAACCGCAAACTCAAGGAGCAGATCACATTGCCGATCAAGGTGGCGGTGATGGGTTGCGTGGTCAATGGTCCGGGGGAATGTGAAGGTGCGGACGTGGCGATTTTCGCCGGCGACAAGCGCGGCATCATATACGTGCAGGGAGAAAAAGTGGCCAATGTACCGGAAGAAAAAATTCTTGACGCCCTGCTGGAAGAGTGCCGGAATTTTCAGGAAAAGGTGCGGCGCGGTGAAGCGCGGCTGGGGGAAAAGCTGGTGGATATCATCCCGCCGGATCCACTGGGTGAATTAGGCTCCGGCTATGCCAAAATCGCCGCCGACAAGATGGAATCCGGCGCAGTGAAGCTGCCCATTGTCCAGGGGTAACTTGGGGCATGTTCCGGCCGGGCGTGGCCCAACGCCTGGAAGCACAGGCGTTTTCCCGCAGGTAAGACAGGTTGACATAAAGCATGTTTGATTCTCTTTCCGAAAAATTTACCCTCATGGTGCGCAACCTTTCCGGGCGCGGGCGAATCAGCCCGGCCAATGTGCGCCAGGCCATGGACGAAATTCGCAGCGCCCTGCTGGAAGCGGACGTGCATTATCAAGTGGTGGAGGACTTCACCCGGCGGGTCATGGAAAAAGCCACGGGTACGCAGGTTCTAGCCTCGCTGGAGCCGGGGCAGCAGATCGTCAAGATTGTCTTTGATGAATTGGTGACCCTGATGGGGCCGGTGGATACCGGCATATTTTTTGTTGATCCACCACCCACCATCATCATGATGTGCGGCCTGCAGGGTTCCGGCAAAACCACCACCTGCGGTAAACTGGCCCTGTACCTGAAAAGCAAAGGAAAAAATCCGCTTCTGGTAGCCGCGGATACCCAGCGGCCCGCCGCCATCGACCAGTTGGTCACGCTGGGCCAACAGGTGGATGTTCCGGTGTACAAGCAGGATGGGGAGGCGAATCCTATTTTGATATGTCGCAATGCCGTGGCCTTGGCCCGGCAAAGCGGTCGGGACGTGGTAATACTGGACACCGCGGGCCGTTTGCACATTGACGATGTGCTCATGGAGCAGCTTTCGGACATTGCCCGCACGACCAAACCCCATCAGATATTTCTGGTGGTGGATGCGATGGTAGGCCAGGATGCGGTGAATTCGGCCCGGGCGTTTAACCAGAAGCTGGAACTCGACGGCATCATTTTGACCAAATTTGATTCCGACACGCGTGGTGGAGCGGCCCTGTCGGTGAAGGCGATTACCGGCAAGCCTATAAAATTTTTGGGCGTGGGCGAAAAGCTCCAGATGCTGGAGGAATTTCATCCGGACCGCATTGCCCAGCGCATTTTGGGCATGGGCGACATTTTAACCCTGGTGGAAAAAGCCCAGTCGCAGTTTGATCAGGCCCAGACCGAAAAAATGCAGGCCAAACTGGCCAACGCCAGTTTCACGCTCGACGATTTTTTGGAACAGATGCGGTCCATGCGCAAAATGGGGCCTATGAAACAGCTTCTGGGCATGTTGCCGGGGCTGGGTTCAGCGCTCAAGGATATTCAATTGCCGGAGGAGGAATTAGACCGCGCCGAGGCGATCATTCAGAGCATGAGCCGCAAAGAGCGGGAAAATCCGGACATTGTGGATTCTTCCCGCCGGCGGCGCATTGCCCGCGGCTGCGGCATGCAGGCGGAGGATGTCTCACGGCTGGTGAAAGGATTTTCCGCGGCCCGGGACATGGCCAAAAAGATGTCCGGGCTTTCGATGGGCGCCAAGATGAAAATGGCCCAGGCCATGAGCACCATGAACCCGGAAGGCCTCTCGGCCATGGGCCATCTGGCCGGCGCAGGGCCGGCCTTGCGTCCCAGCCGCCTTTCTCCGGAGCAGAAACGAAAAATGCGTGATCGTCGGCGACGCGGCCGGTAACCGGTAAGCCGTAGCGGCGGCTATTGATCGGGCCGGTCTTTTATGGCCCGCCAGCGCTGGCACAAATCGTCCGCGGCCTCCGGCCAATGCGGGAAAGAGAATGCAAAGCCGGATTGCAACAGTCGCCCCGGCACCACCCGGCGGCTTTTCAGCAGCAATTCGGTTTCGGTTTTCATGAAAACCGCCCCAAGTTCCAGCAGCCACGCGGGGGCCGGCAGTCCTATACGTACACCCCAGGCGTGGCGCAAAGTGCGCATGAATTCCGCGTTGGGCAAGGGGTTGGGCGCGGCCACATTCACCGCTCCGGCTATGGGCGGGTGGTTGATGAGCCAATAAATCGCGGCAATAAAATCCCGCTCGTGAATCCAGGATACGTATTGTCGGCCATGGCCGGCGGTGCCGCCCAGACCGCGCCGCACCAGTCGGGACATGACATCGAAAATTCCCCCCGGATCGGCGCTCATGGTCATGGCGGAACGCAAAATCACCAGTCGGGTATCCGGGCGAAGGGCCTCTTGAGCCGCGTGTTCCCACGCCTGGGCTACGGCAATGCTGAACTTCCATTGGCTGGGCACATCCAGCTCAAAACCGCCGAGAATGCCGGTGGCTTCATCATTGGGGGCATCGTAGCGGCTGGCATAAATGGTGGCGGTCCCGGCCTGGAGCCAGAGGGTCGGCGGATGGCGCGCTTGCGCAATGGCCCGGCCCACCGCGCGGGTGCTCTGCACACGCGAGTCCATGATCGCCTGGCGGTTGGCCGCATGATACCGGCAATTAACGCTGCGCCCCGCCAAGTTGATCACCACATCCGCCCCATCGAGCTCCGCGGTCCACCCACCCATGGATCGACCATCCCACGGGACCATTCTCCATGGCGCGGCCCGCGGGTTGCGGCCAAGCACCACCACGTCATGTCCGTCGGCTACAAAGGCCCGACACAACAGAGTGCCTATCTGACCGCTGCCACCGGGTATAACAATTTTCATCAGATCCACTTCCGTAAAAACCGTCCAGCGACCCTAGACGCGAGCCGCATCGGCGCACCAACCCGCCATGCGGCGCTTGGGCCAAGGGCAACCACGTTGGCTCCATGATACAGCGCATCCGGCGGTTGCGGCGCTTTAGAGTGCGCGACGATTGCGGACCGCCACATTCAAGATCAAGCCCGTGGCCAGCATATACGCGGCAATAGCACTGCCTCCGTAGGATAAAAACGGCAGCGTAATACCAACTACGGGAATAATGCCGGTGGTCATGGCGATGTTAATCATGGTTTGCATCATTAACATGGACCCCAACCCAACGACCATAATCCGGCCAAAAGGATCCGCGGTGGAACCGGCGATTTCCAGACAAGCTCCAAAGAACACCACGTAAAGAATCAGAATTCCCAGCGCACCAAGGAAGCCCCATTGGGTGGCGATGACCGCGAAAATAAAATCGTTGGCCGATTCCGGCAGCAAACCATTGCGAATCTGGGCAGCGCCGCGCAGTCCCTGACCGGCAAGCCCCCCACTGCCTTCGGCAATTTCGCTTTGTCGCTGCTGATACAAGTTGCCATGCAATTCACCGGAAGTCGGCTTACTTTCCACAAACATTGAGATAATGCGTTGCTTTTGATAGGGCTTCAGCAGTGGGTAGCAACCAGGGGCAACGGATAAGGCAATCAGCGCGATCGCCACAAGGTGGCGCAATCTGGCCCCGGCCGCCACCAGCATGGCGTAGAGCGCCAGTGGAAAAAGCAACGCCGTGCCCAGGTCGGATTCAATAAGAATAAGCCCCATGGGCAGCAACATCAATAGAAACGGAACCACCAGCCGTGACAGTCCCTGCACATCTTTGTGCAACCGCAGATACCAGGCCACCGACATGACAAAGGCAATCTTGGCCAGTTCGCTGGGCTGAAAGTTGATACCTCCTGGCAAAATGAACCAACGATGGCTGCCGTTGACCGCAGGAGCTTTGAGCACCGCCAAGAGCAAAAGCAAAGTGAAGGCCAGAAAAGCATAGGTGTAGCGGCCGATGTGCCGATAGGCCGGGGCCACGGCCAGGACCAATACGATCAGACCAATGCCAATATGAATTTCCTGGACCCGGGCCAGCGTCGGCGAGGAAACCCGCACGGCCGCCAGGCTGATGGCACATAGCAGCAGGATGCTGCCCAGAAGAACCCATGCGATACGCGTGCCCAGCAGACGTGGCAGCAGCCGATTCCAGAGTCGCAAAACGATGGAGGAACTGTCATTGGTGCGGCGGTGAATAACGCGGGCCGGGCGCAGGGCATCGGGGTTCAGCGGCGTGGGGGAAGAATCGGTTTTCGGTGAATCCGTCACGGGGTCGCCGCCTGTGGCAGGTAGCCACGCTGTTGCATCAGTTGAATGCAGTTTTTAACAATCGGTCCGGCCCGCCGACCACCGTCCCCGCCCATTTCAACAATGGCCGCGAGCACGTACTTAGGCTGATTGGCTGGCACGCAGCCTACAAACCAGGCGTCGTCCCCCTTTTTGATGGTTACTTTGCCGTCAATGTCGATTCGCTCCGCGGTCTGCGCGGTACCGGTTTTGCCGGCCACAGGCAACCCCATACGCAGCACCGGGGCTGTGCCGTTGGGGCCATGTACCACCAGATACATACCGCGGCGGACAGCACTTAAATCAGGCCTGTTGAGATGAAATAATCGAGGAGGCGGGCGATGCAATTGTTCAATAATCTGCGGTTGCATCCAGACTCCGCCACGCAACATGGCGGTGTACGCATTGGCCATTTGCAAAGGGGTTACCGCCATCGGTCCCTGACCGATACCCATCATAATAGCCCAATCCGTTATCCGAAACTGGCTGCGGTGCGGCTGTGCGGGAGGCAAATACCCGGAGGTTTCCTCATGCAGGCCAATGCCGGTGGCTGATCCCAACCCAAAGGCCCGGTACCCTTCCACCAGTCGCTTAAGCCCCAGTTTCATACCCACCTGATAAAAATAGGTATCGCAGGATTGTTCCAGGGCGGCCACCAGATTGAGCGGACCAGGTGCGACCGGATAGGTCCAGTTGCGAAAAATGTTGGGATGGCCGGGCAGCAGATAAGCCCCGCAATTCAGGACGGTATTGGGTTCAATGACCCCCACCGTCAAAGCATAGGCCGCTTCCAGAGGCTTGACGATACTGCCGGGCGGATACGCGCTGCTGATGGCCCGGTTCATCAAGGGAAGTTGAGTATCGGCGATTAACCTGGAAAAATCATGGTGATAACGATTCAGGTTGTACGTCGGCAGCGAAAGCATAACCAGCACCCGGTTGGTGCGCACCGACAACACCACCACCGCGGCACGGTGCATTTCCCCGTGGAAGTAAAGCAGATGTGTTTGCGGATTAAGCATGGATCTTTGCAGTTGCTGCTGGAGCTTAATATCCAACGTCAACCGCACCGTGCGCCCGGGAATAGGCGCGCGATAATCCTGCGGCACCTGCTTACCGTCAAGGCGTATCAGTTCCACGCCGCGGGTGGGTCTAAGGAGGTTTTCGGCGGCGTATTCCACCCCAAATGCCCCCATATTGTCTCCCGGCAGATAGCCTTTGAGCTTGCCGCGGGTATCGCGCAGCGATCCGGGAACAAGCCGCGGCAGCACAAACGGATTTTTTCGCAACGCCGCCGCGGTCACCTGACGCGTGGTGCCAATCACCTGTGCCGCTACGCTGTTGAATGGATAAACCCGGTGTTGGCTGGGTACCACAACCAGGCCGGGATAGCGACGTGAGTGCTTTTGAAAATAAAACGCGACCTTGTCGGAAATATCGGGAACCACGGTGTGGGCTTCATGGGCTTCCAGTAAGTTAAGCCCCTGGGTCAGGGCCAGGTCCACATCCTGTTGTCGATCCGCGGGAGAAACGTCGGCCCGGACGTTCTTGTCATGGCCGTAACGCAAAGTCCAGATATCCTGGCGCAAAAAGGCCATGCGTTTGCGGATGATATCCAAGGTTTCCAGCACTTTGGCCAGGGGCAAGTGGCAATGGCGGGCGATGGCGATGGGCAGCCTCCGCAACCGGGCGGCAATTTGCTTTCGGGTGGCCGGCAGCCGGGCGATAATCTGGGCCCGGGTCAGATGGTCGTCTTTAAGTTCATCAATCGCCTGACGGGTAATCCAGACGTAATCGCGATTCATCGCCTGATAGTCAATGGCAAGATTGTTGCAGGGCTGCTCGAGAGCCAAAAAGCGGCCTTGGCGATCCACAATGGCCCCACGAATCGACGGAATCACCAGATGCCGATAGCTGAAGCTGCGGGCGCGATCCTTCCACATCCGGGCCTGCACCACCTGCAGTTGATACAGGCGCACCGCGAGGATCAACGCTACGGCCAAGGCTAACGTAAAGAGCAAAATAAGGCGGCGTTTCAGCATCGCGGCGAGTACCTGTAAGAAACCAACCACGCCATGTTATCCTCCAGACGATCTACACCGATCATACCAAGTCCTGGGCGGGAGTTCATCGGTTCCGGTTCCGAACATGATGCGACGGCCCGTCAAAACCCAACAACGGGCCGATCATAAACAGCCCGCGGAACACCCAGGGTGCCACAATAGCCGTATAGATGGCGCTGGAGAGGGTGATGCCGATGGTGGGAGCATATCCGGACAATACCGTCATGGGTTGATCCGCACTCCACAATCCCATCCGTGTGAGAATATTCCGGCCCAGCAGGACAAACACAACCGTCAGAAAAACCAGCACCGCTTGACTGATGGGGTTCTGGCGGAAAATATTCATCCGGATGCGCGTGATTCCATAGCCCGCCAGCGAAAGCAGGATGGTATTAACGCCCAGCAGCCCGATCCCGGTGAGATCATACATAAATCCGCAGCAGAGGCAGGCCAGCAGGGCATAATCCTCCGCCGGGTAAAGGGCATAAAAAACCGCCAGCATGGGAATAAATTCAACGTGAAAATAGCCCGCCTCACTCCATTGTCCGAAGTGGGCGACTTGCAGGGCCGTCGCCAGGTACAGCAGGATGCCAAAGGTGATCCATCGCATAATGGACAGTATCGCCGGTGAAGGCACTTATGGAAAGTCACAATCAGGAAATGGCGGTCCGGCGGGTAGAGCCAACGACGGCCCTATTTAAGCCGGGCGACGAGTTCCACTTCTACCGCAGCACCCAGCGGCAGGGCATTAACACCCACGGCGGCCCGAGCATGGCGGCCCGCAGGACCGAAAATTTCCAGCAGCAGGTTGCTGGCTCCGTTGGCCACGGTGGATTGCTGGGTGAAATCGTCGCCACATTGCACAAAGACGCCCAAGCGCACCACACTGTCCACTTTGGACCACGCCCCGGCGCAGGCGCTGTGCAGCACCGCAAGGGCGTTGATGAGGGCCAGTTTGGCCGCTTCTTGACCATTTTCCATCGACAGCGTGGTGGGAATCTTGCCGATAAACCGTAGCTGGCCATCCTGGAAAGGCAGTTGCCCGCTGACAAACACCAGATGGTCGGCCATGACATACGGTACGTATGCAGCAACCGGAGTTGGAACACCGGGCAGAATGATGCCCAAACGTTTCAGATTGGCCTCGACCTGGGACATCGCTAAAACTCCTAAAAAAAGGCGGTATGTGCAAATCGTCGGCGGACGGTCTTGGCAGCGGTGGATTAGATACATCCATCCCGCGCCACCCGGACATCAGCCGGTAAGTCTTTCCTTTCCCCTTCAACCAGCCCGCCCAGGGCCAGCAGGCTGAATTGCCACATCACCCACACCTCCACCCCGAATCCGGCAAAACCGATCAGACCGGGCACGGGCATCTGAAAATAGCGGATGTGCCGCCAGATGCCAAGAAAAGGGAGATGATACGTCCATTTGGCGATGGCCCAATAATTCCAGAATTCCCACAGCAATCCGCACCACAAACCACCGAGCATCAGCGAAAATGTGCGTCCCCAGCGTCCCCGCCGCCAGTCGCCGATAATGCTGGGCCGCCCGGACCAGAAATTAATCGGATCCAGCAGGAAAATAGCGCTGACCCAGATGGCCAGATTGGCAATGGAACTCTGAAAAATGAAAGGCCACAAAAATAGACCAGCCCCTAGAATGAATGTGATAATCTGCAACGGTCGGGCAATGCGCACACCCCCGCTTTTTACACGCTTCAGGCCCAGTCGCATAAAAACCTCCGCCGTCAAAAACATGCCGGGTGCGATTGCGGCAAAGGCTAAAAGATAGCCCAGTCCGCGATCCCACGGATTCGTGGGCATGCCCTGATAGTTCCACGCATGCAGGCCGGTTGCCGGATCGCGCATAAAATAAAAGTTCAGCCAGTCAAAGTAACACCACGCTGGAACGGACCACAGCCAGCATACCCAAAAGCGATTGGCAAACCGCCGCAGCCACGAATGCCCGTCGAGGCGTGCCAGCAGCCCCAACAACACCATCAGGTACGCACTCCAGGCCCATGGGGTGATATGGATGCGCACCTGCGTGCCGATCGATGCGGCCCAACCGGCGGGAAGCAGGCCGCCGACGGACGCAAATAAAATGGCCTCCAAAACGCCAATCAGCGCCAAACCAACCCCAAGCTGGCCAAGGCCGGGGCGGCCCCGCCAGCGGCGTGCAGACCGGCCGGCGAGCGAAATGTGGGATGAATCATTCATACTGGGGATTATACGCACCGGACCGTAATTCCGGCAGTTGCCTGGCGTGATTTTTGTCGGGATCGCTAGGCCGTTTGTTTTCTTCCCGCGTCTGCCGGATTGTGCGTGTATTTGTAAATATGGACTCCTTCCATGGTAATCATGCCTTCCTGGACCATCTGGTCCAGCGTGGGCAGAAAGGCGGCGATCTTTTCGCGGGAATCAACGATTTCAATGACGATAGGCAAATCCGTGGATAGCACCAGCACCTTGTTGGTGTGCAGCACGCTGTTGGCTCCAAAGCCCATGGAGCCTTTGAGCACAGTTCCCCCGGCCAGCCCGGCAGCCCGGGCTTTTTGAATAATGGCTTCAAAAAGCGGTTTATTTTCCCATTCGTCCGAATCTCCGATGAATATGCGCAGCAAAACACCATCGTGATCAATTCGCATAAGGGCATCTCCTTTTAATTCCGGCAGCGTGCTTAGACCTTCCATTGGCAGCGGCAGACGGCTTTCGTGGGACCCGCCTCTTTTTCGATACATCATTACGGAGGCCCGCTCCAGGGTAGCCAAACCGGTTTTCATCTGTTGGGGCAGCACTTGCCGGGCAAAATCCGCAATTTTTTCCGCGGCATCAACCAGTTCCACAATGACCGGCGAGGCACTGGTCAGACGGTAGTCGGAGGGCATGAGTATACCGCGGGAGCTAAAGCCCGCGATGCCGCGCAGCACCGTAGCCCCGGCAAGTTTTTGGCGGCTCGCCGCCTGAACCAGACGCTCGTAAACGGGGCCAAAGTGGTAGAGATCGGAACTGCGCAGGTAAACCCGCAATAAAATCTTTTCACCAATCATGGCCGACTCCTTACAGAACCGGAAAATATCCATGCCCTGGCCACCGTCGTCTTCCGGTACGCTAACCGTTCATGCGGTGGCCCAGAATGACGCCCAGTCGCACCGCCAGCAGACCAAGCATGACACTCCCGAGGATGTAAAACATGGCCCGCAAGCCCGCACCATCCTCCAACATTCGGTTGGATTCAAACATATAGGTTGAAAAAGTGGTGTACGCTCCCACAAAGCCCACCGCCACAGCCAACCGCAAATTTTCCGACATGGGCAAGCGGTTCCCGGCCACAGTGGCAAACCAGCCCAAGAAAAGACTGCCGCTAAGGTTGATGAGCATGGTTCCCACCGGAAATGGCGAACCGGAAAATAAACGGGCCACCAAAAATCGGGCCAACGTACCAATAAAACCGCCGCCGCCGACCGCTAGACATTCCCAAAATACCTTTTTCAAAACGCTGCTCCAAAGAGATTGATCCGAAGACAAAACAACCCCGGCTGATTTTTGATCCGCCAGGGTCGGCCATGCACAAACCCCCGACGGTCCAGCCGTCAGGAGTTATCAGTCCCCAGGCCCTTGAGGCCGAACAGGGACGGTTCAGGTGAACTCCATCACCTACCATACGACGAGCAAAGTCTAATGGGAGGGCGATGAAGTTGTCAAACCAACCCCTGCGGACCATCGTCCGCGATAATCAGGCTTGGCTTTTAGCCGCCTATGTTTAAAGTATGTTTCCTATGATCGCCCGACCAAAGTTTTCAGCTTCGACACCGGGATGGTATGCCACGCCCGTGGTTTGGACTCGCTGCGGCCGGAGGATTTCGGCCTGCGCTGGAATAAAACAGGCACTGGCTTGCTTCATGAATGTTTCAGATGCACGTTCTTATACCATCGGATCCTCGGGCCAATCCGGGGTGCTGAATTCGGTGGCCCGGGTTTTAAAATATCCCAAGTCTCCTACGCCATTGCATTTTTGGGAAACATTGCCACACCCCGGGGCGCGTTGCCCAGGTGTAGGGTGAGATGTAAATGGGCGTGTTGAATTTGGCCTGGTGCCCGCGTAGTATGGAGTAGGCAGATTAAGGCGATGGAGTTCGCCGGAACCGTCTCGTCCCCGAGACTGATGACTCCTGCTTCGTGCGAACGGCCCGATTGGCAGGCGTCAGGAAACGATTGCTGTTTCCCCTGCAATCTGAATCCCGATCTCCGGTAGATCCGGAAAAGCCTTCGCGTGAAGGCTTTTTACGGAGTACCGCAGATGCGTGTCTTGCTTATTTCTGATCTTCACGGCAATCCCTGGGCTTTGAACGCTGTCGCCAAGGATTGCGGGGCCTTTGACTACGTGCTCTGCGGCGGCGATGTGGTAAATTACGGCCCAGATCCCGGAGCCTGTATCGCCTGGCTCAAAAGTCATCAGGCGATCACGGTTTGCGGCAATCACGATTACGCGGTGGCCCATAACCAGCACCCTCGTGCCAACCCGACCAAGGCGCACCTGGCATTGGCCATGCGCGACTGGACTATGGGACAACTAAGCCTTCTGGATATCCGCTGGCTGAAGCACCTGCCGATTCGTCTGACCTGGGATTCCAATGTACAACTTTTGATGTGGTTCACGCATCGCGCACAGACCCTCTTTATGATTATCGCCTCACGCCGGATCTTTCCATTAACAAGCTCACAGAATATTTGGGCAATGGTCCGCTGGGAGATGTGCTCATGGTGGGCCACACGCACCTGCCTTACGTGCGGCCTTATATCAATAGGCAACTGGTAAACCCAGGATCGGTAGGCCAGCCGCTGGATGGCGATCCCAGAGCCTCTTATGCGGTGTGGGATGATGGCACAATTACCTTGCGCCGCGTGGAGTATTCTGTGCGTGAGGCTATCGCGGCACTCGATAAAATAAATGCTTCCTCCGTGGATAAGGCGGGATTGCAACGCATTTTGGAAACTGGAAAACTCTTTTGATCCAAAGTGGGCTTGCGGGTCGATCAACAGGGCGAGGCGAATTGGGCCATGGCGTGTTCCAAATCGGCAATATCCTCCGACACAGAACCGTCGGAATGATCCGCACTCGTAACCACCAAACTGCGGAGCACTGCGGCGGTAGCGTTATAGTGGGTGCTTAATTCACCCAGCATGTTGCGGCGCCACTGCCAGAACCTGCTGTTGTAATCAGCCAGCAATTCCTCCAGGCGGGATTGCAGCAATTCCCGAAGTTGCGCGGCCACAGCGTGGCGTCGCATGGATGCGTTGATTACCGTCCACGCGGGCGCATGCATTCGGACACCGGCCAGAAGTTGTGTCGGATCAAAAACAGGCACCCCTGAGATAGACGGCAAATCTTCGTACCTGGCATTGGCTAGCGACTTTGAGGCCATCTTCAGCGACATTTCGACCTGAGCACGAGCGATGGTCAACGACTCGACGGCATGATGAACTCCATGCGCAACTACGGCTTGGGCCACGGAAGCAAATTTTTCGGACACCGCCGCCTCGTCCCATGGTTCTTGAGAGCATACCTGCGATGTCTGGTTGATGATGTCTTCCGCCAATTGACGCGCCGTTGGCAGGCTCGCCGGACTGACACGCCCTGCGGCATCTAAAACCGTCGTGGCCTGTGCAAGCAGCGCGTGGATAATGGTATCCTGCTGGCCCGGCACCACCGAATCCGCGGCTTGCTCCCGCCGCTTGAGAACGTCGACCACTGTACTACCAAGCTGCTGAAGTTTATGGTGGATGGAAGCATCGCGAAGCGCGGCAGCCCGGCCCAGCAGAGGAGCTAAGCGCTTCTCAAACCAGTCCAGCGTCAATTGTGTCCGCGGTGGGCGCACACTTATACCATAGAGGCCAGGAGGATACTCTGAAAGTTGGTGAAGCCGCGTTTGGGCGTATGCCAAGACCGAGGCAAGATCGTGTTCTGGAAGCAAATCGGCCTTGGTCAGCAATACCATGATTTCAGCCCCGGCCCGTCGCAATGCATCAACCAATTCAATATCCAAGTCGGTTAATCCGACAGTAGCGCTAACCAGCACCAGGCCGATATCGCAACGGGGCAGATAGGCCCGTGCATGGGCCGATCCCTGCCCTCCAAGGGATCCAAGTCCGGGCGTGTCCACGCAAGCGACACCTGGGCCCATGCGTGAGCTGGGCAACTCGATCTGGACCGCCGTCACATGCTTGCGATTGTCCGGGTTGCCGGCCTGGGTGACAAAATCTTTGATTTGATCCGGATCAATAACCCTGACTTGATCAGTGCCGATCTTCACCGTCACTTGGACGACCTGGCCGTGGCTGAGTTGCGTGGGAATGGTGGTAATGGGAACCGCCCCTACCGGCAAAATTTCATGCTGCCAGAGAAAATTCAGAAGCGACGACTTGCCCGAGCTCACTCGGCCAAACACGGCAATTTCAATCTCGGCGTGTTCCATGCGCTCAACGAGCACGGCCAGCGCCGGCCGAATTTCCACCAGGTTCCGCCGGGTGATGATCTCGTCAAGTCGGCGGGCGAGGGTGGCGACCCCGTCGCGACTCTTGAGTTGGTGCAACCGCGTTGCAATATCATGGGTAGGCACCTCCGCAAGACTTTTGCTCAATCGATCGATGATGTTGAGAAGCTCCGCAGATATCATTTGTAGATCCGCTCTGGCAGCTTCATCCACAGCACCAAAACCAGCCATATACTCTGGGCGCAACTCTTCAATGGTATTGCTGACAGCCAGGAGCGCACTGCGGAAGGCCCACAGGGCACTGATTTGCGCCTCGGGGATCGTTATACCATGGGCGTTGATAATTCTGACCATCGCCCGTCGTAACTCGTTGAGGTACGTGGCAATGACGCGATCCTGGTCGAGCGCGACATCATACTTGAAGGCCGGAAATGGAGAATCACTCCCGCCTTGGCGAACGGCCGCATAGGCCCGGCCCAAGGTTTCATCCACATGCTGAAATGCCAAAAGCAGGTGTCGCCGATGATTTTCGTTCAGGCCGCCCATGGAAACTCCCGCAATAAGCCCGGTCAGGATACCAATGGATTGCTGAAATCGGCCTTGGCACCAAGTTCCGCCTGAATTTCCAGCAGACGGTTATATTTGGCGATGCGTTCAGACCGACACGCAGATCCAGTTTTAATCTGGCCGCCGCCCATGGCGACGGCAAAGTCAGCCATAAAGGCATCCTCGGTTTCTCCGGAGCGGTGGGAAATAACCCATTTCCATTGCGCCAGTTTGCACATTTGCACCGCCTGAGTGGTTTCGGACACGGTACCGATTTGATTCAGTTTAATCAGCACCGCGTTACTGGTGTGTTCACGAATGCCGCGGGCGATAAAGCGTGTATTGGTCACGTAAATGTCATCGCCGACAATCTGCGCGCGTCGGCCCAGGGCCGCAGTCAGGGCTTTAAAACCGTCCCAGTCGTTTTCGTCCAGGCCATCTTCAAGGGACACGATGGGGTATTGATCCAGCCATGATGCAAACAGATTGGTCATGTCCGCACTGGTTTTAACCCCCTCCCCCGACTTTTCGAGGTGATATTTGCCGTCGCGGTAAAAAGAACTGGCTGCGGGATCTATGGCCAAGGCGATTTGCCGGCCCGGTTGATAGCCTGCCGCGGTGATGGCCTCCACAATAAGCTCGCAGGCTTCGTGGTTGCGCTTTAAACTCGGGGCGAATCCACCTTCGTCGCCCACCGCTGTGGAGTAACCGCGCGCGTGCAGAATGGATTTGAGTGCGTGAAATGTTTCCACACCCCAGCGCAAGGCCTCGGCAAAGGACGAAGCACCCACCGGCATAATCATGAATTCCTGAAAATCCAGCGAATTATCCGCGTGCTTTCCGCCGTTGAGAATATTCATCATCGGCACTGGCAGGCGGGCCGCGTTCGTGCCGCCCAGATACTGATATAATGGTACACGCTGAACTATGGCCGCCGCCCGTGCCACCGCCATGGAGGTGCCTAAAATGGCGTTGGCTCCAAGGTGGCTTTTATTGGGCGTGCCGTCGGCTTCGATGAGCGCCCGATCCACCTCTTCCTGTCGGGTAACATCCATGCCTGCCAGGCGTGAAGCGATGGCGGTGTTCACCGCGGCCACTGCCTTCAACACTCCCTTGCCGCCGTAGCGTTGTTGGTCGTGATCGCGCAGCTCAACGGCTTCATGTTCACCCGTGGAGGCTCCAGAAGGTACCCAAGCGCCAGCCCGCGTGCCATCTTCGAGGTGGACGGTAACCTTGAGAGTAGGATTGCCCCGCGAATCCAGTATTTCCAGGGCGGTGACCGATTCAATCAACATAACTTACCTTTCTTAAAATAAACGATTCATAACCAGCACAAAAAGAAGCACGATAAACACCCAGGCCGCATAGGCATTGACCACTGCGGGCCGATGCAGACGGGCCATCAATCCGGCAAGCAATTTTACCCCGGCAACCAGGGGTAGCAGGAATAGGCGATCGACGATGTAGGTGTCTCGCGGAGGTTTGCGGATGGCGGTGCGGAAATGGCCGGCCACCGCGACTTGGGAATCTTCGCGCTGGGCGGGGCTGAAGATCGACTTGAATATGACTCGCACCGGATTTGAAAACCCCGTAGCGCTGTAGGACATATCCGGCCAGAGGCGGCGCAATCCACCGGCCCAAGGTTCGCCGACACGTACCACGCGCCGGCGCGTGGTAAGGCGCACCAGCAGATAGACGATCAACATGATCCCGATCAGCACTGCGGCTATATAAAAGGTAGACATGGCATAAACCACCGGATTAGCGGCTTGGCCCTGATGGAGAACAACCAGGCTGCGTGCTGGAATAACCGCGCTGCCGACGTCAGCCCCAATTTTGCCAAAACTGGTCAGAAAGCCCCGGCTGAATTGGGCGTTACCGTGTTGGAGTGTAAAAAACGGCGGAACCAGGGCGTTGGCGGCCAACTGGTGGGTCAGCGGAGTCATGGCGCGGTCCACCAGCGGAACCATCCATGTGGCTCCAAGACCCAGCGCGATGCAGCCCACGGCCAGGATTCCCATGGCCAGGCGCATGGACGGCGGGCTTTCCATCGCGGTGCGGACGGTATCACTGCGAGGCAATCCAAGAAAACTCATCGCAAAGGTCTTCACAAAACAGGTGACGGACAATGCCGCCGTCAACGCCAAGCTGGCACCGCAGAGCGCAAAAACCACCCTGCTGAAGCGCGATGCGAGTTCGGTGGAGCGCAAAATGGTTTGCAGCGTTAGCCATTCGCTAACAAAGCCATTAAACGGCGGCATGGCGGAAATAGCCAGCGCACCAACCAAAAATAATACCGCTGTCACCGGCATGCGTTTAAGCAGCCCGCCCAGGCGGTTCATGTCGCGCGTGCCGGTACCATGGTCGATGGCACCAGCGCCCAAAAACAGAAGCGTTTTATAGGCGGAATGGTTGATCATCTGGTAAATCGCCACGACCCAGGCAATGGCCGCGATGGTGGGCATGTGATAAGCATCAAAAACCATCCCCGCACCGACATCCACCGCAACAATGCCCAGGTTTTCAATGGAGCTGTGGGCCAGCATGCGTTTAAGGTCGTTATCAGTGGTGGCATATAAAATACCCAGCAGGGCCGAGAGGCCTCCGATGGCCAAAACAACAAGGCCTGGTCCTGCCGTGATGGGAGCCATGATGATGGCGTCAAAACGGATGATGCCGTAGATGCCGAAATTGAGCATACAGCCCGATAAAACGGCGGACATATTGGCGGGGGCCACCGGATGGGCCCGCGGTAGCCAGGAACTGACGGGAACCAGTCCGGCTTTGACGGAAAAGCCTGCAAAGATAATCAGAAAAATCGCCCAGCGCCATCCGTCCGGGATATGCTCCATGGCCTGGTGCAACGCCGCAAATCCGATATGGCCCGCCGCCCACGCGGTCATTAAAAGCAAGCCAACGGTGGCAAGAATAATTCCCGCTTCATTCATGGCCAGAAAAATGTATCCAGCCCGGCGATGCTCATCCTGACGATGTTCCAAGGTGATGGGGAAAGTTGCCAATGCTGACATCAATCGCCACGTGAACAGGAACGTAACTACATCGCCGGCGGCTAGAACCAGCGTGCAGGCCATCAGCAGAAGATGGAAAAAAATTCCAAAGCCGCGAATGTTGTAATGCGCTGGATACCGGTTCATATAACTTTTAGAGAACAGGTACGCCGGTAAAAATGAAATGCCCAAGGCCAGCACAAACAGCGCCGACACTGAATCCAACCGCAGGCGCAGCAATCCCAAGAGCGGCAAATGCCAAAGGTCAATTTGCATCGGTTGTCGGGTGATCAAAACGCATGTTGCGCAGGCCAGAATCATCAGTGAGGCCAGGGGTCCGGTCACCGCCAGCAATGGGCCGATGCGGTGCTGAGCCACGCAAGCTGAAAGCGTCGCTCCGGTGACGCACAACGCAATCATGGCGAGAAAAAATAGCGCCGGCAGAATGGTCATGGGGTACCTCCGAGAGGCTGGTCCACGGGTGGCATTTCGGCCTCGCGCCCGGTTAAAAGCAGCAAGCCGTGTAAAATTGCCAGCGGTGGTGGTGGACAGCCGGGTACCTGTACATCCAAGGGAATAACACCCGCCACCGACCCGTTGGCAATAAAACTGGGAGCAAAAACACATCCGCTGATGGCACAATTGCCCACCGCCATCACCCATTTCGGTTCGGGCATAGCAGCGTAGGTTTTTAATAGAGCCAGACGCATCTGGCTGGTGACCGGCCCGGCGACCATAAGCACATCGGCGTGCCGCGGCGTGGGGGTGATAAAAAAGCCGAGGCGGTGCATGTTGTAATATGGTTTGACAAGCTGTTTGATTTCACTAAGGACCGCGTCACAGGAACCGGTATCCACCACACGAATATGGAGCGATTTTCGAAATGGGCGGTGGCGGGCGGCACGTCGCGCGTTGTCGCCAACCCATTTGGCCCAGCGGTAATCTGCCTGCCAACTCATGGTATTTTCGCCGCGTGTGCAAGCCATGCAGTGTACACACCGAGAAATATCCGCAGTCGTCTTGAACGCTGCGGGCTTGATTGCGCCCGTGGGGCAGGTGGCGGCCAGGCCAATAGCGAGCAATTCGTTGTCACAAGTGGTCTCTACGGGACGGCCAGGGGTAACGCCAGGCGCAGTTTCGTCGTGTGCGGGATAGCGCGTGGTTCTTACCCGTGACGTGGCACCCTTCACAAACCATCCGAACATGGCTTTAATCTCCTAACGATCCGATTCCGCGATGGAAAGTCCAAAACTAGCCATCATGATGGGAAAATCCTGGAAGGCAAAATTTTCCGCCGCAATATGAAACCCATGCCAATTGGCAAACGACGGTGTGGCAATCTGGTAGCGTTGCACACATCCCTGAGCATCCAGGCGAACATAATGAAACGCTGCGCCGTTGGGAGCTTCCGCCCATCCAAATGCGCTTTGGCCCCGCACACCGCCAGCCTCCACCCGCACCGGCCCCGTGGGCAACGCAGCTACCGTCGCATCGATGAGCTTCACGGATTGCTGGATTTCCGCAAAAAGTACGCGAATCCGGGCATAGCCATCCCCTTCCTGTTCCAGTGGCTCAGTCATGGCCAAAAATCCGGTATCTTGTGCGTAGGGCCCGTACGGCAACATCAGCCGCAAATCTGTTCTGACTCCGCTGGCCCGGGCGATAGGGCCTACCAGAGCCAGTTCCCGGGCACCCGCCGCGCTGATGGCCCCAACACCTTCAAAGCGATCCAGAAAGCTGCTGGTAAATTGCAGGGCGCTGTGGATGGTGGCGGAGGCTTTGGCCAGGAGTTGCGTTTCACGGGCAATGGTATCAAGGGCGGTGAGCGTCATATCCCGGTTAAGCCCCCCCAGCGTCACCCAACCATAGAGGTAACGATGTCCAGCACACTGACCACTTAAACGCAGGGCTTGTTCTTCCAGAATATCCATCTGGGCCGACGGCACCGACATGCCCGAGGCGTGGCAAATATCCGAGAGCACCGCAAAGTGATGACGTATGCGTTCTATTTCCGCCAGAATCAGACGCAGACCCAAGGCTCGCGGTGGTGGCTGAATCTGGTAGATCTGTTCCAGCGCTGCACATAGCGCCGTGGAATGGGCAATGGCCGAGGTTCCGGAAAATCGTTCCGCCATCAGCAGCACCCGTTGCCACGGCTGGCCCTCGGCCAGTTTTTCCACACCACGATATTTGAAAAAAAAGCGTGGAATCATGCGCACCACATCTTCGCCGACAGTTTCCAGAAAAAACTGCGCCGATTCGTAATAGTCCGCATAGACCGGGCCGATGGGCATTAAAAAGGCCCCCGGCGTTTCCAATATTCGCGCCGGCCGCCATGCGGGATCAACCACCTGCTCCTTTACGGGATGTGTGGCGCTAAACCCGGTGCACATGGGGTTCACGCCTTCGGGCCATTCCTCATGGAGGACAAAATCGCCCAGCCGAGGATGTCCCGTAAACACCAATCCAAACAGATCTTCCGCCTGCCGTTCATGCCAATCGGCGGAGTGAATTTTATCGCTGATGGAGTCAACCCGTGGATGGTCCGATTTTAGGTATACCCATAGCTGCACTAAAGACGGGTTTTCACGGCCATAGAACAAATAAATGAGTTTCCATTGGTTGGGGGGTGCCTCCACCACCAATGATCCGAAATTATACTGCAGGGAATGGACGAGGAACTCCGCCAGCGATTTGAGCACCTCGGACGGGCAGTTGACCACCGCTACGAGTGAATCCGATTGCGGGAGCATTTCGACCGGGCCAAAGCTCTGGCATTGCTCGGCAAAGTTGCGCAGCTCTGAGGAGGGGAATTTGGTCATGGCGACGTTCCTCCCAGAGCCGCAGCACCACCCGTTATTAAATGGTGCAGAAATGGAGGCATCCACCAACCTAATACAACCACCGGAACCAAGGCCACCACCAGCGCCCACCAGCAAGCGATGGCAATAACCGACCGATCCCGGGCGGAGTCCTCGGGGGCCTTGCCTAAAACCATTCTGAAGAGGTGATAGGTGATGGCACAAAATGAAACGATCATAAAAGCCGCCAGCAGCATCACCACCCAAGCCTGACTGCCCACCATACCGCTTTTTAAGATCGCCAACTCGCTTAAAAAAATCGCAAAAGGCGGTGCTCCAGCCAGGGCCAGTCCGGCCAACATCACCACTGAACCGACCACCCACGAGGCTGATAACACCCCGCGAACTTCGGAAATGCGCAGCTTGCCGACCAGCACGAACATGATTCCCGCAGCCAGAAAAATGACCGGCTTGGTGAACCCGTGCGCAATCATTTGCCACAGGGCCGCCTGCTTCAAATGGTTGGAGGCCATGGCCCCCGCCGTTAGTATAATCCCGGTGTTTTCAATGGTGGAATACGCGAATAACCGCTTGTACTCACGCGTTTGCAAAATCAGCAGTGCCGCCCCCCCCGCCGAGACCAGGCCAAATACCAGCAGCCACTGTGGGGCGTGGCTGCCATGCGCAGCGCCAATAGTGCCAACCAGACGCAAAATCACGTATGGTATCGCCACGCTTTCCAGAATTGACAGCATCGCGCACACCGGAAATGGTGCCTGACTGTAAGCATCAGGCAGCCAGGCATGAAACGGTATCAACGCCGCTTTGGTGCCAAAACCCACCAGCATCAAAAGAAACGCCAGACTGACAATGCTCCCGGGCATTTCCCCAGCGGCGCGGGTCAGCCCATGCCAGGTGAAATCTGAGCCTCCGGCCTTGGTAAGGGCCCAGTAAAGCAGCAGAATTCCCAAGAGTGCCAAGGCGGCTCCCAAGGTGGTAAGCAGGGCATATTTCCAACCCGCCTCCAACGCTGCGGGAGTACGTTCAAAGCTCACCAGAAAGACTGAAAACAACGTAGTCAAGGTCAGGGCCAACCACACCAAAGCCAGTTCATTGAGCAGTGGAATGGCATACAGCGCCAAGAGGAACAGGTGAAGCCACAGCAGATACCGCTTGAGCCGTCGGTCTGAAATGTGCGGCGATTTCAGATACCCGACGGAAAAAAGCAGGGCTGTCAAGGCCCCGAATGTTTCCAGCAACAGTACGATTCCGCCAAATGAATCAATGGCCAACCACCCCGGTACCAAAGTTACCGGCGAGTGTCCAGCCAATTGCACCGCGATTGTCGCGGCCACCGCCACGTTGAGCGCCGCCAGAAGTGCCGCAGCCGTCCCGGCGACAGCGGCGCGCACCGGCAGCGCCGTGATCAATATCGCCACCACCGGCAACAGCAAGGTCAGGCCAATCCACATGTCTTTAATCCTCCCCAAGCTGTGCCAGCGAACCCACGGTCGTATTGCCCAGTGATCTGTGCACCTGTGTGCTTAGCACACCCAGAACCAACACGATCATCAGCACATCGAAGACCGCCGCAAGTTCGCCAATAAGCGGAAAATGCGGAGCAATCGCGTCGCCCGCAAAGAATGCCCCATTTTCAATGGCCAGCAGGCTTAGCATCTGTGGCAAAGCTTCGCGCCGTACCGTGATGGTGTAGGCCGCAATAAAAACCGCTGCCAGTCCAATGGGTAGACCGATTCGAGTACCGCTATTGGCTCCGGCGGTCAGGGGCAGGGCGATATAATAGGCGACCAGGGTAAGGCCCAGCGCAATGAGCAGGGAGGAAGGTACCCCGATCACCTGCACCAGTTCACGCCGGGCGATCATTGCCTCGCGAGCCGTGCGTTTAAGGAGCACGGGAATCAGGATCACCTTGGCAATGATATAGATGCCAGCGACCATAAATAAATCGGTGCTGTTGTCCAACATGCCCAGCAACGCCGCCGAACAGGCGAGAAACAGAGATTGTAGAACATAAAAGCGCATACAGCCGGTTACCTGGGCCGCCGCAATAAGTCCAAAGCTGCAAAGCAGGAAAAAGCCGGCCATCAGTTGATTCCAAGCGTTGAGCCAGGACATGATCGGGTGCGTTACCATTGGCGGCTTCTCCATCAGGTCAGATGCGCATCATACGTGCCAGCATGGCGGCCACCGCCACCACCAGCGCCAGGCCTAGAAATGCCGTAATCCGGAACAGCCGCAACTTCGCCAGCGAGCTTTCCACCACTGTGATTGCTAGGATGGCGGCCAGGATTTTGAGCAACACCAGCGGAATTGCCCAGGCAACATCGCCGATTCCTGTTCCGGAAGCCAGGCCCCACGGGGCGATGAGCACATTGAGGAGCACGCACAGCAAAACAAAAAATTTCATGCAGCCGCCCCACTTCACCAGGGCCGCGCCCGCCCCGGAATATTCCAGCGATTTGGATTCATCAATCATCGCCAATTCAAAATGGCCGGACGGGTTATCCACGGGTATTTTCCCCGTTTCCGCAAGAACAAGCATGAAAAAGGCAATAACAATAAGTACGTGCGATGGGTCAAAAAAATTGGATTTCGGGTGCACCCAGGTTTGCTGGACAATATAGGGAATGGTGGAATTGGCCACGAAACAAACCGTGAAAAACACCACCATAAAGACCGGCTCGGCCAGAAACCCGACCATGCGGGTGCGGCTCGCTCCCATCGCCCCATACGGATTGCCTGTGTCCACAGCGGCTAGTGCTGCGAAAAATCCGCCCAGCGCCAGGACAAAACCAGCCCCCAGCATGTCTCCCATAAAGGCAAAAAACAGCGGATAACTCGTGAGCACAGGAATCAGCAGTGTTACTAAAATTGGGGCCGCAAAAATCAGGTAAGGCGTGAAGCGGAAAATCCAGGTGCTTTGGTCGGAAATAATCTGATCTTTGTGGAATAACTTCCAAATATCGCGGTACACCTGAAAGATACTTGACCCCTGTTTGGACTGTACCCGCTCCTTGAGCCGGTTGAGCACGCCCACCGCCAACGGCGAGGCCAACAGCACCACTGCCACCTGCAAAAGGTTATATGCTATCATCCGCGGCATTGAAGCGATTCTCCATGACAAACGGACCCGCCAACCGATTCCATTGGGTGGCTACGGCGTCGCTGCGGAGCGAAAAGTTTTCGTGTGTAGTAGGATCCGACGGAGCCTGTAAACTACCCGCAACCATCAATTCCCGGCTACCAACACCTCAACGCTGGCTTGCCTTCAAGCCCGTATCGAGCGCATCGACACTCGCCAGGAGTCATTAGCCCTGATATCTCGATCCGGGCGGTTACGGGAGGACTCCATCTCCTTTGGTTGTCCCACAAAATAATGTACGCGGGATCCTGTTAGTTGTCAAGGCAGGTCAAATGACACCAGCTCACCGATTTCTGTGGATAGATGCAGTTTCATGGTGACCGGCGGTGGAACGCAAGGGAGGTGTCTGCCGGGCGGCAAAACCGGCAATGATAATTCCTTGCGGTCGGCGAGGGTACGGGTGGCATGGTGAAAGGATTGTCCGCCTCCTGCTACGCCACCATTTGGCCCGGTCTGCGAACGACTAACGGGACCTTTGGGATTGGGCCGTGGAGCACCGGGCTTCCGCCACGCCAAAAAAGCCACCAAACCCTCAGCAATTCTTGCCGCCGAACTCCCGAACGCGCAACAAAATGCGGGTGGAAAATGGACCATCTGTCCACCGGGCCAAAGCCAAGCCGCCCCCAACCTCCCGCAGTCCCAACTGCGACATCATGTTTAGACCATGGAATGTTCACATCGGAAAGGTGGTGCCCGCTGGAACCAGGAGTTTTGGCAATCGTCGTGTTGCTTGGCACCGAACGCTGTGCCTGAGCCGGCGGCTCGCCGCAGGATGAGCATGAATGCGATGGCGCGGAGCGGAAATTGTTGTAGAACGGCCGGCGGCCGTGGCAGTTGCGGCGTCACCTCCGGGTAGCATGCGTAAAGCAAACGACGAATCGGTCAGGGTGATTCGCAAAGAGGCTGGCATTAAACATTACTCCGGCATTTCCACGCAAAGTTGTCTACCGATCCCTGGCCTCTCGACATAGCCTCCGTGCCGGGATAGTAGCTTTTTCGACCGGTTGCCACCCCGACAATAAGAGAATATTCCGCAGGTCCTATTAAATCGGGATTGCCGTGCTGTTGACCGGGGGAGAACGCCGGTCACCCCAGTAGCGGTATCCTCCCTTTATTGAAGCTGAAGATGCCTGTGGCGGCCGAAGATCGGGTATAATTGATTTTAAGCCATGGCAGAGTTTCAAGCGGATGGGCAATGATGGCTCGCAATTTCAATCCAGCAACGAAAGGGCGGATGCCCGATAACTTGCATGAATCGCTACAAAGCGTGGCGCGGCGGCAGCGTAGTGTGCGGATCAGTCTGGCGGTATTACGGGTGCTCTTTGTAAGTTTGGCGGTCGCCTTGGCCGGGGTGCTCCTGCTGGGAGAATTCACGCACATGCCCCTGGCGCTGCGTTGGGTGTTGGCTCTGCTGGTCTGGGTGGTGCCGGCGGGGTTATGTCTGCGGGTGCTTGGTCCAGCTCTGCGAAGGGTAAATCTGCAGGCGGCCGCATCTACCATGGATGCTCTCATACCGCAATCGCAAGAACTTTTTCTAAGTGCCGTGGAATTTGCCCAAAAACGACCGGACCCCTTTATGGGATCGCCGCAGTTGGTTCATCACGTTATTAACCAGGCGGCTGATGATGTGCACGCTGTAGATCCGGAGCAAGCTGTTTCCACCGCCAAATTGATACGCTGGGCCGGTCTTTGCGCCCCGTTGGTGCTCACGTGGGCCATCCTTTGGCCACTGATGCCGCAAACGCTGACGCTGGGAGTGCAAAGATCGGTGTTCCCCTGGCTGGCGGCCGCCGGACCGGCCGTATCCGTTCACCGACATTCCGGCCCGGTGGAACAAGGGCCGACGATTACGTTCTTTGAAAAACGGTACCGCTTTCCGGCATATACCGGGCTGCCGGAAAAAATTATTCATGACCACAGCGGAGCCATCCACGGACTGTTTGGTTCACATGTTCAGGTGATTATTCATACCACCGAATTGCTGGCGGTGGGGAGCCGGCTGATGGTAAATCCAAATATCGGTCCACCGGAAACGCTGCCGCTGATGGCTTATGGTCCGCGGGCGTATCAGGCGAAGCTGGTGTTGACGCACAACGCCACTTATGCGGTGGTGTTGGTCAACCGCCATGGAGTCAAGACGATCAGCAAACATCCATGGCCGGTGACGGTGGATGCGGCCTGGCCGCCGACGATCCATATTCTCACCCCCGCCTTAACGGTGCGGGTACGGCCTGATGATCACGTACCGGTGGTATTTAGCGCTACCGACAGCTATGGAATTTCGGCGATCCGGGCTTTGGTGTGGACCGATGGTTCTTCCCCGCGAACCGTCAATATGACCTTACCGCCCAAGCCCGCCAAGGCCATTAAAAGCAGTTGGATCATGGCGGTGCAATCGCAGATCCGAGCGGCTGGCCGAGCCGCTGCCCACACGATTTATTATAAACTCGAGGCCTTGGATAATGCCCGACCGCAAGCCCATTTTGCCATGACCGCCCGCCATGAGCTTATCGTTGATGCCCACCTGCGGCACCAATATCAAACCCGGCAGGATAACAAATTATGGAAGTTGCTGCGAAAAGCCATTGTGCAGACGTTAACCGCGGTAAAGGTGGGCCGTACCCAGGTCCGGGTGCTGGTCGGTTGGCCCAGGTACAGGGCGGTGGATCCCGCACGCAAGGCGGCGGTGGCCGATGCGGCCGCGCGGGTGTTGCGCACGGGGCAGACTCTGGCGCAACAGGCCAAGACCCTCTTGGCGAGCGATTTTGGCGCGGTAGCAGCACAAGCCATTCGTGTGGCCCACGGTCCGGTGCAGGTGGCCGCCAATGATCTGGCCCGCACCGGTCTGGCTGCGGATCAGCCGCGTCCCATCTCCATGCCAGAGTTGGCCCGGATTGGCCGGATGGGGCTAAAGCGAGCGCAAGCGTCGCTGTTGCGGCTGCTGCACACCTTGGATCAGGCCAAGGCTCGTGCGGCCTTGAAGAATTCACTGGCCCGGTTGGCACGTCGGCAGCACTCCATCGCTCAAAGGCTCGCCCACAGCGGGTCCCGCCACCTTGCTTACCACGACCAACAGGCTTTGGCCCAACAACTGCAACAGTTGTTGCGTCAACATCCATCACTGCAAATTCCGGCCGCCAAGCACATGGCGGCAGCCATCAGCCAGTTAGCCCAACAAGTAGCCACCATTGTGCGCCGACAGGCGGTGGAAAATATTGATTTGCATCCGGCTATTTTTCGGCAAGCCCAGCGGAGCGCTTTGGAGCATCTGGCCGACCAACAGCAGATTCTGAACCGACAAATAACGCGTTTCAACCAGCGCTATAAGCCGACGATTGCCGCAGCGTCGGCGCAGCCGGTTACCCCAGCGATGATGCGAGCCGTAAGCCGCGCCCTGGAAAGCCGCGGCGATGCCGCAGTGGCCAGGGAAGCACGTAACAATATCGTGCAGACCTTGCGGGCCATGGCCAGGCAATTGGACCGGTATGCCCAGCAGACCCAGACGCCTGCGGCCCAACACAAGTTCAGTCAGGCGAAGCGTGATCAAGCATCCTTGAACCAACTTTCGCGACAGGTTCAAACGGCAACGGCCACTGGGCAACAACCAGACGCGGCACAAGCGCTGCACCGCATGGTGCCAGCAGCGGATGCCATTCGGCGGCAGGTGCACCACATGCTTGACGAAAACCCGCCAAGGCGGGAGCGGGCGAATCTGCTTCAGGCCAGAGCCGATGCCAAGCAGGCGGTGGAACAAGTCACGCATCAATCCGGCGGTGCCGGGGCAAGTTTGTTGCAAAAGGCTTATAACCATTTGGCAAAGGCTACACGCGACCAGACGCAACACCTTGAATCACAGAAGCACTTGGCGCAGCAGGCGACCGAGGCAGCCATGCGAGCCCGAGCATTGGCCAGCCGACAGGCCACCCTTGCCGCGCGGACGGCGGCGGCCCATCACACACCGACAGCCCAAGCGGTGGAAAACGGCCAGCACCAGACTGCCGCGGCCATTGCCAGAGCCATTGCCGAAGGGCGAAAATTACAACAAGAAGCTCGTGACGGTGCGCCAAATGTGGCCGAGCATCTGGAAACGGCTTTGCAACAAATGCAAAGAGCCGACACGGCCCAAGCTCAGGCGGCCGCGGCGCAATCCACCCAGGATCGACAAGAGGCTCAGAATTATCAGGGCCAAGCCCTGGCCGAAATGCGTACGGCCAGCGGGGAAATGAGGACGCTAGCGCATAACACGTCGATGGGCACTCGTTGGCAACGCCCGGCCGGGGCAGGTAGTCCTGCGGCGGGTTCCAGCCAGGACGGCGCAGGCCGCACCCCTTCGAACACCATGACCGCGGTAGCCCGACACGTACAGGCAGCGCTAGCCGCCCAACCACAAGCGCTCTCCGGCAATGCCGGAGCCGCGATCGCCGCAGCGCAGTCGCTGACCCGGGCCTGGGCAACGCTGGCTGACGCCTTGCAGTCATCAGCTATGGCCGGTGGAAATCATGGCAAGCCTGGAAGTGGCAGCGCAAGCCATTCGGCTTTGGGCCACGCGCCGGGCAGCGCCGGAACGGGCCTTTCGGGACCGCTGACGAGCGCCGGAATGGTGCCTTTGCAAATAACGGCCTTGGGCATCAGTCCAGCGCAATGGGAACACCTTGGACCGCTGCAACAACTGCGGCTGCTGAATCTCGCCAGGCAAAAATTCCCGTCCGGTTATCGCCGGATCATCCGTAATTATTATCTGCGAATCGCCGACGTACGGTCGGTTGCCGCATCGGCGCAATGAAGCGCATCAGGTCGGCTCTCTTGCGGTACTTAGGCTGGACCATCGGAACATTCTGGTAGCATGTCGGCTGACTCAATGCCACAAACCTGCAAATTCTTCGCACGGCGCAAAGATTTTTGGACACACCCCGGCATTTCTCCAAAGCCCTTCACCCGCGCGGCATTGGGTAAGATTCTCAAGATCCACAAGATCAACAAGTTTTTTTGGTAAGGAGTTAGGAGTTGGGAGCTAGGAGCTGGGAGCTAGGACTTAGGAGTTGGGAGGTCCCGATTGGTGGCTCCCCCGAACGGCGTTGGGCCTACGGGACATCGGGATTTCGGCATCCATGCCTTCCCGATGCTTGGCTCCTGTCCCGATGCGTCGGGAGATTTCGGCATCCATGCCGCGACGGGAGTTAGGAGTCAGAAGTCAGGAGTCAGGAGACGGGAGTTCCCGATTGGCGACTCTCCCGAACGGCGTTGGGCCTACGGGACATCGGGAGATTTCGCCATCCATGCCGCGACGGGAGTTAGGAGTCAGGGGTCAGGAGACAGGAGTTCCCGATGCTTGGCTCCTGCCCCATCGGGATTTCGGCATCCATGCCTCAACGGCGATGACGATTTTTTACCGTCCCGACAGACATCGGGATAAACTTCGGACGCAGAGGTACGCAGAGCGGGAGGGCGGGGACGGGCAAGATGGCCAAGGTGGCCAAGGTTTTGGGGGTTGGCCGTCTTGGACAGGTTGAAAAATGGGCGGTTTTGTTGGGGTTTTGGGGGTAAGATGGCCAAGATGGGCAATGTGGCCAAACATTTTTAATTTTCCGGGTTGAGGGGGCTTTTTTTCGTTTTGTGGGCGCAGCATGGGCATGGGTCGAATTCCTTATTTTGGTGTGGTGCCTGGCCTGTGGCTTCGAGGGGCCACGCGGCGGGGTACGTATTTACTTGTCAGTGATCGCGGGCGGTTTGGGGGCCTGCGGTCAGGCGGAACGAGGCTTGGCGCGTCCCAATAGCCATCGGGAATGAGCCTTCCATCGGGAGTTCCGCTTGATGAGTGATAGGCGGGGTATGGGGGAGGGTAATGGCGCGGGCTGCGGCCCGCGAGACGGGAGACGGCGGCTGTGGCCGCAGGAGTTAGAATCTGGGAGCTAGGAGTTAAAGGCGGCTGCGGCCGCAGGAGTGTTCACCGCAGGGGACGCAGAGGACCGCAGAGGATGGGGCGCTGCGCGAGAAAGGTGATAGGTGAACAGGTGAACAGTAGAGCTCAAGGAAGACGGAGGGCTGGCGGCTGCGCCGCGACGAGACGGGAGATGATTATTCACCGCTGGGGACGCAGAGGAGCGCGAAGGACGGACGGGGGGATCCATCCCGATGGACGTCGGGATAAACGCCTTACACAGATTTCACAGATTTAGAGGACGGCGGGGGATGTTGGGAAGCGATGAGCGGTCGGCGGTCAGTCCCGATGCGCGGCTCCTGCGCCATCGGGATTTCGGCATCCATGCCTTAACGGCGATGACGGTTTTTTACCACAATGGGCACGAAGGTACGCAGGGGCGTATAAAGGATGTTGGGAAGCGGTCGGCGGTCAGCGGTCAAAGGCAACGAAGTTTTTACGGCGGCGATACCTCGCGGCCAATTTGATCTCTGGAGGTGTTGCATTCACCGCAACCATAAGTGCTGGCACAAAAGAGCCATTTTCTCAGCGAAGAAAATCTAGCCTTTCCACCTCAGGATGCCAAACCTATGCAGGTAACCACGCCATTAAAATCACGCACAACTTCTTGGTGCGCCGCTGTCGCCTGTTCAACTCTCACCTGCTTCTGGCGAGGTCGTCGCCTGGTTGGCGATTATGGGATTCCTTTTAATAGGTAGCCTGTCACTATTTTTTTGGACGGCCGCTTCGCCAACGCGCGTGCCTAAAACAGCCTGAAACCCCTGGCCATTGGGTAGGCCGGCTCACCCCCGGCAAGTACCCGTCGGTACGCCCGAACGGAATACCCTATAAAAATCCAAAGGTAGGCGATGGCGACGATGGTCTCGTACGCGCCCAGCGCCACGCCGATACCACTCGGCGGAACTAACGCGGCGGCGAGCAGGCAAATGGCAACGCAGAAACCACCGACCACACCAAAAAAACACAACACAAGGAGCACGCACATTACGGCCCACTGCCAGCAGCAAGTTCCCTGTTTCCTTAAAGCCTCATCCGTGGGCCGGGAGGCACCACCGTGGGCAACCCACCCCCCATAAATACCCAAAGTGCATGCGGACCAGAAATGTACACTGGCCAACCGCCTGCTACCCTCAGCATGCATCTGCGCCGGCAGACCGCGGCCAATCCACCGCGCGGCGGCCGTGGTATCCCGCAGCACAACCACCGACGAAACCGGGAATGCCACCGCTCCAATGGTGTAAAACTCCCAAAGCAGCCACAGCCGCCACGCCATCCACGCTGGTGTGTAGCTCACGTTCACTTGGTAAAACACGTCGCAAAACGCCAGTATTGCAGCTACCCCAACGCCCATCATGAGGGAAAAACGCAGGCGGGCACCTACAGGACCCACCCCGCTTGTTCGCGGCACCCGCAGAGCCCGTAGCATCAATATGGCACCGCTTGCAAGAACGGCAGACGCCCCGCGGGGCAGCAGAAAAGTGATTGCGCTGTTCCAAGCACACGTCCCCGCGTCGCCGCCCCAACCGTAGACGCGAGGCGACGGCACCGCCGCCCCGAGCCGATCTGCAACGGCGTGGGCTGCGGCCACGAGCCAGAGGCACGCCACTGCAGATTCGAGCCAAAACCCGGCCCCAAAGCCCACATGGCGTTTGCCGAACGATCCCGGTCCGCAACCCACGCCGTCACGGACGGTGTCCCATGTCCGCCTCCACCGCACCAGCCCGCGGGCTGCGAGGACGACGGCCGAAAGAGTTAACCAGATGCCCAGCACGCCCAAGGGAATGAAAACCAAAAAAGCGTAGGCACCGCCAAATCCGATAAAGGGCGCAACCGCCAGCCGCAGCAGCACGGCCAGAACCACCAACCGGACACCACCTCCTCGCGTGCGCCGCGATCTTATCAAATCGGGCGGCGAGCCGACGCTGATGCTCGAGGTGTAACACACCAGAGCGGTCCCCAGCAGAAGGAAAGTTCCTACGGGCGACGCCCCCAGCGTGGCAGCGCCTTCGGCCACCGCAAAAAGCCCACTCACGGCCGGGTTGGCAATTGCGCCGAGATACAGGAGGACGGGTACGACCGTGGCGGCAAAGAGGCCAACCGAGGTGGCCACGACGAGCCACCACAGCGCCGCCTCGGATGGGGGGAGCCTCCTCATTTAAACATCCTCACGGAAGCCCCGGTGGGAAAACTGGCGACAGTGGGGGCGGCGGCGGTACCGCCCCGGGCCCCTCGGACGGCGGCAGGGAATTAATCCAAGGGTTGTTATTGAGGTTCCTCAGGCCGGACAGCGGCTTCCAGTGGTTGAGGAACTTGCCCCAACTCACTCCCGGTCCGAAATCCTGTTTCACGCTCTGGGCGACATTGCCGGGCTCCTTGTCCCAGAGAGCCTCGGTGGTTTCCTTTAGGCTGGTTTGCCCCGGCGGCAATGGCAGCTCATTGGCCAAGGCTGCCGCGTTTATCGGGCCACGACCACGCTCGTACGCCTCGGTGAGGACGAGGAACGCGCCGCTTGAATATGGCATCACGTACCACCGGCGAATTCCAACCAAGGGGTGCTGATTCTGGGTCACCGCCTCAAGGTAGGTCGGGGCGTAGTGCCATATCAGGGCTACAGGTGCCCGCCAGTTGTTGCCCGCCGCGACATTCAGCGCCCACTGAAGCCAACTGTTGATGCCGAAGCTTGCGTAAACCTGCGGCAGATGGGACATGACAAATTCCACATTAAAGGCGTTCCCTTGGTTGAATTCACCGAAATCACCGATTTCCTGCCGGGCGAGTGAAATTGCCTTGGAGAGGTCATTCGGGCATACCCTAATTTTTAGCATCTCGTAATTAAAGATCAACGGACCAGCTCCAGCCCCCCAGTTTGGGGCATACGCTTCCGCCAGCCCCGTCGGATCCACATTCTCCACCGAATCCCCCATCACAAACTGATACGTATTAGCACCGTTGATGTATTGCAATGGGTCTTGGCTGATCTCCCGATGAACCGCTCCTGCGGTATATCGGGATTTCGGCTCCTGCCTCAACCCAGCTTGGCCGGTGCGGTACCCGCGGGCGCGTTCGTAGTAAAGGCCGGTGGCGGGATCGAGGGCCATGCCTTGATAGAGATTGTTGACGATGGGAGCCGTGCCGGTTGGTGCGGTGGTGAAATCGGGGCTCAAAATGGTGATGGTGCCATAGGGGGAGTACACGTATCGCTGAACGACACCCCAAGTCTGCGTCGTGCTGTTATAGCCAATTACGGCGGTGGTATCCCAATTGGCGTCTTGCGTGAAGTACAGGCGTTGATTTGCCTGCAGCACACCGTTGTAATAGCTGTCTTGCAGTACCGCCGCGTTGATATTGAGCGGGTGTGGGCCGCTGCCCACAACACCACCGGGCTCAACCCCGCGAAATCCCGTCGAGGCCGGAGGCCGAGTGAGCGCCGCAGCGCCGGGACAGGCCGCGGACCAAACGGTTTGCGAGGTTACGTCGCTACTGGCGGTGCCGTTGGTGCGGGTTTCGATGGCCTGCCACTGCGAATCGTAATAGGTGTAATTCGTCGTGTCGGCAGGAATGCCCGGCGCGGCCACACGATTCCGCCCCGCGGGGCGTCCTCCTCGGCTCCTGAATTCTTCAACGACCGTTACCATACGCCGCTCATTATCGCCGTTCCCGGTGCCGGCTCCAACAGCTGCGGACGATTATAATACCGCACCAGAGATAGGCCAAACGTTCAAATCCAGATCGCACGCAACGGAGTCCACCGAACCACGCATAAGTCCTTGCGCTCTATTGATCGCCTGTTCAACTCTCACCTGATCTCGGCGAAGCGCGACTGCCGATCGTTGATATCCAAGTCCGCAAAGCGGCTTGAACCTTCGCGGAGATGCGAAGCACAGGATACGGCCCCGACATCCGCACCCCCGCTGCGCCCAAGGCTGGATTTTCCCGCCGATTGGCGGGCAAACGGCACCGAAGGTATTAAAAATATCGCCATAATTCCATATTACGCGGCCGCTGGATAACCACCAAATCATCGCTTATTATCCGTATTAGCCCCTTCATAATTCTCTGGGTCGCTACGCGTTGGTCAACGGGTTATCACGGCCATCCACATGCGCAAATCACCCCTCCGCCGACGCTTATTCATGCACCCTTACTTGCCATTTATCTCAATGCCTACGCGCAAGGGCTAAGCTGTTACATTCTGGCTCCCCGTGGGCTTCGCCCCCGTTTCACCCCTCATTTTCCGGGCCGCCCCGATCGCCCAGGCTGGGATCGCCAACGCCCCGACCCCTGGACGTAGCGGTAGCGGAGGCCCTTGTAAACCAAGAAAGGCGGCTGCACCGCAGCGCCCTCCACCCAACGGCCTCGCAGCCACCATCGCTTGCGCGACACCGCGCCCCGGGACCTCCGCTCCGCCTCGAAGCTGGGCCTGCCGCAAACGCCGATGTCCCCCCACTGGTACAGACGGTTCCGACGCGGCCCGGCCATCTGCGTCCACCGGGTGGTCACCGAGAGTAATGGAACGCCGAACTCGCCCGACCGCCGAAACCGGAACAGAAATGCGTGCATACCAAGGTTTTTATTCTCGCCAGAAAAGTCCCCGGTGACGTCGAGCGCCCCATTCTTCCCGACGATGATGGCAACGCGCCCGCCGGAAAAAACACCGTAATAGCTCCCGGGCCGAAGCCTGCCGTGGAACGGCGCGGACCCGGGAAGACCCGCCGTTGGGTTCCTTTCCATATTGAGATGGAGGCGCTCCGCACGCCGCCCTGCCTCCCCACCGATCACCAGGGCGGCGACGACGGCCGCGACCGCGACAAAGGCCGAAAGCATGACCCAGAGGAATTTCATTCTCAACAGCCTATACATAACCGCAACAAAACCGCCCCGCCACCGCCCGCAGCTAAAAAAGGTCGAACACATGCATCCAGAATACGTCCCAGAACGGATAGGCCGTATTTAGCCGCCGCTGGAGGGCATCGTGCTCCGTAGTCGTGAGAGGTTGGCCCTGTGCCATGTTCATGAGGCCGTGGTAGTACGGGTCGTCCTTGGTACCCTTCGCAGGGCAGCGATCCATATCGTGGATCGCCCGATTCTGCGCCGTCTTGTAAATCCAGGGCCTGAGGGTTCGGGAAATTATTCCTGCGGCGTCGACCCACTCGCCGCCGCCCGGCACCTCGTGGTAGGTGGCGGTCATCCACGTCAGCACGTCTTTGCCCGTCACACGGCCCGAGGGGTCCACCCCTCCCACCGGGTTGCTCATTACAAACTGATACGTGTTCGCGCCGTTGATGTAGGAAAGTGGATCCTGGCTAATCCATGTGCCAAGACTCGGCGAATACCAGCGGGCGCGTTCGTAGTAGAGGCCGGTTACGGGATCGAGCGTCATGCCTTGATAGAGATTGTTCACGATGGGGGCCGTCCCAGTCGGCGTTGCCGACCAATCCGCATTCAATATCGTTATCGTGCCATACGGACTGTAGACATAGCGCTGAACGACCTGCCAGGTGCCGGTGGTGGCGTTATAACCGACTACGGCGGTCGTATCCCAATTGGCGTCTTGCGTGAAGTAAAGGCGACTGTTCGGCTGGATCACACCGGCGTTGTAGGTGTCCTGCAGGATCGGGGCATTGATATATGCAGCGGACCAGACGGTTTGCGATGTTACATTGGATGCGGCGGTGCCGTTGGTGCGGGTTTCGATGGCCTGCCACTGCGAATCGTAGTAGGTGTATTGCACGGTGCCCGCCGCAACACCATTGCCACCTTGGGGGTAACTCGCTGTGACGCGATAGCACCGCGATGGTCTACGCGGCCCGGACGCCGATATTGATTCATTCAACGCTACCATAGTACGCCCATTATAGACCCGCTCGGCATCCCATCAACTATTAAAGCTCGCTGCTGCAACCGTTGGGAACTCCTGGGGGGGCCTCCTTGGAAGGTCCGCGCCGCATGCATCGGCTGGCCCAGATCGCCTTCTCCCTTCACGGGCTTTCCTTGGCACAAACCACGCTACGACCATTTCACTTGTTCGAGCCTTCGCGGCTGCGAACATAGCCTGCCGCACCTCCGACAGTTCCAGGCGCTTGCGGCCCACCGGGGCCGAAGCTGTAAAAGTATGGCGTATGAGAATATTGGGGCGGCATCGCTGTGGTGGCACCGTTCGGCACGTACACAAGGGTGGGCCGGGATTTACGGACCCACGACGGCAGCCGTTCACCCCGGTAAGGATATACGGTCGGAGGACCCGCTGATCTCGGCGGCATGTACTGAATTGGGTAGCCGTACGTATCAAGCACTTCCACCACGCCGGGTAGGTCGTTCGTCCCGTCCGGGGAGGGGAGACGCCCCGCCACGACCAGGGAGGATGTTAGCTTCGTTACCAAGTTGGGGCGCTGTCGCCACGCCGAGCCAAATCTGCCCACGCGGCGGTATGCGTACATCGACTGGTAGTCCCTTAAAAACCGCCACATGCTGGCCGGCCTCCGGCCCGTCCGGTGCCTTAACTGCGCCAATGCCGACTGCAGGATCCGCAACGTGCCCTTGGTCACCGATGGCGTTGAGGATGGCACCCGCGGGAGCAGCGCCACCATGATTCCTACCAAGATGGCGATCGAACACGCGGGCGCGAACACCCGGAATTTCCGTAGCCAGTGCATCAGCCTATATTCTCCGATTCCGACTCAACCGATACCGAACCCGGCCTGGCAGGTGGCCGCCGGAAGGCCCCAGCGCGGCGGCTGGAGGTCGGAGGTGGGCAGCGAGCCCGCCCGCGGGGCGCTTCAGCGCCGTCGCTTCATTCCTGCGGCGGCACCGCCTGCCCGCGGACGACTGGAGGCGACCGCCAAGGAGCGGGGCCGTTATTCCAGGGGTTTGCCAGAATGTTACCCCACGTGGGGCCCGACGCGACGTGCCGTGGCATGCCCCACCAGACCCGCTCGTAGGTGCGTCCAGTCCAATCCATGTAAAAGCCCCAATATATTGCGCCCACGTACCTACCGTCGTCAACGCCACCGTCAACAATGGCCACGTCGCGTGCCTCGAAGCGGCGCTGCTGCGGAGTGCTGAGCCACCCGGAGGCCGACGGGGTGTCGTGCATGAAGGCACTGTTTTCACTCGGCCGCAAACCGTGCCACACCGTTTGGTAGGGGTAGAACGGCCACATCTGTCCAGAGCCGATGCTCGCGACCACCAGGTAGTTGAATGGGAAATTGGAGTCGACCTCCCAAGGCCGTGCCCCAATATTCGTGCTCCCCGAAAGTTCGCCAAGGGTCTTCCATATTATGCCGTCCTTGATGAACTGGACAAATTTGATCCTGGAGCATTTGAGCGCCCCGTTGTGCGCCGAGGCCGGAAGATTGAGCGTTATGTTGGCGTGCACCGAGTTCCTGCTGCTGCCCATGACGTTGATGCGGAAATTCGCCCCGGCGATTGGCAGGAATTTCGCGGGGTCTGGCGCGTCGTACTGCATCAAATTCATTAGGCCCCAGAAATCGCCCCACAGGTCGGTTCGCCCAACCGGATTGCCCATCACAAACTGATACGTGTTCGCACCGTTGATATATTGCAATGGATCCTGCGAGGTCCATGTGCCCAGCGATGGGCTGTAGTTGCGGTGCTGGAACAGGTACAAGCCGGTGGCTGCGTCCTGCCGGCCGCCTTGGTATAGATATTGCCAGTTGAACGCATCCGCCTGCACGGTCCAGGCGGGCGATAGCACCGTCACCGTTCCATACGGCGAATAAACAAACCGCTCCACCACGCCCCAAGTCTGCGTAGCGGGGTCGTACCCCACCAAGGCCGTGACATTGTAATTTGCGTCGGTGGCGGTGTAGAGCCGCAGATCGGGCTGCACCGCCCCGGCGAGATAGGTATCGCGAAGCACCGTGCCGTTCACATAGGCCGCACTCCACACGTACTGGTATTGCACATTACTCGCGGCCGTGCCGTTCCAGCGTTCCTCCACCACCTGCCATTGGCTGGAATAATAGAGGTATTTGGTGGTGCCAGCCGGGATGCCTGGTGCTGCGACGCGATTCCGCCCCGCGGGGCGTCCTCCTCGGCTCCTCAATTCTTCAACGACCATTACCATACGCCACCTATTATCGCCGTTCCCGGTGCCGGCTTCAACCACTGCGGACTATTATGATACCGCACCCGCCGCGCGTCGGCCTGCTATTTCTTTTTCTCCGGTGCCGGAGCCAAAGCATTCAACCTCGCCAATTCCTGCCTCGCGTGCGGGTCGCCGGCGGCAGCGGCTTTGTCGGATCACGCCACCGCCAACGCTTATCCGTGCACTCTCGCTCGCCATGTATCCCCACGCCCATGCGCAAGGCTTAGGCTGTTGGCAAGGGTTAAGCTGTTACCTCCGCAGGCCCAGTTTGGCCGGGCGGGGGCCTCAATGGTCGCGCGCCGCCCGGCCAGCGACGCGCCAAATCCTGATCCACCCATGGGCGCAGGCCACGACTCGATTCGCCCCCCACCACGCCAGCCGCACGCTCGCGACGTGCCCAACGGGTACCGGATCGCTCTCGGCGCAGCGAGTCAGACCCGCTGAGGCATTAAAAACCTCCAGTTTTGCGCACGTGGCGTTCGCGCGGACCAGCACCGCCGCACGCCCTCCGCTAGCTGCCAAGGCGAGGCGGCCACAGGTGCCCCCCAGGCGCAGGCTGGCAAGCTGGAGGCCTGTACTGGCGCGGTAGATCGCCAGATGGTGGCCCCAGGCAATGGCCACTCTGTTGGCTCTTATTACGGCATGCCAAGGCGGGTAAGGGCTCCACGACGCATGGGGAGGCGGCGGAATTATCACGACCCTGCGTTGGTCGCGCGAGTCCCAAACCTCGGCCCGCCCAGGCCGGGCACACTTGGCCAACAGGTAGGGTCCGCGCGGCTCCGCCCGCAGCCCCACTACGTGGAATGACTCGGCTCCCCAAGCCCCCGCCAGCCTCGGCCTGGCCGCCAAACGCGGATTCAGGAAATAAAGGCTGCCCCCGCCAAACCCGGCCAGTTTTTTACCGCCGTCGGTGTAAACCAGGCGCCCCGGCCCGCGAGGTGGAACCAGTTGGCCCCTCAGCGTTCCGATCGCCCGGCCCCTCGCCACGGACCACACCTGCCACGCCGTCCGGAGCTTTAGCTCCATCGGCGATACCGGTTGGTGGCCCACAGAAACAAGCACAACAAAATCTCGTCCGCTGGGGGAGAACGCTGGGTGCGTGCAAAAAATTTTCACCGTCCGTGGCCGATGCCCTGGGTGCCTTAAAACGACGTTGCTGTACGCCGTGCCCACCCCGTGCAGGACCCTCATCGTCTTAAGGTCGAGGCGGCCCACCACGCCATCTCGCATGACCATCAGGGGGTGGCTCGGCCTCGCTTGGAGGACAACCAAACCCGCCACGCGGGCGTATCGCTCGAGCCGTAGTCGCTCCGGGAGGCTGGTGGCGCGACTCGCGCCCTTGCAAAATGGGACGGCGCAGGCGGTGACCAATGCCGCCAGGCAGACGGCCCGGGCCGGCAAAGGCGGCGGCCGAAGAGGCTCATTCACCATGGCCTGTGAACTCCTTTATTTCCTTCGCCACCTCGTAGGCCCCCCTCACCACATCCATACTCGCCTCGCGCTGGCCGGGCAATATTTCGCCACCCTGTGGCCCAAATTCCGTCGCTCTTGACGTCCGCCCGCTGACCCATTTCTTGGAGGCGACCCAGGACTCCCCCTTGCGGCACACGATAACGTGCTCGGTCCACGCCGCCGTTATTCGGAAACGGAACCGGACCTGGGCAATGTCCTGAGAATCTAGGAAGTGGTTAACACTGGCGATTACGCTCTCGCCGACTTGCGTAAATTTCATGATTTCCTCAATCAATTTCAGCAAGTGCCAATCGGACGGCGACATGCCGTTCGTTATCACGGTCCCGAGCCGCTGGATAACACCACGGCTGCCTTCCCACCGCCCTCCAGGGAGCCTTTTCCATTGCCACCGCCCCGCGATCGGGCCGGTTTGCGCCGCGCCCGGATCAGTTGAGGTCGGGCCACCCTTGTTGAATAATCCTGTCGGATCCACCCTACCCACCGGATTACTCGTTACAAATTGATACGTGTTGGCACCGTTGATATAGGAAAGCGGATCTTGCGAGGTCCATGTGCCAAGGCTTGGCGAATAACTGCGTGCCCCGAAGTGATACAACCCCGTTGCAGTGTCAAAACGCCCGCCCTGGTACATGTACTGCCAATTAAACGCATCCGCCGTTGACACAAAATTGGCGTCCAATACCTGCACACTGCCATACGGTGAATACACAAACCGTTCGCTTATGCCCCACGTTTGCGTGGCGGGGTTGTAGGTTATCAGTGCTGTAACATCATAATTGGCATCCGTGGTAGTGTAGATGCGGGCATCTGGTTGAATTACACCCGCTGCAAAGCTATCACGCAGCACCATACCATTCACATAAGCTTCGCTCCACACATATTGATATTGCGTGTCCGCGGCAGCCGTCCCATTCCACCGTTCCTCCACCACCTGCCATTGGCTGGAATAATAGAGGAATTTGGTGGTGTTGGCCGGGATGCCCGGCGCTGCCACCGGATAGGTCTCGGATATTCGCCAGCCTTGTGCATCGTAAGTGTACTGTGCTATCACCACTCCGGCGGAATTGGTAACCTTGACCAATTGATTCCACGCATTGTAGGTCAAGGTATCGCTCGCAGCAGGCTGCGACGTTAAACTGGCGGAAACCATGTTTCCGGCTGCATCATAGGTGGGCGTGGCCGCCCCGCTGATGCTGGTGATCTGATTCTGGGCGTTGGCGGTGCGGGTTTGGGTGTTGCCATTGCTGGTGAAGCTGCTCCAGTTGCCTTGGGCATCGAGGTTCCAGGATTGGTAGGCGCTGCCACCCTGCGTTGCCGATGTTAACCGATTGAGCGAGTCATAGGTGTAGCCTTGGGAATAGGCCGAATCCAGCACGTTATTCTTGGAAAGAACATTCCCGTTTGCGTCATAGGAATAGGTGTAGCCATCCACGGTGGAGCCGGTTGAATTCACCCAGTTCTGGTTGGCCACGCGGCCAAGTTGGTCGAGGCCGACATATTGGTCACCACCTGCACCGATGCTGCCACTTGGGCCGACGAGAGTGAGATTGATGCCGGTTTGGGGGTGGTTTCTTGCAACAATGGTTGACAGGCCAAGGTAGGAATACTGTTCGAGCACCTGGCCGGCGTCGCCGGAGTTAGCACCATCGACGATACCATCCAACCGGCCGATGGCTTGATCCAACGCGGCATTGCTATTGGCCATGCCGCTGCCATAAGAATAATCAACCGTTCTACCGTTCGGATACACCATACCCGTGAGCAAGCTCCCATTTGAAGGATCGCTATAGGTGTATTGTACCGACGGCGTACTGGAAGTGTCTACCGCGCCGGTTACGGCTTGGTATTGCTGGGTCAGTTGGCCAAGGCCGTTGTAGAGGTTTTCCACTTGGTTCACAATCTGCGTACCTGCGGTATCGGCGTAGCTGGTTAATAGGTACGCCAGGCCCTGGTTGTTGTAGGCGGTATCGATTCGCTGCACGCTGCCATCCACACCCGCACCCAGCGTGGTTACGGTGTCGCTGATTTGCCGGCCAAAATTGTCGTAGGTGTAATTATGCACGTTGCCGTTGCGATCGGTGGTTGAGATAACTTGGCCAAGAGCGTTATAGGCGGACGAGGAGACAGGAGCCGGGAGACCGGAGACAGGGGGATAGACGGTTTGATACAGGAGATCGTTCGAGGTGATATTCGACCCCGTTGCAGTGCTGACGCCATAGACATATTGCGTGGTCTGATTGCCGGTGGATGA
>JAJYZF010000177.1 GCA_021800165.1 Planctomycetota bacterium | reverse complement strand
GGCCAATATCCAGATCACCGCGCCCACGGTGACCGCCGTTACCGCGATTGCCAGAATAATAACAAGGCGTTGCATCGTTGATACCCTTGCGGCTTCCACCGACGATCAATAATAACGCACAGCTATTTCCGCGCGTGCGCCAGAACAATAAGTTTCTCGATTTTCGCCTGAATCTTTTTCACCAACGGATCGGAAAGGCCGGTAACGGCAACGGATTCCAGACCCTTGGGCATAAACGGTACGCCCAGATCGCCGGGGAGGTACCACCGAGAACCACGCACAGTGGTCATGTAGACCAAAAAGGTTCCGCCAGGTTTGATCGGGCCGGCGAACGGAGCGACAACCGGAGAATCCATGGAAACAAAAAGGCTCGTGTTTATTTTTACCATTCGCTCCGTGGCCAAAACGGCCAGCACACGGACACGCGTGCGATGGAGTTCCCAGCTTCCTCCGAGGCTGTTCGCCACTCGCACGACGCGCCACCTGACGACCCGCACGACGACGAACGCTGAACCCCGCCAAAAACGCGCGGATTTTCCGAGAAACATGCCAGTCATCGCAACCCCCGACGACCTCGCATGTGGCATGAGGCCGGCAAAGCCCAAGCACGCAAGGGCGATCCAGGTGAATAGCAGAACCCGCTTTTCACGAACCCTCATAAAGAAAAGTCCCTTTTCAACGCATCCCGCAAAGAAATCCCGCTGTTCGCGAAAGGCACCGGCAACGTAAACAGCGCCAGTTGGCGGGGCTGTAGGGAAGGGCAGTGAGCGGGGAGCTATATGGGAGGTCGGCTTGCCAAAGAACCGGCACCACTGTGCGAGATGTTGCGTTGCGTATTTCTGAGTATATGGTGTTATTCGGCATGTTCCTAAAACCCCGCCTCAGTCGCGTCCCCGTTTCGCTTCGCTTCATGATGATGACCCGTTATTTTTCTCGGTTGACCGGTACCGTTGCCGTTGGCTTGCCGACGGTTTTTCGACCAATCTCGTAATTTTTGAGAAAATTTGCAATAGAAGCCGTGTGACTGGCCGCATAGCCGGGCGGCGTGGCCTCCAACGAGAAAACGCAGCGTCCCCCAATTGTATATGCCCACGGCGTTTCGGAGGACCAATGAACCTGCCACGTCATGGAAGTGGATTGCCGATACGCCACTTGTGTCATCAGACTAGCGATGGTCTGAGCCGTTGGCCGATCCCATGGATTCGGAAACAAGGACATGGCATAAAGCAGCCATGCAGCTTTTCGGATAGACAGTTGCGGACCTTGCCACACATCGCTTTTATAGGCTTGGCTGTCAGGCAAACTAATCGTTACAGGCTTAGGTCTATAGAAAAACTGATTAACCAAAGACCTGATCGCCGATTTATCCGCGCCACCGCAATAAGAGGACACCCCCAATGCCCATAGGTAGAAATTGTGGCTCTGCATGAGCCGTGCTGTCTGATTTTTGGGCAACACATTGGCATACGGATAAAATACGAAGCCGGATCTCGTCGCTTCACCCCATGCCCGTAAGCCTTCCTCAATTGGCTTAAGGTCGGCACCGGATACCGGCGACGGAACCGGCAATCCGATCGGCAAGACACGGGTATTTCCAAACGCAAAAACACCCGTTGCCTTGGTCGGCACTACGTCGGCAACAAATACAGTTCCTGGTCGCATAATCGGATCGCGCCAATTTATAACGGAGGAACCCACCGACATACCGATACCACCGAAAACAGCGTATCCGCCTGTGGTTCTTTTCCCAATCACCTCTACAGTTTCTCCGGCCTTAATATTAATTGAGTTGGAGAAGATCACCTGTGTTTTGTAGTGTAGCGTCACCCCGTTCGCGAACCTTATTGGCATCTCTTTGGTAGGATGCAAGGTGGATATTTTCACTGCCAGCACCTTGGCTATAATATCAGGATGATCGGTGGGAGAATCGAAACGCGCCTCGTGAAACGGTACGGGAACAGACCGTGCGGCAGATGCCGTGAGAAAGGCGGCCAGAAATATAAGAAGAAACAATAAACGCGATGAAATGATGCGCCACCAATTGAGAAATCGTACATTGTTGAAATTCGGCCGTTTCATGGCCTTCTCCTAAACATTCAGTCCCAAGTCTCATTAGCAAAGGCAATATTAGCCGCTGTTCCCGACGTGATCGGAACAAATGAGCCGGGGTTAGCGAGCGTGAACGCCCCGGCTCCGGCGGGCGAGAATCCGGAACCGGCGGCAATCTGCCATGAGCCATTGGTCATGGTGGCGCTGTAGTTTGTCTGCCAGTTAAACTGCGCAAGATCCACGTAGGCTGGCTGTGGCTCCGGATCCACCGTCTCGGCGGCGACGTATGTCGTGAAACCGAGGGCGAAGTTGAACTGATCGCCGGAGCCGTAGATGTCGGCTCCGCCACCCTTGACCGTCCAGTTGCCGGTGGATGGATCGTAGGTGGAACTCCCGGCGATGCTGGGTGTGCCGATGCCCTGATCGGTGAAGTTTGTGGGTGTGGCCGAGAAACTGTTGAAGTTCACCGCTTGGCTTTGCGAAGGATTGCCGGAGGCCACCGCCAGCCCGGCCAGGTTGGTGCTTTGGGTAAAGGTGATACCGATTGGCGTGGCGTTGATCGCCGTCCAATTCACACCGTCGGTGCTGTACAGTCCGGGGAAGGAATCGGTATTGCTGGTGGCGAACGGCGTGGGCAACGCACTGAGAAGCAGACGCGGCTCAAGAATTTCGAACATCGGCCCCTGCCGCTCGAGCCGACGCGGGCGATGCCGGCTGATGCGCACCTCCCGCATTGTTGACAGAGCTGAACCGACCGCATTCGAGTGCAGATTGCGAAGGTTCTGGGCCATCCACGGCAAATACCCCCGGCGAACGCCAGCCAAAAATTTACGAACCGAACTTCCCCGCCGTTTGGCTTTAGCCTGAACCATGACACACAACCTTTCCTATCCTGTAGAAATATGACCTGAATCCTATGCGGGATTCAGGAAAAGGCGTCGCATTGATACCAGACTCCGGCTCTCAGCCCCGGAAAAGTACCATCGGATCGGAAGTTGTTTCCCCGGTCGATGGAAATGATTTTTAACTTATACCATAATCCGATAATCGCCTGCAAGTAAAAATTATCGGATTTGAACTTTTCTTTCAAGTTTCCCGCCAAGGGCCAAGAAGAGTGCCGCCGAGAACCGCGATGCCGTCGCGGCCCGACCCTATATGGTGTCCGGTTATATTGAGTTCAGCCGCCGCAGGTGCGAACGGGGCCGCTGCGTTTGTGAACGCGCTGCTACACCGCAACACGTTGCGCTACGCTTCTGGCAGCTAATGGCATCTCGCAAGAATGATGGGATGCCACCTAAGTGATGATAATACAATCGGTTACAAAAATCGGGATGCCAACTCCTTTACCTTGCCTTCCACTTTTCAATCGCTGAAATCAACGCTTTGGGATGGTTTGGAGACCTTGCCGATCAACCGAGCAAGCGAGCATGGCAACACGAAAGTTGGCACTGGGTATGGTACGCGGTGCCGGGAGAATCTGGTGTTGATGCGAAGCTCCGGCCAAGGTGTGAACCCGTCATGGCCGAGCTTATGTGTGTGGCCGGAAGCGGTAATCTGCGCGGCACCGGATGCGCCCTTCGGGAGGCCATTTGTCATTTTGGCAGGTACTCGGAGCGCACCGATGCAGCGCGAAAAACAGGTGCGTTGGCAGTGCGATGAACCTTCGTCCGAAGCCGTTGGTCGGGCTGCGTACTGGTTAGGTTGCCATCCGGCGTTGGGGGTAATGGCAGAGTCGATTGGGTTGGCTTCGGGCCATCCTCCGGCCTGGTTCGACACGGAAGATGACGGTGTTGGGAACCGGGCGGGGAAGGCTTTATAGGATCGCACAAGTCGCGCGGTGGGCGAGCGTTCAGGGAGATATTGACGGGTGTTACGGCAGCCTGATCGGGGAAAGGATGGGCCTGCTTGGCAGACTGTTGGCACGGCCAGTCGGCGGCACCGGGAGCCGTTGGCCCGCGCGACAAGCAGCGCGAAAAGCCTGCGCGGGAGAGAGCGCAAGTATCCTTATTGGTGGCGTGGCCATCGGCCGACACGGGCCAGCGGGCAACGGTGCGGGACGCCAACTTGCCTGTGTCACGGGGCGCGGCAAAACCATCCACCGAACCAAGTCAGCCAGGGTGAAGCGCCCCTCGGCAACTTGGTATTTACTCCGCCATGTATCATGGACGGCAGGGCTGCCGGGGAAGTTCCACCGGTGATCCGGAACCGCCTCGGAACGTCGCGCCGGTCCCGTTGTCGGCCTCTCACCAATGCCAGTGGCGGGAGCTTCCAAAACCCTCCCACTCGTCCATTCGGTTGTCTCCACAACATAGCCCACCTTGGCCTTCCACGTCAGGGGGCGGGAAGCCAAGGCGGGCGGTCTGATAGTGTCTTTCGGCCAGTGCTTTGCACCGGCTGGAGCCGGAGCAATCCGGCGTGACGGAGCGG